>NZ_JBJNLG010000001.1:0-480576 GCF_052169175.1 Serratia sp. CY31944
TAATTTCCGTCCTTCAGTAGCAGCACTTTTTGTTTTATCTACATTAACTGAGCCATCCAGATTTAAAACAACTCTAAAGTTACCTTTGCTATCAAAAACTTCAAGATGATTTTTATGGCTAGCATCCAGATAAAATTGATCTCCCTTACGGATCTCATCACTGATGTTACTAGAAGCTTTATAAACTGTTTGTCCTTGATAAATTTTGCTTGTTTTCTGTGAACTATCTTTTGCCAAGACACCAAAACCAGCCTGCTTAAAGAACTCCCCCATATTTCCGACAGAGCCAGCATTAGGAACATATGGAACTTTCTTACCTGGAAGGATGATTCCAGCAATCAACCCTCCTGTTGCTTCCAGCGCTGCCTGATTCCCTTCAGATGCCTGAACTAACGTGTCTTTCACCGCTGACCAGGTTTCACTTTGCATCAGGGCAGTAACGGTATCCGCCACTGCCTGATTCTTCCCGGCCAGGTCGCTCATCGCCTTGCTGCAGTAGCTGTCGCCCGCAGCACATGAAGCCAGTGCCATTGCAGCATCAGCGGCGTAGTCCGCCGAGCCTAGTGCAGCATCACCTGTATCAGCAAGGCCATTGATAATGGCGTTCGCGATAGCAGAAGTGGTGCCTTCACCCAGCTTTTCCCTAACCTGATTTTTCAGAGACTCGGCGGCCTGTTTAACAGACTCCCGCGCCTTATCTCCTGACAACGAGTTATTCTCTACCGCATTCTTCCCTGCCTGCCCGCCGGTCACCGCTCCCGCAGTATCCCCCGTCGCCAGCCCGCCTGCAAGCCCTGCGGCCAGCTGGCTCAGCGCGCTCACCTGCTGTTTCTCACTTTCGCTCAGCTGCTGCGCCGTCTTGCCCGGGAACAGCTGCCCGGCAATGTAGCGCGCCGCCAGTTCACCGCCCCCCGCGCCCAGTCCCCCTGCCGCGGCCGACTGGTTGTTCAACTGCGCCGTCACCGCGCCCAGCACTGCATGCGCCATTGTGTTGGCAGCAACGTCGACTTCACCGGTCAGCGGATTGGTGGTCAGTTTCTTGATTTCCGTCGCCAGATACGGCGAGGCACTGCTCGCCAGCGCACCCGCCAGGTTATTGCCCGCCAGTGCCGTCAGCGCCCCCGTTACCGCCTGCGCCGCCTTCTGCAGGTCGCTGCCGGTGCCGTATTGCCGCATCGCGTTGTCGTATGCCTGCTGCATCACCGCCGCTTCGTTCGTTGGTTTGCCGCTCTTCTCAAGCTGTTCCCTGGCCTGCGCCAGCGCCGCCGGGTCTTTCTGTGCCTTCAGCCCGGCGATATCGCCCTGCGTGCGGATGACGTCCATCGCCTGGCCGCCAATCTCCCCAATCAACTGCGCCTGCTTGAGCCGGTTTTGCTCCTTCTCCTTGTTGAATATCGGGCTGATGCTGCCGGCGTTGGCATGCTCGGTATCCCGGTTCAGCTGCGCCACATCCTGCTGCTGTTTGCCGGTGTCGCGAACTATCAGCGTACCTTCGCTAACCCCGGCCTTTGTCGTGCCCTCGGCGTGCCCGCTGTGGTTGGCGCCCGACAGCATGCCGCCGGCCATGTTGGTCAGCAGATCCTTGCCCACCGGCCCGCCGGTGCTGAATGACCCGCCGCTGTGCGTCGCGCTGTAGTCCGCCTGGTTGTGGATGTCCGTCCAGCCCAAAGTGCCGGTATCGAGGCGGTTTTTCTCCTTGTCAGCTTGGCTTGCAATCACAGCGCCGTCGAGCTGGGTATGTTCTTTGACCTTGACGTCATACCCGCCTTGGCCGGCAAACAGCCCGGTCTGCTCTTTTACCGAGTCGAAGTTGCTGTGCAGTTTGTCCTTGCTGGCGCTCACGTTGGCTGAGCCGGTCATCGAGCCGAAGGTGAAGCTGCCGCCCGCGCTGGCGTTTTGCTGTTTGGCATCATAACGGTCGCTGTCCTGCTGGCTTTCCAGCGCCAGGTTACGGCCCACGTCGACGGTGACTTTTTCTCCGCTGGCCTGCGCGCCGGTAAGCCGGGTGTCGCGGCCGCTGGTCACCTTGAGATTACTGCCGGCATCCAGGGTGGTTTCGGCATGCGTCAGGCCGTTGCCGTTCTCATGCCCCTTGCCGGCATTGACGCCGGCCGAGACGCTGATGCCATAACCGCCAGAGCCTGCGCCGATGCCGACACCGACGTTGCCGCCTTTGCTGCTGTTTTTGCCGACGGTGCTTTCGCGGTTCTGCGCCGACTGCAGGGTAATGTCCCGCGCCGCATCGAGCGACAGATCTTTGCCCGCTTTCAGCTGGCTGCCGGTGACGACGATATCGCCACTTTGCGCGTTGTGGTTCTTGCCGCTCGCCGTTATCGACAGGTTTTGCCCGGCGGTGAGCGTGCTGCCCTGCGACTGGCGGCTGTCGGTGCGGGTTTCGCTCTTCGACGATTGGCTGCCGTAGGAGGCGCTGATACCCACCGTATTGGTGGCGCCCTGCGCCGCACCTTCGTCCCCCGGCTGCAAGCCGGCAGCGGCGTTTTTCGCCTCCGCCGAGGCGGTCAGCGCATTATCCCGCTCCCAGGCCTGTGCAGCCTGCACGCCGGACAGCGCCGCCTTGGTGTTTTGCAGCGCGTTCAGGCGCCCATCGCCTTCTTTTCGCGCCTGCTGCGCCGAGCTGACGGCGGTGTTGAGTGCGCCGCCCACGGTGCCCGACAGCGCCACGCTTAGGCCGCTCTGCTTCTGCTCGTAGGTCTCTTTACGCGTGCGCGCATCAACGCCGGGATCGATAGTCACGCTGTCGCCGGTAAGAGCCAGATCCTTGGCCGCCACCAGATCGGCGCCGCCGATGTGCAGTTGGTTGCCCGCCGTGACGTTGACGCTGCCCTGACTGCTGCCGACGGTGCTGACGCTTTGGCTTTGGGTCCGGCCTTTCTCGTCGATTTCGTGTTTGCTCGACTGTTTGCCAATGGTGAAGCCGATGCCGCCGCTGCCCAGCAGGCCGCTTTTTTTCTTCTCTTCCAGCCGGTAATGCGTGTCGGTCTCGGTGGCCGCGCCGATGTCGACGTTACGGCCGGCCTGCAGGTTCACGTCCTGGTCGGCGGCAATGGCCGAGCCGGTGACCGTCAGATCGTTGCCGGCGCTGACGCTGACGCTGTTGCCGCTGAGCAGACTGCCTTTCTCGCGTGTGGTGGCGTCATGCGCCATGCTGTGGCTACTGCTTTTTTTCAGGAAACCTTTTTTCTGTGACCGCTCTTCACTGAGGGCCGACTCGCGTTCGGTGGCGGTATTGAGGGTCACATCCTGCTTCGCCTGCAGGGCGATGGCGCCCTGGTCACTGTGCAGGGCGCTGCCGGTAACCGTGACGTCGCCTTCACGCCCGATCACGGTCACACCCTCGCGCCCGCTGAAGGTGCTGCCGGTGCTGATTTCGCGCTCGGTTTGCTCTTCGCGATGGCTCTTGGTTTTGCCTTCGCGCTTGTTTTCGCTGTCCAGATCTTGCGTGCGGGTACGCGCGTCTTTAATGGTCACGTCCCGCGCGCTGACGCCAATACGCCCCTCTTTACTGTCAATCTGCGCGCCTTCGGCCAACAGGCGGTTGCCCGCCACCAGGGTGACGCCCTGGTCTCCGCCGAGTGCGCTTACTGTCAGGCGCTCTTCCTGGCGGTCGTTGCTGACTGATGAAGTACGGCTGTTGGCGTCCAGGTGCGTGGTGTTGGTGGTGCTTTCGGCCCTGATGTTGATATCGCCGCCGGCCTGCACGCGGGTGCTGCCGGCGGCGCTGGCCTGGCTGCCCGTGAACGTGACGTCTCGCCCGGCATTGAGCGTGAGGTTGCCGCCGGCGTTAAGCTCACTCCCCAGAGCCTGCTGCCATTCGCCGCTGACGTGCGCCATCCGGGAGCCTGCCGCTTCCGTGCCGCCGCGGGTGCGGTTACCCATTGAACCGGAGATAACCTCAAGATCGGCGGTATGGCTGCTTTTCGCGGCGGTGATGGTCAGATCGTTACGCGCGCTCAGGCTGAGCGTATCGGTCGCATCCAGTTTCGCTCCGGTGAGCGTGATATCGGTGCCGCGCAGGCGAATGTCGCCGGCGCTCATGGTCGCCTGGCGCAGCGCGTCCTGCAGGTTAGTGCTCATGGCCAGACTGTCTGCCTGCACGTCAATGCTGCCTGCCCTGACGTCGCCGCCCTGATGCAGGAACTGCCCGGCGTCAACCGTCAGGGCTTTTTCGGCAAACAGGTTGCCGGCATTGGTGATGCTGTTTGCCGAGAGTTGCAGGTCGCCGCCGCCAATTAGCGCGCCATCGCCGGTCAGGCGCAGCGTAGTCTGTGCCAGATACACCTTCGGCACCCACACCGTTTGCGGGCCGCCTTCCGTTTGCACCGTCTCGCTCACCAGCCAGACGATATCCTGTTGCAGCGCCGCAATCTGCTCCGGCGTCAACGCCACGCCCGGCACCAGATGGAAGTCCTGGGCGACTTTGCTGCCGTTGTTCATCAGTTGCTGGTACTGCTCCATCGCATCCCAGCCCTTGACGGACGGTTTGCCGGTCAGCGCCAGCACCTGCTCGCGCACCAGACGCTGCTCGTAAAAGCCGTCCCCCAGGCGCTTATGGGCCTGCGCGGGGTCATACCCTACGCGCTCGAGCATGTAGTCGCTGCTGATAAAGTTGTCGCGGCGGGTAAAGCGTTCATCGGTTACCACCAGGAACGGGCTGCCGATCGCCGTATGTTGACTAAACAAGCCGTTATTGGGGATGGCGGTGGCCACATTGCCCAGATGCTGTAACTGCGTCAGCGCCAGCTCAGACGGCAGCAGTGGGCGCCCCAGCGGCGAGGACGGCGTGGCGCCCGGTCTTGTCATTTGCTCGCCCGGCGCCAGCGTCGTATCGCCGTCAGGTCGGGCAGCGCCCTCTACCGTGAAGGCCAGCGGATTGCGCTCAAGCTCGGCGCGTTCGGCATCCACCGCCTTTAACGCCGCATCCAGTTGACTGATTTGCGCCTGATTGACCGTGGTGTTGGTGATACGGGCTCCGTTGATGGTGACCGTGCCATTGCCGGTGATCAGCCCGTCAACGGTCGCCAGCGCCGTGGTTTCGTCCCGGTTGAACGTGGGGTACCAGTGATGCGTGTCCTTGTCATAATGGTCAACGATAGCCGCCTGACGCCGCTCGTTAACCGAGTAACCGCGGTTGTCCACGCTGCCGCCGCCGTCCTGCGTCAGGTTGCCGTTGGCCGTAATGACGCTGGCGTCATTGAGCAACGTTCCCGTGATGCGCAGCACCATGTTGCCGCCGGCCAGAATACGCGCGCCGATCCCCTCACTCACCAGCTTGTCGCGCGTCACCGTGCCGCTCTCGGTACGTTCGCGGAAGTTGTTGTAATCGGTGATGAACGGCGCGCTGTCGATATCGACATGCTTTTCGGGATCCCAGGTCATCACCTGCGTCCAGTCGTGCTCCCAATGGAAGCCGTTTTGATAAGGCGTCGGAATGGTCGCCAGCTGATTGCCCCCACGCGTTTCATAGAACGTCATCGCATAGCTGCCATCGGCATTCGGCTTGAGCGCCAGGTAGTTGACCCACAGGTCGGTCAATTGGCCCTTATTGTCCTTGACCCGCACCTGTGCGCGCTTGCCCGCCGCATCAATGGCCAGCAGTGTGCCGTAGCGGTTGGTTTGCGCCGCCGCGTCATCCTGATAGGTCAGCTGTTGGGTGGTCGGCGCCATGGTGATTTTATCGGGATTGACCTTTGAACCGTAGGAGCGCCAGTAGTAGTTGTAGCGGTGCCATTTGTAGTCGCTCTTCTCGGCGTTACGCTCAATCACCAGCCCTTCGCGCAGGTTGTTCAGGCGACGCGCTTCCACGGTGGCGTCACCGTCCGCTTCGATAAAGCTGGCCCGGTTTTCAATCAGGTCATCGCTGTGCAGGTGCAGACGGTCGGCGCTGTAAATCAGCGCGCCCTCCCGGTTGGTCAGCCGCTCACCGGCCTGCACCGTCAGGCTGTGGGTCGCCGCCATCACCGCAGGCGCACCGTGGTTGTCGATAATGCGCCCGTTCACGGTGATGTCGTCGCCCATCAGCGCCGCGGCGTTGTCCAGGGTATCGACGTTCAGCGCCATGCTGTCCGCCTCAAGGCGCCCGGTGTTTTGCAAGGCTCCGGTCGTCAGCTGCAGCGTTTTGCCCACCAGCGCCGCCGGATTGGTGATGCTGGCCGCATGGAGCGCCAGCTTGCCGGGCAGCAACCAATCCGCCAGGTTGGTGAAGGCGCCGCTCAGGGAGAACGTCACCGTACCGTTACTGCTGATCGTTTCGCCGGCCTGATGGGTGTAGTCCTGCTGCGCGGACAGCGTCAGCGCCTGCAGCCCCAGCAGGGTACCGTTCTGATTATCCAAGGTACGCGCATGCAAGGTAAGTTGCCCGGCGCTCTCCACTCGCCCGCCCTGGTTGAGCAGCGCCAGCGGCGAGTCGGTCCGTGACCGGTCAGTATTGATATTGAGGTTGCCGTTGGCCAGGATCCGCCCCTGGCGGTTGTCCAGCTGCGTGACCCCCGAGAGGGTCATCTGGCCGCTACTCTGCAGGCGGCCTGCGGTATTGTCGATATCACGAGAGGTGATATCGGTGCGCGTGGTGCTCAGTATCAACCCGCCATCGCGATTGTTCAGGCGCTCGGCCTGCACATCCAGTTCCGCCTGGCTGCTGAGCGTGCCCTGACCGCTGTTATCGAGCGTCCCGGCCTTGAGCGCCAGCCCCTGGGTTGACACTAATTGCCCACCCCGGTTGTTGACCTGCGCCCCCTCAAGCGTGAGCGCGTCGCCGCTGTGCACCTTGCCATGCTGATTGTTAAGCCGGTCGAGTCGGTAGGTGCCCGCCCCCTGACTGATGAGCGTACCACCGGTATTATCCAGCTGCTTTGATGCCACCGCGATGCCGCCGCGGCTGCTGAATACGCCGCGTGTATTATTGATACCGGCGGCCGACACCTCTTGCCCGCCATTGCTGCGCACTGCACCGCCGGTATTTTCCAGCAAACCAAGAATGCGCAGCGCCACGCGTTGCTGGCCGTCTATCGTCCCGCCGGCATTATTCAGCGCCTGCGCATCAAGCGCCAGCGCATCGCCGCCCTGTATTTTCCCGCCGCGGTTGTCCAGCCCGCCGTTCAAATTGAGCCGCAGCTGCTTCTGGCTGTAGAGTTGCCCCGCCTGGACGTTATCAAGGCTGCGGGCGGCGATAGTCAGCGCCTGGCCCGCCAGCCATTCGCCGCCGGTGTTATTGATGGCGCCGGCGTGCTCGCCGTCAGCGGCCCCTTGTACGGTCAGTTGCCCCTGCGCCGAGACCTTACCGCTGCGGTTATCGATATCCTGTTTGATGCGCAGCGCCAGGTTTTGCGCCGATTGCATCACGCCCCGGGCGTTATCCAACCAGTCAGCCGTAAGCTGTGTTTCCTGCCGGCTCTGTACGCTGCCCTGCGTATTGTCAAAACCGCCGCTGATGGCCCGCCAGCTCCCCAGGCTGCCCATCCAGCCCTGCGTGTTGACGATATCCTGTGCCTGCAACACCTGAGACGATTGACTGAAAACACGCCCCTGGCGGTTATCCAGTATGCCGGTGAACTGCATGTCCAGGCTATCCAGCGCGTTGATGGCGCCCTGAGCATTGAGCAGACTGGCGGCGCGCACCTGCGTGCGGCCATTGCCGGTCAAGGTGCCGTTTTGGTTATCCCAGCCCCCCGCCAGATTCAGAGAAAGCGCCTGGCCGCCCAGCACCACCCCTGCGGCGCGGTTGGTCAACTGGCCTCCCTGCAGAGACAGATCGCCGCCGCTCTGCAGGGAGCCGCCGTCATTATCGAACAGGCTGCCTGCTCCGCCGTTAACGGCAAGGGCCTGCTGCGCGGTCAGTTTGCCGGAACGGTTGAGGATATTGCCAGTCGCATCCAGCGTCAGGCCTCCGCCGGACTGCAGCCGCCCGCCGGTATTGTCGAGCGACTGCGCGTTGGCGGTGACCTGCCGGCCACCTTGTGCGGTGCCGCCCTGATTGTCCCAATCGCCATCGGTGTTGACGGCGAGTGCGCTGCCGCCTTCAAGCCAGCCGGCGGCGTTGCTCAACCCTTGCTTCGCCGTCAGGTTCGCATCCTGCCTGGCGACCACCTTGCCCTGAGCGTTATCGAGGCGCTGCGCCGTTAGCGTGAGCGACTCGCCGCTGATTTCCCCCTCGCGGTTGCCAAGCACACCCGACGCAGTGAGAGAGAGTCTCTGTCCGCCCAGCAGCTTGCCGGCCTCGTTGCGGATGTCTCGCGCTGACACCGTGGTTTGCCCATTCCCCTGCACCCTACCGTGATGATTGCTCAGCTCGCCCTCACTGCTCACCGTCAGCATCTCATCGGCGCCCAGCAGCCCCTGCGTGTTGTCCAGCCCCTGACGGGCATGCAGGTTAAGCCGTTGTCGGCCAATCACCTTGCCCTGCTTGTTGTCGAGACGGTCTGACTGCACCGTCAGCACCGTAGCACTGATTTCACCGCCGCGGTTGGTGGCGTTGCCCGAGGTCTGCAGGGTTGATGTATGGCCTGAAAGCAGCTTACCGCCGTCGTTGTTGAGATTGCTCGCCGTTGCCGTGACGGCCGTTTCACCTTGCGCCGTGCCGCCACGGTTGTCCCAGTCGCCGGCGTGCACATTCAGCGCCTTGCCGGCGCCAATCAGGCCGCGTTGGTTATCCAGGCGGCCGGCCGTCATTTCGAGATTTCCCTGGCCGATGACCTGCCCCTGCGCGTTATCCAGCCGTTGTACCGCCAGACGCACGTCATCGCCGCTCAGGGTGCCGGACTGGTTATTCAGATCGCTACCTGCCTCAAGCGCCAGGCCGTTCCCCGCCAGCAGGTTGCCGCCGGCATTATTCACCGCGCCATCAGCATGGAGCGTGAGCCCCGCCTGGGTTTTTATCGTGCCGCGCTGGTTATCGAGGCGGCCGGCGTCGAGGCGAAGAGCTCCGTTGCTGCCCATCGTGCCACCGCCATTGTCGAGCAGGCCACCCACTCGCCAGTGCTGCGCCGTTTCCCCCAACGCCACCAGGCGACCGCGCTGATTGACTAACTGACCGGCCGAAAGCCGGAGGCTCTGCGTCTCGATGGTGCCGTCACTGTTATCCAGCGCGCCTGCCAGGGTGAAACGGCTTTCACCATCACCGGTCTGAGACCAGGTAGCCTGTTGGTTGAACAGGTTGTCAGCATCGACCGCCCAGCGCCCGGCCTTGACCTTGGCCTGCTGCGCATCCACATTTCCCTTCGTGCTCACGGCCAGCTCACCGCTGTCTACGGTGGACTGGCGCAAGGCCACGCCGCCCTCGCGGGCCGCCAGCGCGGTGCGGCCGGCCGCAACCTGCGCGCCGCTGATATCCACCCGGCGCCCGGACGCGTTGACGTTCTTTTTACCGAGCAGACTGCCACTGGCGCGGATATCGCCCTGGCTATCAAGCTGCAGATTGGCATCATGGACCAGCGCGCTTTCGACATTACTGCCCGCCAGCAGGTGGCCGCTGCTTTGGATGCCGCGCGCGGCGTTCAGGTGCACATTCCCGGCCGCCGCCAGCGTACCGGACTGCGTCAACATTCCCTCGCGACTCTGCACGGCCAGTTGGCCACCGCTATACACTTTGCCGTGCGTCTCGATGTCGCCTTTTGCCGCCAATTGAATATCGCCGCCGGCCTGGGTGGCCGCATCCGGCGCATCAGAGCGCCAACTGAGCTTGCCTTCGCTGCTCACGGTGAGCGTTTTGCCCGCCCGGACCTGTCCGCCCTGGTTACGCACGCCGACGCCGGCTTCGGTGCCGATCATGCGGATACTGCCGCTGTACATGCCGCCCATCTGCCCCATGTCGATGGCAAGCTCAGGCCTGGCACTGCCGTCGTCCGAAAGCGGCGCGGCGGTTTTACCGTCCGCGCTCACGCGGTTACGACCGGCCACCAGCGTCACGCCTTCTTTAGCCCAGACGCCGGCGTTGACCTCCACCGCGCGCGCCAGAATGTCGACGTACTCGGTATCATGACGGGTATCGCCGTTGAGCCCACCGCCCTCGATGCGCAACACGCCGCGCTCGACCTGGTAGCCCGCCACGCTGCCATCGGCGTTCAGTTGCGGTTTGCCGGTGGTCAGCGTCATGCGCCCAGCGTTGATGGTGCCGCAGCCGTTGCAGACAATGCCGGCGGGGTTGGCCACAATCACCTGCGCCTTGCCGCCGGCCACTTCCATAAAACCGCGCAGCTGGCTGGGATTGTTGCTGTTGACTTCGTTGAGGATGACGCGAGCCGGCGCGGAATTGGGATTGAGATTAGGGTTACCCTGGATCATCCCGGCCATCTGGGTCGCGGTCATCACCGCCGAGTTGTTGAGGATGGCGCCTTTGGCGTCGACGTCGAACTGCTGATACTGATTATGTGAAACCCCAGCCTGGTTGGGGGCGGTGATGTTGACCTGCGGCAAGCCGTTCTGGGTAGTGATGACCTCCGGCCGCTGGGAAGGATTGGCACCGCCGTCCGCGACAATGCCGTCTGCCATGACGGGGCCGGCGAACATCAACAGCCCAAGCAGCCACACTGACCGACGCACGGTGACCCACAGACGACTTCCACCTGTTATTCCTGAACCGATGCGCTGCCCCGGCTCGCTGCTGCAGCTGCGGGCCAGTTCGGACACCACCCGCAACTCCCCGTGGGTGCGGCTGAAGATAAGGCGATAGCAATGTTTGTTCATAGGTCACATCCGTGAGAAAAGTCAGTCCGTTCAGATCAGCGCAGCAACGCTGCCGGTATCGCGATGTTCAGATTTCCAGATTTACGCTAAAACCCGCGGTCGCGCCTGAGGTGTGGAACCCCGCAGGCTTGTAGAGCGGAACGCCGGCAAACAGGTCATAGCTGAATCGCCCCCACAGCGCGCCGCGCACGCCGAGCGCGCTGCCCGCCAATTGATGGCCAACCAAGTGGCGGGTGTTTGGGCCGTCCACCCGGCCGTAGTCGGCGGCCAGATACAATTCATGCCCGCGAGAAAACACGTTCCAGGCGATTTCATTGCGCCATAGCAGGCCCTTTTCGCCGGACAGCATCTGTTCGCCGTCAAAGCCACGCACCGTGTAACGCCCGGCAATGGCCATCCGCTCCTGCGGCGTCAGCGCGTTCGGGCTCCACTGGCCTCTTACGCTGGTATATACCCGCCAGGGCTGAACGCCCCAGGAGAACGGCTGATTGATGCCCAGGTCGCCGAGCAAAATGCCGGTACGTGCGCTGCCTTCATGACGCGACTCTTCCGGGGCAGGCAGGGCATTGAATGCGCCGGTGCCGCGGCGCCAGTTGATATTGGCGTCCAGCGTAGTGGTACCGAAGTAGCTGCGCTGATTCAGCCCCAGCTCCCAGCCGGCGGTCCGACGTTTTTGCGACACAATATCAACGTTGTCCACGGCGTTAGTCGAGTGCTTGCGGTAGCCGCGCAGGTTGAGCGTTAACTTGTGCGACTGGTCGCGGTACAGCAACCGGGAGACGGTCAACTGAATGTTGTCGCTCTTGCCGCTGTAGCGCAGCACCTCATTGGCGTTGGGGATGTTCTGGTGATAGGTGTAGTCGTTGTAATTGGCCGAGAAAGCCCAATATCCCACCGGGAAAAAGTAGTTCAGCGTATGTGAACGGTTGCCGAACGGCCCGTGCTGAAACACATCCTTGCCGATGTTGGCGTAAAACAGGTCATTCTGTGCAAACGGCGCATCGATAGCCAGAGTGGCCGAACCGAGATAACGCCCGGTACTTTTGGAGCCGCTGTCGTCCAGCCCCAGGCTGAGCCGCACCGGGCGCCCTTCGTGCCAGTTGACCTGCAGGTCACTGGTTCCGTCCTCGGCGCCGGGTACGATTTTAATATCGGCATTGGCGCTGGGCACCCGCCTGAAGTTCTCCAGCCCCTGTTCGATATCACGCAAGTTGAGGATATCACCGCGTGAGGCCGGAATAGCGTTCCACAGCCGCCCACGCCAGGAGACCGGCTCCTCAAAGCGGATGTCACCGATACGCCCCGGCTGCAGCGTCAGCGTCAATACGCCCGTGGTCAAGTCCTGCTCCTGCGCCATCACGCGTGTGGTGACATAGCCCTTGGCCAGTATGGCGTTTTGTACCTTGTTGATGGCAAGCACAATGCCCTGGCTACCCAGACAGCGGCCCCTGGCATCCGCCGCGGCGTTCAACGCCCATTGAAAGCGATCGGCAGACTCGCCGACCAACGTTAGCCGATTGATGATGAAGCAAGGGCGTTCATCGGTTGGGTAATCGGGCAGCACAACGTCGGGACGGGAAAGGCGCGCATCGGCCTGTGGGGCATTTTGCTGTTGCAGGGCGCGCTCGCGCTCCTGCTGGCGCTGCTGTTCGCGGGCATCAATGGACGCCATTCCATCGCTGGTAGACGCCGAAGCGGAAAACAGGGGTACGACGCCGATCAATAATCCCGACAGCCCGCAGCGGATAGAATAAAGTAAAGCACGAGCAGTATCTGAATCTGAGCGCATCCTTGGCTCCTCACCGTTACTTATAGTTATCTATTTGGTCAAAATCATAAGTTAAGTAAATTAATGTAAATAAAACTCACTCTTGGGCGAATTATGAGCTTCGAGGGGGAAAAATCAACAGCTTTATGGCACTGCGATTGACAAAACCATAAGGAAGGCGGCGGGCATGAGAAGAATGGCGAAACGGCGGGAGGATGACGCCATGATGCGCCATCCTTTAAAATTAATTGTCGATCGGGAGGAAAATCAGTAAACGAGACGGACAGCTATCAGCCCAGCAAATTGCTGCCGAACGCCCCCTGCCAATCCTGTTCGAATTTCTCGACCGCGGCCTGCACCGCCGGCGCGCTGAGGAACTGCTCCGCCACATCCACCGGCAGCGTGATGGCCTGGCAGCCCGCCAGCAGGCATTCCAGCGCCTGGCGCGGCGTTTTGAAGCTGGCGGCCAGCACCTGCGCCGACGGCGCGTGCAGGCTCAGCAGCTGCTGCAGCTCGTGCACCATTTCGATGCCGTCGCCGCCCTGCGCGTCCACCCGATTGACGTAAGGCGCCACGTATTCCGCCCCGGCCAAGGCCGCCAGCAGCCCCTGCCCGGCGCCGTATACCGCCGTGCCCAGCGTTGGGATGGACATCGTTTTAAGCTTCTTGATCGCCGCCAGCCCCTCGGCGGTTGCGGGGATCTTGACCACCAGCCCCGGTATGCGCTGGCTGAGCAGCGCGGCCTCCGCCACCATGCGCTCCGCATCGGCCGCCATCACCTGCGCGAACAGCTTGCCGGTGCCGCCGAGGGCGTCGCGCAGCGCGGGCAGCACTTCCCAGATCGGCTTGCCTTCCTTCGCCACGATGCTTGGGTTGGTGGTGACGCCGTGCAGCGGCAGAATGCGCGCCAGGCGTTTTACCGCCGTCACATCGGCGGTATCGAGATAAAGCTCCATCACGGACTCCTGTGTCATGTTCTGTGGGCGGATTCAAACTCTGATCATCATAGGGCAAAAACCCCGTCAACCTTTGACCAAAATCAATTCAACTTTCATTCGAAACACCTTTAATGACGAAAGATTCAGCAACGCCAAACGGGTGACTCATGTTCTTCAATCTGCAGCGCTACTCGACCCATGACGGCCCCGGTATCCGCAGCGTGGTCTTTTTAAAAGGGTGCCCGCTGAGCTGCCGCTGGTGCCAGAACCCCGAAAGCCGCTCGCGCCACGCGGATCTGCTGTTTGACGAACGCCTGTGCCTGAGCGGCTGTACGCTGTGCGCCGAGCGCTGCCCGCAAGGCCTGCAGCGTGACGAGGGCGCGCTGACGCTGCGGCGCGAAGCCATCAGCGCAGACGACTATGCGGCGCTGGCCGCCGCCTGCCCGACCGGCGCGCTCAGCCTGTGCGGCAGCGCGGTCAACCTCGACGATATCATGGCCGAGGTGATGCGGGATAAGCCTTTCTACCTGCGCAGCGGCGGTGGTGTAACGCTGTCCGGCGGCGAACCCTTTATGCAGCCGGAGGTCGCGGCGGAGCTGCTGCGGCGCGGCCGCGAAGCCGGCATCCACACCGCTGTCGAATCCTGTCTGCACGTTCCGTGGCGTTACATCGCCCCTTCGTTGCCCTGGCTGGATTTGCTGTTGGCCGATCTCAAACACACCGATGAAGCGCGTTTCAAAACCTGGACCGGCGGCTCCGCCCGTCGGGTGATGAACAATTTCCGCCGGCTGGCGGCGCACGGCGTGCCAATGACCGTGCGCGTGCCGCTGATCCCCGATTTCAATGCCGATCGCCATTCTGTCCGCGCGATTGTCGACTTCGCCGCCGACGAGATCGGCGTGTCGGAGATCCATTTTTTGCCGTACCACACGCTGGGCATCAACAAGTATCACCTGCTCGGCGAACCTTACCGCGCCGCCCGCACGCCGCTGGACGCGCCCGATCTGCTGGCCTTCGCCGAAGCGTACGCCGGCGCCAAAGGCCTGAGCGCCATTTTGCGAGGATAACGCCATGACTACGTTGGATTTGACCACCCTCAGCGCCCGCATCCAGGCGCATAAGAACGCGCTGATTCACATCGTCAAACCGCCGGTGTGCACCGAACGCGCTCAGCACTATACCGAGGCCTATCAACAGCATCAGGATCGGCCGCTGCCGGTGCGCCGCGCGCTGGCGCTGGCCAACCATCTGGCGAAGCGCAGCATCTGGATCGCCAACGACGAGCTGATCGTCGGCAACCAGGCCAGCGAGCTGCGCGCCGCGCCGATCTTCCCCGAATACACCGTCGGCTGGATAGAAAACGAGATCGACCAGTTGGCCGACCGGCCGGGCGCCGGCTTCTCGGTCAGCGAAGAGAACAAGGCGATTTTGCACCGTCTTTGCCCCTGGTGGCGCGGCCAAACGGTGCAGGATCGCTGCTATGGCATGTTTACCGACGAACAGAAGGCGCTGCTCGCCACCGGCATCATCAAGGCCGAGGGCAACATGACCTCCGGCGACGCCCACCTGGCGGTCAACTTCCCGCTGCTGCTGGAACTAGGCCTCGACGGCCTGCGTGAAAAGGTGAACGCGCGCCGCAGCCGCCTGCGCCTGACCGAGTGGGAAGATCTGCATAAAGCGCAGTTTCTCAACGCCATCGACATCGTGCTGGCGGCGCTGAGCGAACACATACTGCGCTTCGCTCACCTGGCGCGCGACATGGCGCAGCGCGAAACCCGCGACTGGCGGCGCACCGAGCTGCTGGCTATCGCAGACAACTGCGATCTGATCGCCCATCGCCCGCCGCACACCTTCTGGCAGGCGCTGCAGCTGTGCTATTTCATCCAGCTGACGTTGCAGATCGAATCCAACGGCCATTCGGTTTCCTTCGGCCGCCTCGACCAATATCTCTATCCCTGGTATCGGCGCGACGTCGAGCTGGAGCAGAACCTGGCGCGGGAAGACGCCATCGAGCTGCTGCACAGTTGCTGGCTGAAGCTGCTGGAGGTCAACAAGATCCGCTCCGGCTCGCACTCCAAGGCCTCCGCCGGCAGCCCGCTGTACCAGAACGTCACCATCGGCGGCCAAAAGCTGCTCGACGGCCGGCCGTGCGACGCGGTTAACCCGCTGTCCTACGCCATTCTCGAATCCTGCGGCCGCCTGCGCTCCACCCAACCCAACCTCAGCGTGCGTTACCACGCAGGAATGAGCGCCGATTTCCTCGACGCCTGCGTGCAGGTGATCCGCTGCGGCTTCGGCATGCCGGCGTTCAACAACGACGAAATCGTCATTCCCGAGTTCATCAAGCTGGGGGTTGAACCGCAGGACGCCTACGACTATGCCGCCATCGGCTGCATCGAGACCGCCGTCGGCGGCAAATGGGGCTATCGCTGCACCGGCATGAGCTTCATCAACTTTGCCCGCGTGCTGCTGGCGGCGCTGGAACAGGGCCGCGACGCCACCTCCGGGCAGATTTTCCTGCCGCAGGAACAGGCGCTGTCCAAAGGAAACTTCGCCGATTTCGAGCAGGTGATGGCCGCCTGGGACCGACAAATCCGCTACTACACGCGCAAGTCAATTGAGATCGAATGCGTGGTGGACAGCGTGCTGGAGGAGAACGCCCACGATATTCTCTGTTCCGCGCTGGTGGATGACTGCATCGAACGCGGCAAAAGCATCAAGCAAGGCGGCGCCAAGTACGACTGGGTTTCCGGCCTGCAGGTCGGCATCGCCAACCTCGGCAACAGCCTGGCGGCGGTGCGCAAACTGGTGTTCGAGCAAGGGGCGATCGGCCAGCAGCGGCTGGCGGCGGCGCTGGCCGACGACTTCGCCGGGCTGGATGGCGAACAGCTGCGCCAGCGGCTGCTCAACGCCGCGCCCAAATACGGCAACGACGTGGACGAGGTCGATCGGCTGCTGGTGCGCGCCTACCAAACCTACATCGACGAACTGAAGCAGTATCGCAACACCCGCTTCGGCCGCGGGCCGATAGGCGGCGGCTACTACGCCGGCACCTCGTCTATCTCGGCCAACGTGCCCTTCGGCGCCGCCACCCTCGCCACCCCGGATGGGCGCAAGGCGCACCAGCCGCTGGCGGAAGGCGCCAGCCCGGCGTCCGGCACCGACCACCTGGGGCCGACCGCGGTGTTCAATTCGCTCGCCAAGTTGCCTACCGAGGCAATCCTCGGCGGCGTGCTGCTCAACCAAAAGCTGAACCCGGCGACGCTGGACAACCCGCGCGATCGGGAAAAGCTGATGCTGATGTTGCGCACCTTCTTCGAGAGCTATCGCGGCTGGCATGTGCAGTACAACATCGTGTCGCGCGAAACGCTGCTGGCGGCGAAGCAACACCCTGACCAATATCGTGATTTAGTGGTTCGCGTAGCTGGCTATTCCGCCTTCTTTACCGCATTATCCCCTGAGGCGCAGGATGATATTATTGCGCGCACAGAACATACTCTTTAAACCTTTGACTCTTAGCGGCCGCACCTTGGCGGCCGCATCATCAGGCCGATATGAATTTACGACAACAGACCATATTGCAGTTGGTTAACGATCGCCGGCGGATCAGCGTCAATGAGCTGGCGCGCGCCTCGGGCGTCTCGGAAGTCACCATCCGGCAGGATCTCAACCTGCTGGAAAAGCGCAGTTATCTGAAGCGGGTACACGGTTCCGCCGTGGCGCTGGAGAGCGACGACGTCGACGCCCGCATGATGTCCAATTTCACCCTCAAACAACGGTTGGCGCAATATGCCGCCGCGCAGGTCAACGACGGCGAGACGATCTTCATCGAGAGCGGCAGCGCCAATGCCCTGCTGGCGCGCTACATCGCCGAGCGCAAGCGCATTACGCTGATCACTGTCAGCCACTACATCGCCAACCTGCTGAAAGAAACCGACTGCGACGTGATTGTGCTGGGCGGCATGTACCAGAAGAAAAGCGAGACAGTGGTCGGCCCGCTTACGCGGCTGTGCATTCAGCAGGTGCATTTCAACAAGGCGTTTATCGGCATTGACGGCTTTCAGGCCGAAACCGGCTTTACCGGCCGCGACATGATGCGCGCCGACGTGGTCAGCGCGGTGCTGGCCAAGGGCGTGGAGAATATTGTGCTGACGGACTCGAGCAAATTCGGCCAGATCCAGCCCAACCCGCTGGCGCAGACCGGCCAGATCAGTCGTGTGATCACCGATTCGCGCTTGGCGCTGGAGTATCAGCATCAGCTGAAACGTCAGGGCGTACAGGTGGAGCTGGTCAACGAATAACGCAGGTCACCGCCGCACCGCGCGGGCTACACCGCGCGCCTTCCCCTTGCGCAGCGGGATTTTAAGACTATTTACCTGTTTATCCTTCCCGAGAAACCTATACTCAGTTTCGGCGACTTTTGGGCCGTAACTTGCTAATTATTCGGCCGTTAACAAAAAATGCCATTTTTTTATATCGATACTGTACGGGAATCAACGGCAGGCCTGATTTATGGTTAACGCCTATACTTATAGGGCACTTCCATATAGCCAATGCTAAGGAGAAGTCATTATGATGATTATCAATAAACGTTTCGCCACCGCCGCGCTGGCACTGACTCTGGCGTTTTCACTCAGCGCCTGTTCCAACATGTCCAAACGCGATCGCAACACCGCTATCGGCGCCGGCGCCGGTGCAGTCGGCGGCGCAGTGCTGACAGACGGCAGCGCGCTGGGCACGCTGGGTGGGGCTGCGGTAGGGGGCATCATCGGTCACCAGGTTGGCAAATAACCTGACCGAGAGACCTCGGCCGACAGGCTGGCAAAAGCGCCTCGGCGCTTTGACGTATTAACCAGAATAACGATGATTTCAGGTCTGTTTTACTTTAAGTCTATGGTTCTTTTGCCGTTAACGGGCTAACCCCCGGCAGCAACAACCTCAAGCCATGCCGCAGTATTGCACCGCGGCATGGCGATTCACCTCAACCGCCCGCCAGTTTGACCTTCATGCCTTTGGCTTCCAGCAGCTGTTTGAGCAGATCGCGTTTATCGCCCTGGATCTCGATAATCCCGTCTTTCACCGAACCGCCGCAACCGCATTTCTTTTTCAGCTCGGCCGCCAGTTTGTCGAGCGCGGCATCATCCAGATCGACGCCGGCGATCAGGCATACCCCCTTCCCCTTGCGGCCGCTGGTCTGACGCTGGATGCGCACGATGCCGTCGCCCTTGGCGCGTTGCGGTTTAACGTCTTCCTGCTTGATGCGGCCGGTGTCCGTGGAATACACCAGGCGGCTGTTATCGTCATTCATCATTGCTTCCTCAGGCCAAAGAGGCGCGGATCGCGCGCAGCGTCGCGGCCGGATCCGCAGATTGGGTGATCGGACGCCCAATCACCATGTAGTCCACGCCGGCGGCCTGCGCCTGCACCGGCGTCATGATACGGCGCTGATCGCCCGCCGCGCTGCCTTCAGGGCGGATCCCCGGCGTAACCAGCTGGAAAGCCTGCCCGCAGGCGGCCTTCAGGCGCTGCGCTTCGTGTGCCGAACAGACCACGCCGTCCAGCCCGCAGTCGCGGGCCAGGCGCGCCAGGCGCTCGGCGTGTTCCGCCGGGCTGGCCTCGATGCCAATGCCGCGCAGGTCTTCCGCTTCCATGCTGGTGAGCACCGTCACGGCGATCAGCAGCGGCGCATCCGCTCCGTAAGGCAGCAGCGCTTCTTTAGCGGCGGTCATCATGCGCGCGCCGCCGCTGGCATGGACGTTGACCATCCAAACGCCCAGCTCGGCCGCCGCCGCAACCGCATGCGCGGTGGTATTGGGAATATCGTGGAATTTCAGGTCGAGAAACACGTCGAAACCGCGCCCGTGCAGATCGCGCACCAGCTGCGGCCCAAACAGCGTGAACATTTCTTTGCCCACTTTCAGCCGGCAGTCTTGCGGATCGATACGGTCGGCGAACGCCAGCGCAGCGTTCTTATCGGCGTAATCTAACGCCACAACGATTGGAGATGATTTTAAGTCATTGTTATTAGTGTTATTTTCAGACTTCATTTCTTCTACCTTCTGTAAAATGGACATAATCAGGTACTCACCCGCGAAACTGACCGCCGCATTCTACATGCCGGGGGCCAGAAATCCCAGCCGCAGCGCGTACCGCCGCTCTGTCATGTTACCTCTCACCTTTGTCATGGCGCGTCAACGAAAGCGCGTCAGCGATAAACCACGCAGCGTAAAACGTCGTAAAGATGCGTAAATTATCAATCAAACATTTTGAACAACTTGCTCAGCATTATCAGATTTTCAAACGGCCCAGATGCTTTATTATTCACCACATCGGAAGCGAATGGCTTCCTTCCTAAATAAAAAGACTGGAGTCACCTATGAAAACCATCAAATATTTTGCAGCCGCTGCCGCTATCGCACTGACCTCTTTCGCTACCTTTGCCGCTGAGCCGGTCAACAGCCAACAGGCTGACAGCCTGACCGCCAGCGGCATCGTTTCCGCGGGCCATGCGACCACCCTCAGCAGCCTGGAGAAAAAACTGGCCGCTAAAGCCGATGCCCAAGGCGCCGGCAGCTACCGCATCATCTCCGCCGGCGGTAACAACATGCTGAGCGGCACCGCGATCATCTATAAATAATGTTTCCGGTACAGGGCCCGCACGCTCGGGCCCTGCCTCTGTTTCTCGCCTAAAAAACCCGCGTTTGCCTTACCCTTCTTTGTTACAAAAATATTAAATTTTTATTACACACTAGACACCCGATCGCCAGTGGCTTAGCTTGAAGGCATCTTCCTGCAGAAAGGCTTTCAAAATGAGCGAGATATCGACACTTACCATCAAAATTCCTCTGGAACTGAAGGAAAAAATCCGCGCCGCCGCCGCTGAAAACGAATTTTCGTTGAGCGTGGAAGTATGCCAGCGCCTGGCAAACAGCTTCAACGCGCCCGCCGCCAAGGCAGAAAAGCCGGCCAAAAAGGCGGATGAGCTGCACCACGGCGAGATCGACAATCAAAGCACCGAAGAAGAGGTTGAACAGCCGCTGAGCCAGAAAGAACTGAAGAAACTGCGCCAGCTGTTGAAAACCGGCGCCAAAGGCGGCAAGAAAAAGTAAGCGGCAAACGAAAAAACGGGGCGATAATCGCCCCGTTTTGTTTTGCCCCGCCGCCGCGTTATTGCCCGTCCAGACCGCGGATCGGTTTGACCGATGACCAGGCTCGGCACGACGGGCAATGCCAATAGAGCGAGTGCGCGGTGAAGCCGCATTTGTGGCAGCGGTAACGCGGCTTGGTGCGAATTTGCTCGCCGACCATATCGCGCAACAGCAGCAGGCTCTCTTTCGCCCGGCCGTCTTCGGCGTCCGCCAGGTGATAATCCATCAGCCGGTAAAACACGCGCATGGTCGGATGGCGCTGCAGCTGGCGGTTGATATAGACCTGCACCACGTCGCGCCCTTCGTGCTGTTCGATTATCTCGGCCAGCATCAGATCGGCGGTGGCGCCGGTGTTCTCTTCCACGCAGCGTTTCAGGAATTCAACCCAGCTGTGCTGTTGCTCCGGCAGATGCGTGTAGCATTCCTGCAGCATCGGCAGCGTTTCGCTGACCAACTCTTTATCCTGGCTCAGCACGCGTTGCAGCGACTCTGCCGCTTTGGCGTAGTCGTTTTGCGCCATGTAGATGCGCCCGAACATGATGGATACGCGCGCACACTGTTTATCGGCTGCGTCCGCACGTTTGAGCAGGCTCATCGCCCGATCGAGATCGTCGCTGCCCATCGCCTGAAGCGCCAGTTCGCAATAGAAGTGCGCGATCTCGACGCGCTGTTTCTCTTTACCCAGCTTGACCAGCTTTTCCGCCACGTCGATCGCTTTTTGCCAATCGCTGGTGGCCTGATGGATCACCAGCAGTTGCTGCAGCGCCGATACGCGAAAATCCGCTTCGTCAGTCAACTGGCTGAACATGTCTTCCGCGCGATCGTACAGCCCGGCCGCCATATAGTCGCGGCCCAGCTGCTGTACCGCCAGCAGGCGCTGTTCAAAGGTCAGGGAGGCGCTTTCCATCAAGGCCTGGTGGATGCGGATGGCGCGGTCGACTTCGCCGCGCGAACGGAACAGGTTACCCAGCGTCAGGTGGGCTTCAACGGTGTTGCTGTCCTCCTTCAACATGTCGAGGAACAGATCGACCGCCTTGTCCTGCTGGTTGGAAAGCAGAAAGTTCACCCCTGCCACGTATTCACGCGACAGGCGGTTGGCTTCTTGCTGTTTATCCTGCTGAGCGCTTCTGCGCCCCATGTACCAACCGTACGCGGCAGCCACGGGCAGCAACAGAAACAGCAGTTCTAACATAGAGGATTATTCCTTGCTGACAACGGGCTGAGCCGCCGGTTCAGCGGGCTGCTCAAGCTGCAGCTCCAGCCTTTTGATCTTGCGCTCGGCGCGGCCCAACGCAATGCGCGTGCGCAGGTAGAACAGGCCGCAAATGATCCAGCCGAGAACAAAACCGGCGCCAAACAGCGTGGCCAACAGGGTCGATACGCGATAGTCACCCTGCGCAACCAGATAGTTGAAATTGACCACCTGATCGTTATGCGCACCCAAGGTGACGGAAATCACGAAGATCACCAGAACCAACAAAAAAATCAGCAAATATTTCACATTCTTTCCCGCGATGCCGAGTGAATCGGATGAACGATGCCAAAACGTGGCGTCCCTAACCCTTAAGTTAGCATTTCCCACTGCGGCAGGGAAACCCTGCGGCACGATAAAACCACATATCTGCTGGCATATTCGGCAGTAAACGGCCTTAGCGAACAAATTGATGAGAAAGCTTCTCAAAACGTCGAATTTATAAGGATATGGGGGCGACGGCGCGGATTGCAATGGCGGGAAAATGTAAGCGGTTAATGCGGCGCCGTTCCGACGCCGCGTTTTTGTGACACAGTCACGTCATGACATGATTAACCCGCCGTCCACATTGATGGTTTGGCCGGTGATGTAGTCGGCATCGTCCGAGGCAAGAAAGGCCACGAGACCCGCCACGTCCTCGGGCTGACCGGCGCGCTTGAGCGGAATGCCCGCCACCCACTCGGCCATCAACTCCCCTTTGCCGTAGGTTTTTTCCGGCCCACTGAGAATTTCTCCCCAAACGCGGTCGTTATATTCCCACATCTCGCTTTCAATGATGCCGGGGCAGAATGCATTGACGGTAATGCCATACGGTGCCAGCTCGAGCGCTAAACTTTGCGTAATGCCGATCACGCCCATTTTGCTGGCGGCGTAATGCGGTGTGTAAATGAATCCGTTACGCCCCTGACCGGAAGAGGTGTTGATCAGCCGCCCCTGGCGCTGGCCGACCATATATTTTGCCGCTTCCCGGCAGCAGAGCCACACTGCCGTGGTATTTACCGCCAACACTTTCTCAAAATCGCTTTTGGGCATCTGGTCAAAACGATCGATAGTGATCACCCCGGCGTTTTGAATGGAAACGTCGATCGCGCCGAATCGCTCCCAAGCCTGACGATAAAAATCAACCACCTGCGCCTCATCGGTGACGTCGAGGATCACCGGCAGAATATCCACACTATAACGCTGGCGCAGCGTTTCCGCCGTGGTCAGAATGCGTTCCGCATTCGATGCAATCACCAGATTGGCGCCCAAACGGGCGAAGCGCTCGGCGATGCCGGCCCCAATGCCGCGGCATGCGCCGGTAATCACCACGGTTTTCCCCGTGAAATCACGATTCATGGTTGTTCTCCTGTCATCAATGAGCTCGCCTGCGGCCGCCACAAGGTGCGTTGCACCGCCTGCCGCCAGGCGCTGTAGTTTTCCTGCAGCTGCCGGTGGCGCTGCATATCGGGTTTAAATTCATCATGTTGGGGCAACAATGCCGCCAGTTGCCGATCGGTAGTCCCCCACAGGCTGCGCATCGCCATCAGCGCCGCCCCCAGCGCCGAGAGTTCCGCCGTGTTGCTGCGCCACACCGGGCAACCCAGCAGATCGGCCTGAAACTGCATCAGCCAGTCATTGCGGCTGGGGCCGCCATCGGCCATTAACCCCTGCAATGCAAAACCCGGCTGTTGCCGCAATACGCCGATCACATCGGCGATTTGATAAGCCACCGACTCAAATGCGGCCCGCACCAAATGTTCCCGCCGCGTGCCGCGGCTGAGGCCGCAGATCACGCCGCGCGCCTGCTCATCCCACCAGGGTGCGCCGACCCCGGTCAGTGCCGGCACAAAATAGACGCCACCGCTGTCGGCCACGCAAACAGGCAGTTCACTTAACGGCGTCTCGTCCCCCGCCGGCATGGCGGTGATATCCAGCATCCAGGCAATGGCGTCGCCGGTGTGGGGAATATTGCCCTCCAGCGCATACTGCATACGCTCGCCATCGTGCCAGGCCACGGTCGTTGCCAGAGCGCTCGTGTCGCATTGCGCTTCGGCGATCGGCGCCATCACCGATGAACCGGTGCCATAGGTGGCCTTAACCTGCCCCGCCTGGCCGAGCGCATGGCCGTACAGCGCCGCATGCGAATCACCGACCATCGCGCCAATCGGAATGCCGTCGGCAATGCCTTCCAATCCCAACGTCGCGCCGAACACATGGCTGGAGGGGGAGATCGTCGGCAGCGCCTGGCGGGGAATGTTGAACAGCGCCAGCATCCGCTCGTCCCAATCGCCGGAGGCAAGGTTCAACAGCTGGGTGCGAGCGGCATTGGAGGTATCGCAGCCGAATGCCTGTCCTCCGCTCAACTGCCACAGCAGCCAGGCATCGATAGTGCCAAGGCAGATTTCCCCGTTCTCCGCCATCCGTTGCCCCCCTTCGCAGCGATCGAGCAACCAGCGCATTTTCGCCGCCGAGAACAGCGGTGAAAGCGGCAGGCCGGTGGCGCGACGCACCACTTCGGCCTGCCGATCGTGCCGCAGCCGTTCACAGAAATCGGCGGCGCGCGCGCATTGCCAGGTTAGGGCCGGCCCGATCGGCTGGCCGTCGGAACGCCGCCAACCGATGGCGGTTTCACGCTGGTTGCTGATGGCGATACCGGCAATACGGGATGCGCCGGCCAACGCAATCGCTTCCCGTAGCACCGCCAGAGAAGCTGCCAGCAAGGTCTCGCCCCGCTGTTCCACCCAACCGGGCTGCGGCGTCTGCAGCGTCAACGGCCTGCTGGCTCTGGCGACGATCGCCCCCTGCGCATCCACCACCACGGCCTTGGCGTTGCTGGTGCCTTCGTCCAACGCGACAATGCAATCCGCTTTAACCATGGCTCACCTCAGCCAGCGGCTGCACCGCTTTTTTCTCCTGACGCTGCATCAAAATGACCTTGCTCTGCAAACGCTGCTGGAACTGGTCAATCACCACGGCGGTAACGATCACCAGCCCTTTAATCACCATTTGCCAGAACTCGCTGACGCCCATCATCACCAGACCGTCCGCCAGAAAAACGATCACAAAGGCGCCGATGATCGAACCGAATACCCTGCCGCGGCCACCGCTGAGCGCCGTACCGCCCAGCACCGTCGCGCCGATGGCGTCCATCTCGAACATATTGCCGGTCATCGGGTGCGCGGTTTGCAACTGAGAAGCGATGACCAGCCCCACCAGCGCCGCACACAGCCCGGAGAAGGCATAGACGAACATTTTCACTTTGACGATCGGCACCCCCGACAGCCGCGCCGCCGGCTCATTGCCGCCAATCGCATAGATATAACGGCCCAGCGGCGTTTTCTTGGTGAGATAGATCCCCAACAACACGATGGCCAACATCAGCCAAATCGGGTTGTAAATCCCGAGAAAGGTGCCGGACCCCAGGGCCGCAAAACCGGTGTTGCCCAGCGCTTCCATGCCCACCAGATTGGGATAGGTTTTGCCGTCCGCCGTCAACAACGCCGCTCCGCGCGCCACGTACATTGCGCCCAGGGTGCAGATGAACGGCGCAACGCCGAGCCGCGTGATCAACGTGCCGTTGATCAAACCCAACAACACGCCCAACAGCGCCACCGCGCCGATCACTTCGAAAACGTTGAGAAACAGCCGGTTGCCATCCCACAGCGGGATACCGACGGTCAACAGCGCACCGGCGATCATCCCGCACAGGCCCGCCACCGCGCCGACCGACAAATCGATGCCGCCGGTGAGGATCACCAGCGTCATGCCAACCGCCAGCAGCCCGGTAATCGCCACGTGCTGCGTCATGATCAGCAGATTGGAGACGGTCAGAAAATTCGGCACCATGCCGCTGAAGAACAGCACCACCAGCAACAGGGCGATGAAGGTGCGCGCCTGCAGCAAATACATATACAACCGATACTTGGTTTGCATTGCCTTATCCTTATGCGTGTGGGGTTGAGGCGCGGATCAGCGTTTCGCGATCGGCCCGTTCGCGCGGCAGATCGGCCGTCAGTTTCCCGTCCGCCATCACCATCACCCGGTCGGCCAGTGAGACCACCTCATCCAGCTCCGACGAAGAGAACATCACCGCCAGCCCCTGACGTGCCATCGCGCCAATCAGGTGATAAACGTCCGTTTTGGCGCCGACGTCGATTCCGCGCGTCGGCTCATCGAGAAACACTACCTGCGGCCCGGTCAGCAGCGCCTTGCCCAACACCACTTTCTGCTGATTGCCGCCGCTCAGGCTGGTGATTGGCAGCTCCCGGTCACTCACCTTGATCGCCAGTTTTTCGATCATGCCGTCGACCAACGCACACTCCCCGGCCGACGCCAACGGCCGCAGCGCGTTGCGCCCCAGGCTGGCCAGCGTCATGTTGGCCTTGATCGACATCATCTGCACCAAGCCCTCCGCCTGCCTGTCTTCCGGCACCAGCGCCATGCCCAACGCCATGCGCTGACGAAACCCCAACCGCTCCACGCTTTTGCCGTTGAGCAGAATGCGGCCTGCCGTCTGGCGCATCACGCCGTTGATCACCTTGAACAGTTCGGTGCGGCCGGCGCCCAACAGGCCATAAATGCCGATCACCTCCCCTTTGCGCAGTGAAAAACTGACGTCGTTAAGGCAATAGCCGCCGTTTTCACGCGGCAGCGTCAACTGCTCAACCTTCAGCACTTCATCCCCTTGCTCTGCCGCGCAATAATCAAAGTGCTTGCTCTTTTCCCCGACCATCTTTTCGATGATCCACGGAATGCTGACGTTGCAGACCGGCTCGGCGGCAACAAAACGCCCATCGCGAAACACCGTGATGCGATCGCCAATCTCCATCAGCTCTTCCAGACGGTGAGAAATGTAGATAATGGTGACGCCGCGTTTTTTCAGATCGGCGATCACCCGAAACAGCGTGCGCACTTCAGCCTGGCTCAGCGCCGACGTCGGCTCATCCATGATCAGCACCCGGGTGTCCTTCGCCAAGGCGCGAGCAATTTCCACCAACTGCTGATGTCCGATGCCGAGACTGCCCAACGGCGTATGCGGATCGATGTCCAACTCCAGCCGCTGCAGCAAGGATTTGGCAAGCTGATATTGATAGTCCACATTGATGCGGCCACGCTGGAAGAACTCGTTGGCCATAAAAATGTTGTCCATCACCGACAGGTTGGGGAACAGGTTCAGCTCCTGGAAAATAATGCTGATCCCGAGCCGCTCCGCCTGCTGCGTGGAAGTTAGCGTCACCGCTTTACCCTCCAGCTCGATGGTGCCGGAGGACGGGGTTTCCACCCCCGCCAGCAGCTTCATCATGGTCGACTTGCCGGCGCCGTTTTCGCCGATCAGCACGTTGACCTGATTGCGAAACACTTGATAACTCACGCTATCCAATGCCGTGACGCCAGGATAGAGACGCGAAACGTTGCGCGTTTGAATAATGACCGGATCGCTCATCACGCCCCCTTAAGGTTGAATGCGTACCGGCGTGATCAACAGCGGCTCGGCAGGCGCCTGCCAGCTGCTGAATACGCCGTACACGGTAATGTGGTCACCCACCTTGGGCGGGGATCCGGCCAGTTCGTCGATCGAAGCCTGATTAATCGCCCTGGCAAAATCGCCGAACAGCGCTTGGTCATTGAAATCGCCGTAGCTCAGCCCGCGATAGCTGTCGCGCAATGCCGTACCGCGATAAACCGGCCCGATCTGCACCTCCACGCTGCTGAGCGGTGCATCGGTCAGCTTGAGCGTTAATTTTCCGCTGCGCGAACGGGTGTTGACCGCCACGACTTCACCGCTGACCTTAACGTTGAAATAACAAGGGAACTCCGGTTGAGCGCGGTACCCCAGCAGATCGCAGGCGCTGTCAAAATCCTTGGCCTGGGCGATCCGGGCGAGCAGCTCGCCCAGCGGCTGCGCCGTTTTGACCGCTTGCGGAGCGATTTGGCTGCGGTAAATTTCCGCCGCCTGCGCCACATGCGGATTCACCGGGGAGCGAAGCTCCGCCAGCTTTTTCTCCGAAACGATACGGCAACCGCTCAACGCCAGGACGACGGTGACGGCCAGCGCAATGCGCATCGACATAACAACACCTCCGATCGCACCCCGCCGCCGGGACGGGGTGGTGAAAGACGCCGCTCAGCGCGGATTACGGTTTGAAGTTGAAGTCACTGACCCGTTGCGCATTGTCTTTGCCGATCAGGATGCCGCGGAACATCACGCGCTCCTTGCCGGTATAGCTGCCGGATTGGAAATAACCGTCGAGGATTTCAACGCCCTGCGCGGCGATCGCCTGCGCCTGCAACATCACGCTGGCGTAGAGGCTGCCGTTGAGAATGGCGTCGCGTTCATCGTTGCTGCCGTCGATGCCCACCACGGTGACATCCTGCCGGCCGGCGGCCTTCAGCGCCGCCACTGCGCCCAGCGCCACCGGGCCGTTGCCGCAGATCACGCCTTTGATGTCCGGATGCGCCTGCAGAATGCTGTCCATGATGCGTTTCCCTTCCAGCAGATTGCCCTTGGCATCCTGACGCGCCACGCTGACCATCTCAGGGTATTGGTCGATCACGTTGTGGAACGACTGCGAGCGCGTGACGCAGTTATTGTCCGCCAGGTTGCAGGTCAGCTCGGCGTATTTGCCGGTTTCCCCCATTTTTTCTACAAACTGGTTGGCGACGTCCGAGCCGGCCTGGAAGTTGTTATGAGTGATCTGCGCCAACGCCACGCCATCGACCGGGATCTCGCGGTTGATCAGTACCACCGGAATAGCGGCGTTTTTCGCCTGCTGCACGGCGGCGACGCTGGCCTGAGAATCGGCGTTATCCAAAATGATGCCCTGAACCTTGCGGCCGATAACCAGGCTGATCAGCTCCCCCTGGCGCTTAACGTCTTCACCGTGCGACAGCACCAGCGTCTGGTAGCCGAGCGACTTGGCTTTGGCCTCGGCCCCCTTGGCTTCCGCGGCGTAATAAGGGTTGTCCAGCGAGTTGACGAGAATGGCGATCGTGCCTTTTTCCGCCGCCATGGCAGAGGTGCAGGCAAAACCGGTGAGCAGGGTAAGGTAAGTGGCTATTTTTCTCATGATGGTGTTCTCTTATCGTTGTGTTGAACATCGTCTGGTGTTGGCGATCGCTGCGGTTGCCGCTTACCAAATGGTAAAACCGCCGTCGATCATCAGGTCCGCGCCGGTGATCATGTCGCTGCCGTTGCTGGCAAAAAACAGGATCGCCGCCGCAATTTCGTCGGTATAAGCAAAACGCCCCAGCGGGATCAGCTTTTTCATCGCCTCGCCCTTCTCGCCGCGCCAGGCCTTCTCTCCCATAGGCGTCAGCACTACGGTGGGCGATAACGTGTTGACGGTGATGCCGTGCGGCGCCCACTCTTTGGCCATCACCTTGGTCATGCCCAGCAGCCCCGCCTTGGCGGAGGTGTAAGCGCAGTGATCGTCAATGGCGATGGAGGCCGCCTGCGACGCGATGTTGATGATTTTCCCGCCGTGGCCGGCGGCTATCGCACGGCGCGCCAGTTCCTGCGAGCACAAAAAAGGACCGGTGAGGTTGACCGCCAAGTGGCGCTGCCACTCCTCGAGCGTCACTTCCGTCGCCGGTTGCAGATTGACGTAGCCGGCGCAGTTGACCAGGATATCGAGCCGGCCAAAGCGAGATTGAGCCGCGTTGAAGGCGGCGGCCACCGAATCGGAATCGGTCACGTCGCACACCTGGCAGAACACCTGTTCTTCCCCCAACTCCCGCAGCGCCGCCGCGGCCTTGTCCTGTTCAAAGGCCGGATACATCAATACCAGGCGCGCGCCCTTTTCCAGCAGCAGGCGATTGGCAGCCATCGCGATGCCGCCCAGACCGCCGGTGATCACCGCCACTTTCCCTGCCAGCGACATCCGGCTATCGACACCGTAGCGTAAATTAACGTCGTATTCGTTCCGCTCCATCGCATTCCCCCTATGGCGTTAACTGAGCATGCAACCCTGCGGCGTCGATGGCGTATTGCCGCCGCAGCGCCGCCCGGCTGCTGCTGTGGGTAAATTCATAAGCCGGCACGCCCAGCGCGGTAAACGGCCGCGGCAGCTGATGCCGCAGCAACAGCTCACCGATGATGGTGCCCAGGCCACCGCTGAGGGCGTGCTCCTCCATGGTCAGCACCCGGCGGTGCGAACGTATCAACGCCACTACCGCCGCCTCATTGAGTGGCCAGAGCGAAGGCAGCGAGACGATGGTCGGGTTATCGCCCAATTCCAGCACCTTCATCGCCTCATGCGCCACCGTCCCCAGGCAAAACACCAGGCTGTCAGAGCCTTGATGCAGCACCTCCGGCTCTCCGGGGCGGAAGTGATAGCTCGCGTTCAGCACCGGCAGCTTGTCGCTGTCCATACGGATATAGGCCGGGCCGGGTTGCGCGATGACATAACGGACAATCTCTGCCGCTTGTCGCGCATCCGCCGGCGCATAGACGCTGAGATTGCCCAGCGTGCGGGCGATGGCGATATCGTTCATGCAATGGTGCGTCGCCCCCAGCGGCCCATAGCCGAATCCGGCATTCAGGCCGAGCATTTTCACGTTGGTTTCCGTGTAGCAAACATCGTTTTTCATCTGCTCGTTAGAACGGGCGAACAGGAAAGGCGCGGCGTTGGCGGTAAAGACCGTACGGCCGCTGAGCGCCATGCCGGCGGCCATGCCCACCATATTTTGTTCGGCGATGCCGACGTTCACCACTCGCTCCGGATAAGCCTGCTCAAAGGGCGCGATTTTCGACGTGGACGTGGAGTCCGCCACCATCACGCTCAGATCTGCCCCCGCCAGCTGCTCTTCGATCAACGCCGTCACCACGGCATCGCGTAAGTCCTGCATGTTCACCCCTCCAGTTCCGCCAGCGCCTGCGCCAGCTGTTGTTCGTCCGGTACCGCGTGATGCCAGGCGGCAACGTTAGCCATAAACGACACGCCGTGCCCCTTTTCGGTATTGGCCAAAATCACCCGCGGCTTGTCCTGGCTCGGGCGTTGGATCGCCGCCACCAGCGCCGCCGGATCGTGCCCGTCGCACTCCAGGGTTTCGAAACCGAAAGCGCGCCATTTTTCCGCCAGCGGCTCTAGCGGCATGATGGCCTCTGTCTTGCCCGCCAGCTGCAGCCGGTTGCGATCGACGATGGCAATCAGGTTATCCAACTTGAATTTGCTGGCCGCCATCGCCGCCTCCCAGTTGGATCCCTCCGCCAGCTCGCCGTCGCCCAGCAGCACGAACGCGCGGCGATGTGCGCGCCCGGCCAGTTTGTTGCCCAGCGCCAGCCCCACGGCGATCGGCAGGCCATGCCCCAAACCGCCGGAGTTGATCTCCACCAGCTCCGGCAGCTTCTGCCGCACCGGATGCCCGGCCAGCAAGGTGTCGTCGCCCATGAACTGATCGAGCACCGCCGGATCGAGCAGGCCCATCGCCGCGCAGCTGCAGTAAAAACCGCCGGCGCCGTGCCCTTTAGACAAAATGAACCGATCCTGATCGGGCCGGGCATTGCCGCGATCCATCACCGCCATATACAAGGTGCAGATGATGTCGATTTCCGACAGATCGGCGCCGGTATGGCCCTTGCCTGCCTTATGGTTCATGGTCACCACATATCGGCGCGCCTGGCGCGCCGTGTTTTTAATCGCCTGGAAGTCCATCGTCACCTCTGTTTGAGCACGTTGATTATCGTTATCGCCTCTAAAACGATCCGCTAACCCGCCTTTGGTTTTCGAATGGAAATCATATGTAGCAAAAACGATAATTAATGTGGGCAAGATCAAATTTCAAGAAAAAGCACGCAGCAGGCGGAATCACAATTCACAAAAAGCAATGAATAACAATGAAATGCAAGCATTCAAATAACTTAAAATTCGTTTTACCCGGTGACTTTCGCTGATACCATAGACTTTCGAATAAAAATCAATAGGGATTGACCGGGTTTATCCATAGCTTTATCAATAATCGCGAGCTAAAATTCAGCGCATCAATAAGGAGTTGCCGTGGCAAACCGCCCGGCGGGAACTGACAGGTGCAGGAGTCTTTCGATTGAAAAGCAAAAGCGAACAGCTGGCGGAAATGCAGCAACGGCGCGAAAAGATCCTCGACATGATCCGCGAAGACGGCTCGGCGACGGTCAAAATGCTGACCGATACCTTCAAGCTGACCGAAGCGACCATTCGCACCGACCTGCGGATCCTGCAGCAACAAGGTTATGTGCAGCGTTTCCACGGCGGCGCAACCCTGGTCGATGGCAAGCAAAACACCCATGCCATGCTGTTGGAACGCCAGGTCAACCTGACCGCCAAGGATCGCATCGGCAAGCTCGCCGCCGGTTTTATCGAACCGGGCGACACCATCATTCTTGATTCGGGCACCACCACCACGGCTATCGCCAATCACCTGAGCCACATCAAGAAACTGTCCGTTATCACCACCGGCGTCAATATCGCGCTGCAGCTGGGCGGCGAACCGGGCGTGAACATTTTGCTGACCGGCGGCTCGTTCAAATTTCCGACGCTTTCCACTTCGGGGGACAAAGCCGCCGGCTTCTTCGAGAACGTTCTGGCCCAGAAACTGTTCCTCGCAACGGCCTGCATCTCACCCCGCCACGGCCTCAGTTTCCCAAGCGAGACCGACATCAAACTGAAAACGGCGATGATCAACGCAGCCAACACGGTGTATGTGGTTGCCGACTCCAGCAAAATCGATAAGGTGTCGATGTTCGCATTGCCCTGTGACTGGCAGCATATCGACTATTTGATCACCGACGACGGTATCAGCAATACCGCCATACAGGCCTTTGAGAAGGTGGGAGTAAAGGTGTTGGTGGCAGGCGCCTGACGGGCGCCTGCGAGAAGAATGCTTATTCCGGCTTGCGCGCCGCGATTTCCTGCTGCTCTTGCGGCGGCGGCGTCAGCGGGCCAAACCAGCGCTGCGCCAGCCAGCAGGTGACCACCACCAACAGCCAACTGATCAGCGTGGCCATCGCCAGATCGCGTGGCCAGTGCATGCCCAGCAGCAAACGGCTGCCCATCACCCCCGTTGCCCACACCATCAGCAGCGCGACGGTTTTATAATGGCGGCGCGGCCACAGCAGCCCTACGCCCAACAGCGCCCAGGTGGCGGCGAACATCGTATGCCCCGACGGGAAAGCGAAGCCGGTTTCAAACTGCCAGTGCTTGCGCAGCCAGTTCGGCACCAGGGTCTGATCCTGCAATTGCTCGCGCACCAGCGCGCTGCGCTCTTTGCGATGCAGCGAATAGAAGTATTTGCCGTCCACGCCGTGGTTTTGCTCCAGCCATACCACAAACGGCCGCGGTTCTTGCACCCGATCCTTGATCAGCGACTTGATCCCCTGCCCAATCACCAACGCGGCGGAAAGCAGGATCGCCAGACCGATGGCCGCCTTGAGCCGAAAGCGCAGACACCACAAAAACCAACCGCAAAGGATAGCGCTGGTCAAAATGCCCCACGGCGAGGTCACGGTTTCGGTCACCCAGTACAGCGCTTTCAGCAGCCGATCATTGCCGCCGGGCTGCCAGTGCCAGCCGGATACCCAGACCGCCAGCGGCATCAACAGCAGCAGCAGCGCGCCGCCCGCCGTGCGTTTTGCTATCTCATACATTCCCGTTTTCCTCTGCGTGAATCAGACTGCAGTGTAACAAGAGTGTAATCTTGATAACACGCGAAAAATTAAACAGATAGGCAACCTATCGCAATAATAGGTAGCCGGAAAACGCCATCTGCTGGTTTGCTGAGCACCGCCCGGCAAGAAGTTGTGGCAAAATAGCCGATAATTAACGAAATAGAGATCGGCGCAGCACGTTTTAGTCTTGGTCAATTTACCGAACCGGACTTAGGATGCGCGACAATGATTGAATCGTAGGTTTTTGTGGAGAGTGACATGCAGCTTAAACGGGTGGCAGAGGCTAAACTGCCGACACCTTGGGGCGATTTCCTGATGGTAGGATTCGAAGAACTGGCGACCGGGCATGACCATCTGGCGCTGGTATTCGGTGATATTTCCGGCGAAGCGCCGGTGCTCGCGCGCGTGCATTCCGAATGTCTTACCGGCGATGCCCTGTTCAGCCTGCGCTGCGACTGCGGTTTTCAGCTGGAAGCCGCGCTGGAGCAAATCGCCGAAGAAGGCCGCGGCATTCTGCTTTATCATCGCCAGGAGGGCCGCAATATCGGCCTGTTGAACAAGATCCGCGCCTATGCCCTGCAGGATAAGGGCGCAGACACCGTGGAAGCCAACCACCAGCTCGGCTTCGCCGCCGACGAGCGCGACTTCACCCTGTGCGCCGACATGTTCAAACTGCTGGGCGTCGACGCGGTGCGCTTGCTGACCAACAACCCGAAAAAGGTCGAGATCCTGACCGAAGCCGGCATCAACATCAGCGAGCGCGTGCCGCTGATCGTCGGCCGTAACCCGAAGAACGAACACTATCTGGCGACCAAGGCCGCCAAAATGGGCCATTTGCTCGACCAGAAGTGATCGCCGCCGCGGCGGAAACAATCAGGGCGCCTTGCGGCGCCCTTTTTATTGCTTAATTACAGCATTTTCCTGATCACATAATGCAGGATGCCGTCGTTTTCGTAGTAGGTCAGCTCATTGCCGGTATCGATGCGGCAACGGGTGTCGATCACTTCCTTGCGCCCGTCGGCATAGGTGATATGCACCGGCACCGTCTGGCCCGGCTGCAGCTGCTGCAGGCCGCCGACGCTGATCTGCTCATCCCCGGTCAGCCCCAGGGTTTTGCGCGTCACCCCTTGCGGGAACTCCAGCGGCAAAATCCCCATGCCGATCAGATTGGAGCGGTGAATGCGCTCGAAGGATTCGGCGATCACCACCCGCACGCCCAGCAGGCGCGGCCCCTTCGCCGCCCAGTCGCGGCTGGATCCGGAACCGTATTCTTTACCGGCGATCACCGCCAGCGGCACCTTTTCCTGCTGATACTGCATGGCGGCGTCGTAGATAGACAGCTGCTGCTGCGACGGGATATGGCGGGTATAGCCCCCTTCCACGCCCGGCACCATTTCGTTGCGAATGCGGATATTGGCGAAGGTGCCGCGCATCATCACTTCGTGGTTGCCGCGGCGCGAGCCGTAAGAGTTGAAATCCTGCGGCGCCACGCCATGCTCGCTCAGGTAACGCCCCGCCGGGCTGTCGCGCTTGATGTTGCCCGCCGGCGAGATGTGGTCGGTGGTCACCGAGTCGGCCAGAATCGCCAGAATGCGCGCGTCTTTGATGTCCTGCACCGGATCTGGCGTCACCTTCATGGTGCTGAAGAACGGCGGATGACGAATATAGGTAGAATCCTCCTGCCACTGATAGGTCGCCGAGCCGGTCACCTGGATCGCCTGCCAGTTAGCGTCGCCGTCGAACACTTCGCCATATTCCTTATGGAACATCTCGGTGCGCACTTCTTCCACCGCCTGAGCGATGTCCTGGCTGCTCGGCCAGATGTCCTTCAAATAGACCGGTTGACCGTCGTTGCCCTCGCCCAGCGGCTCTTTGGTCAGGTCAATCTTCATGCTGCCCGCCAGCGCATAAGCCACCACCAGCGGCGGCGAGGCCAGCCAGTTGGTTTTCACCAGCGGGTGGATGCGCCCTTCGAAGTTGCGGTTGCCCGACAGCACCGCGCCCACGGTCAGATCGCCCTCTTTTATCGCCTGCTCGATCGGATCCGGCAGCGGGCCGGAGTTACCGATGCAGGTGGTGCAGCCATAGCCCACCAGATTGAACCCCAGCTCTTCCAGATAGGCGGTGAGTTTGGCGCTGTCGAAGTAGTCGGTCACCACTTTGGATCCCGGCGCCAGCGAGGTTTTTACCCAGGGCTTGCTGCGCAGCCCTTTCTTGACGGCATTTTTCGCCAGCAGGCCGGCCGCCATCATCACGCTCGGGTTGGAGGTGTTGGTGCAGGAGGTGATCGCCGCGATCACCACCGCGCCGTCGCGCAGTTCGTGCTGCTGCCCGTCCAGCGTAAAGGTTTTGCCGTCGGCTTTGGCCTTTTGACCGCCGATATCCAGCTCGGTGGCGGCCTTGAACGCCTGCGGCACATTTGGCAGCGCAACGCGATCCTGCGGGCGTTTCGGCCCGGCGAGGCTGGCTTCCACCGTCGACATGTCCAGCGCCAGCGAGCTGGTGAAGACCGGTTCATCACCGGGGTTGCGCCACATGCCCTGCGCCTTGGCGTAAGCTTCCACCAGCGCGATTTGTTCTGCGCTGCGGCCGCTGAGCTTCATATAGCCGAGCGTAACGTCATCCACCGGGAAGAAGCCGCAGGTGGCGCCAAATTCCGGCGACATGTTGGCGATGGTTGCCCGATCCGCCAGCGGCAGATCGGCCAGGCCATCGCCGTAAAACTCGACGAACTTGCCGACAACGCCGTGCTTGCGCAGCATTTGGGTGACGGTCAGCACCAGGTCAGTGGCGGTAATGCCCTCGCGGAGCTTGCCGATCAGCTTGAAGCCGACCACGTCCGGGATCAGCATTGACACCGGCTGACCCAGCATCGCCGCTTCCGCTTCGATGCCGCCGACGCCCCAGCCGAGGATGCCGAGGCCGTTGATCATGGTGGTGTGGGAGTCGGTGCCCACCAGCGTATCGGGATAAGCCACGCGGCGGCCGCTTTCGTCGCTGTGCCAGACCGTTTGCCCAAGGTATTCAAGGTTGACCTGGTGACAGATGCCGGTGCCCGGCGGCACCACGCGGAAGCGGTTGAAGGCTTTCTGCCCCCAGCGCAGGAAGGTGTAGCGCTCGTGGTTGCGCTGCATTTCGATACGCACGTTGTCTTCAAAGGCGTTGTCATCGCCAAATTCATCGACGGTGACCGAGTGGTCAATCACCAGATCCACCGGCGACAGCGGGTTCACCTGATCGACGTTGCCCCCCAACCGCCGCACCGCTTCGCGCATCGCGGCCAGATCCACCACCGCCGGAACGCCGGTAAAATCCTGCATCAGCACGCGCGCCGGGCGGTAGGCTATCTCACGGTCGGCATGGCCGGTTTGCAGCCAGGCAACGATGGCCTTGAGGTCGTCAACCTGCACGGTATCGCCATCCACATGGCGCAGCAGGTTCTCCAACAGCACTTTCATTGATTTCGGCAACCGGTCGATATCACCCAGCTGCTTCGCCGCCAGCGGCAGACTGTAATAGTAATATTCGCTATTCAGCGCAACCAGCTTATCCATACTTGTTTCACGAAGATCGGACGACATAGCTCCTCCATTTCTTATTGTGATAAAACAGGGTAATCACTGAGGTCTTGTTTAAAGATACCACAAAGATAAGTTAACGTTTTGATAACAACACGATTTGATCACAACGATAGGTGGGAACAATCAGCGCAAAGGAAGTCCGAACGCCGCCAAGGGGTTAGGCTGCGCGCCAACGAAAACGCTGCAACGAGGCGGCGCTTTGGCGAGGAAGACCTCGCGGCTTTAGCGGGGGTTAGCTACGCCTTAGCAGCGCATCCCAAAGGATATGAAAGTCAGATACCTGATAGAGAGTGTTCCTGGAGGACGGCGACTTTTCAGGATGATCAACAAGCAAGGTGCGGATTTCCGGGCTAAAAAAACCCGGTTTGGCAGGCGCCTCTCCGGGTTTGATTTGATATCGTCAACGATTACTTAATCGGCAGCTTGATGTCCTTGAACATCGCCTCGATCTCTTCGTTGGAACGCAGCGCCACCGCGCTGTCGACCACGTCACGCGTCAGGTGCGGCGCGAAGCGCTGAATGAAGTCGTACATGTAGCTGCGCAGGAAAGTGCTGCGGCGGAAGCCGATTTTAGTGGTGCTGTAGGTGAAGATATCGCTTGCATCCACCGTCACCAGATCCGGATCCTGCACCGGATCCACCGCCATGCTGGCGATCACCCCCACCCCCAATCCCAGACGCACATAGGTTTTGATCACGTCAGCGTCGGTGGCGGTAAAGACGATGCGCGGCGTCAGGCCGGCGCGGTTGAAAGCGGTATCCAGCTCCGAACGCCCGGTAAAGCCGAAGGTGTAAGTGACGATCGGGTAAGCCGCCAGCTCTTCAATGCTGATGCTGCTTTTGCCCGCCAAAGGATGATCGGGCTTCACCACCACCGCGCGGTTCCAGTGGTAGCACGGCAGCATGATGAGATCGTCGTACAGGTGCAGCGCTTCGGTGGCGATGGCGAAATCGGCGGTGCCTTTGGAGACCGCTTCGGCGATCTGCGTCGGCGAGCCCTGGTGCATGTGCAGCGAGACGCGCGGGTAACGCTCGATAAAGCCCTTGATGACGTTGGGCAAGGCGTAGCGAGCCTGGGTATGCGTGGTGGCGACGTACAGCGAGCCTTTGTCCGGGTAAGTATGTTCACCGGCGACAGCTTTGATGGCATCCACCTTGGACAGCACTTCACGCGCGATGCGAATGATTTCCTGGCCGGCCGGGGTGACCTGGGTCAGGTGTTTGCCGCTGCGGGCGAAGATCTGGATGCCCAGCTCATCTTCGAGCATGCGCACCTGCTTACTGATGCCGGGTTGCGAGGTATAGAGCCCTTCTGCCGTCGAGGAGACATTCAGGTTGTGGTTAACCACTTCCACAATGTAACGAAGCTGCTGCAATTTCATATCTTATACCATCCTAGGTTAAACACTGCGGCTTACCCGCAGCCAGGTATATCGGTGTCGCCCCGGTATGCTGAAACTCACAAGCCATAAACACCGTGTTTTACCCTGATGGTGAAGAAAACGCCGTTGTTAATAAGCTTTAATAATAAAAAAACTTTTTATATAACCACTATACCACGTTGCAGCTTCAAGTATAGATCCGCGTCACACTATGATAACGATTATTTTGCATTGGTATCAACGTGAAACGGCGGTGACGGAGGGGTAAAAACAGCAAAGGATAGATCCGTTTCCCCCTTTTCACCAATAAAAAACCAGCCGCCAGGGCTGGTTTTTCATCTTGCGGGCGGGACATTGGCCTTACTTCTTGCCTTCGACCCACTTGCCGTCCACGTAGAACGCGGACCAACCGGTCGCCTTGCCGTCTTTTTCAGAAGAGACGTACTGCTGTTTGGTTTTGCGGCTGAAACGCACCAGCGTTTTATTGCCTTCGGCGTCCGCCACCGGCGCATCGGCCAGATAGCGCAGCTTCTCCGGCAGGCGATCCTTGAAGCGAGCCAGCTCTTCCACCAGCGGCGCGCGGGTCTCGCGCGATTTAGGGAAGGTGTTGGCCGCCAGGAACACGCCGGCAGCGCCGTCACGCAGCACGAAATAGGCGTCGGACTTCTCGCACGGCAGCTCCGGCAACGGCACCGGATCTTCCTTCGGCGGCGCGACGTCGCCGTTACGCAGGATCTTGCGGGTGTTTTTGCAGTTCTCGTTGGTGCAGCCCATGTACTTGCCGAAACGCCCCATTTTCAGGTGCATTTCCGAGCCGCACTTGTCGCACTCCACCACCGGGCCGTCGTAGCCTTTCAGACGGAACTCGCCCTCTTCGATCTCGTAACCGTCACACGCCGGGTTGTTACCGCAGACGTGCAGCTTGCGCTGGTTGTCGATCAGATAGCTGTCCATCGCCGTACCGCATTTCTTGCAGCGGCGGCGGGCGCGCAGCGCGTTGGTTTCCGCCTCATCCCCTTCAAGGATGTTGAGCACTTCCGCTTCCGGCACCAGGTTGATGGTGGTTTTGCAGCGCTCCTTCGGCGGCAGCGCGTAGCCGGAACAGCCGAGGAACACGCCGGTGCTGGCGGTACGGATACCCATCTTGCGGCCGCAGGTCGGGCAGTCGATGCTGGTCATCACCATCTGGTTAGGCCGCATGCCGCCTTCTTCCGGATCCTTCTCCGCCGTTTCCAGCTGTTCGCTGAAGTCGACGAAGAACTCGTCCAGCACCGCTTTCCACTCGGCCTGGTTGTTGGCGACCTCATCGAGGCCATCTTCCATGCGCGCGGTGAAGTCATAGTTCATCAGCTCGCGGAAGTTTTCTTCCAGGCGATCGGTGACGATCTCGCCCATTTTCTCGGCATAAAAGCGGCGGCTTTCCACCCGCACATAACCGCGATCCTGAATGGTCGAAATGATGGAGGCGTAGGTGGACGGGCGGCCGATGCCGCGTTTTTCCAGCTCTTTCACCAGCGAGGCTTCGCTGTAGCGCGCCGGCGGCTTGGTGAAGTGCTGGCTTGGGATCAGTTTCTGCAGATCCAGTTCGCTGCCGATTTCGACGTATGGCAGGGTGCGATCTTCATCGCCCTTGCGCAGCGCCGGCATCACCTTGGTCCAGCCGTCAAAGCGCAGCGTACGGCCCTTGGCGCGCAGCTGATAATCGCCGGCTTTCACCGTCAGCGTGGTGGAATCGTATTGCGCCGGCGTCATCTGGCAGGCAACGAACTGGCGCCAGATCAGCTGATACAGCTTCTGCGCGTCCGCTTCCATGTCCTTCAACTGCTCGGCGAGCACGTTCACGTCCGAAGGACGGATCGCTTCGTGCGCTTCCTGCGAATTCTCTTTGCTGCTGTACTGATTCGGCGCCTTCGGCAGGTATTTGTCGCCGAAGTTGTCGCCGATGTAGCCACGCACCATGTTGAGCGCATCCTGGCTCAGGTTGGTGGAATCGGTACGCATATAGGTGATGTGGCCGGCTTCATACAGCCGTTGCGCCATCATCATGGTTTTTTTCACGCCGAAGCTCAGGCGGGTACTGGCGGCCTGTTGCAGCGTGGAGGTAATGAAAGGCGCGCCCGGTTTGCTGCTGGTCGGTTTGTCTTCGCGATCGAGCACCGTGTAGCGGGCTTTTTCCAACAGCTTGACCGCGGCGTGAGTCTGCTCGCGGTTGACCGGTTTGAACGGTTTGTCGTGCGCGTGGGTCACTTCCATCTGCAGCGCGGTTTCACCCTTCGCCAGCAGATCGGCATGCAGCTCCCAGTACTCTTCCGGCACGAAGGCCTTGATGTCGCGCTCGCGCTCAACCACCAGGCGCACCGCCACCGACTGCACGCGGCCGGCGGACAGGCCGCGGGCGATTTTCTTCCACAGCAGCGGCGAGACCATATAGCCCACCACGCGGTCCATAAACCGGCGCGCCTGCTGCGCGTTGACGCGGTCAATGTTCAGCTCGCCCGGCTGTTTGAACGCCTGCTGGATCGCGTTTTTGGTGATTTCGTTAAACACCACGCGGCTAAAGCGTTTGTCATCCCCACCGATCACTTCCCGCAGGTGCCAAGCGATGGCTTCCCCTTCGCGGTCAAGGTCGGTTGCGAGATAAATGTGGTCGGCGTTTTCCGCCAGCGATTTTAACTCGGCGACCACTTTTTCTTTACCCGGCAGGATTTCATAATGCGCTTTCCAGCCGTGGTAAGGGTCGACGCCCATGCGATTTACCAGCGCCGCCTTCTCATCTTTTTTAACTTTTTTCTTGGCTTTGTCTTCGGTTGAGTCAGCGCTCTTTTTGCTGGCTGAGCCACTGGTCGGCAAATCACGGATATGACCGACGCTGGACTTCACCACGTAGTCACTTCCTAAATATTTATTAATAGTTTTGGCTTTTGCCGGGGACTCAACTATTACGAGAGCTTTACCCATATTTACCTTTACCTAATTTATTTCTTCTAAAAAGAAGTCTTTTATCTCGCCGTGCCGCGGCAATTCGTGTCTCTTTTTTTATATTGCGGCAGTCTGGCAAGAGATCAACAGATTTTTTCCTTTTGGTTGCCCAACCGCTCAACCTGAACGCAAGTTGTTGATCCTGCCTGCTATTCACCCATGCCCCAAAAGTATGGCTGTGTGAGTTTTATTCATGGCGTAAACAAAACCTTCCACCCGACGCCGCAAAATCCCACACTGTACCTGATAAAAAGCGTCACGCAACCTAATTAGCACGGAAAGACCGATTTCGCCAACCGGCGGCCGCGCATGGCCATCCAGACGGCAAATAAACCTTAGTCGGTTTGCGGATAAAAGCGAACCGGCGTTAGAATATGCGCAGAGTTTTTAGTTTGGAGTCTAATAAATGCGCACGAATACTGCCCCTATCGGCCGCGAGGCCCTGCTGGCGGAAGCAAATAACATCATCCGCCAACACGAAGATTATCTGCACGGCATGATCGCCACCGACGTTGAACAAAAAAACGGCGTTTTAGTTTTCCGCGGCGAATACTTTTTGGATGCCGACGGATTGCCCACCGCCAAAACCACCGCGGTATTTAATATGTTTAAACATTTGGCCCATCTGCTTTCGGAAAAATACCACCTGGTCGATTGAGAAAAGAAAACGGGGGCGCCCGGCCCCCGCTGATTCACGCTATCGCCGCCGTTACAGCAATGGCTTTTCCCCACGCTGCCACCAGCGCAACAACAAGCGATCGACGCTTTCCGCCGCGCTGCCGGTAAAGCGATCCATCAGGCGTTTGCGGCGCGAATAGCGCACGGCGATCACTTCGTGGTTATCCAGCTCGGCGATCAGCAAGTCATCGCTGGTGCCGATAGCGTCAATCAGGCCCTTCTCTTTCGCCTGTGAACCGAACCAGTGCTCACCGGTGGCGACGCTGTCGATGTCGAGCGACGGGCGCTGCTCATGCACAAAGCGCTTGAACAGCTCGTGGGTTTCGTTCAGATCTTCACGGAACTTTTCGCGCCCCTGCTCGGTGTTTTCACCGAACAGCGTCAGCGTGCGTTTGAACTGCCCGGCGGTGTGCAACTCCATGTCGATGTCGTTCTTCTTCAGCAGGCGGTGGAAGTTCGGGATCTGCGCCACTACGCCGATCGAGCCGATGATGGCGAACGGCGCCGCCACGATGCGATCCGCGACGCAGGCCATCATGTAGCCGCCGCTGGCCGCCACTTTATCCACCGCCACCGTCAGGCGAATGCCGCCTTTACGCAGGCGCTCCAGCTGCGAGGCCGCCAGGCCGTAGCCGTGCACCACTCCGCCAGGGCTTTCCAGCCGCAGCAGGACTTCATCCTGCGCCGACGCCACCGCCAACACCGCCGAGATCTCTTCGCGCAGCGAGGTTACCTCGTGCGCGTCCATGCTGCCCTTGAAATCCAGCACATACAGGCACGGCTTGGCCACCTCGACCGCGCCGGACTTGGCGCGCTGCTTTTTCAGCTTGTCGTCGGCCTTGGTCTGTTTCTTGAACTGTTTCAGCCAAACCTTTTGCTCGGCGGCATCCATGCGCGCCAGGCGCATGTCACGCTGCATCTCGCGATACTGTTCACCGAGATCGGTCAGCTGCAGCTCCCCTTTCTGGCGGCTCTTGCGTTGCCCCAGACTGACAGCCAGTATGGCCAACGCGGCGATGGCGAGCACCACCGTGGCAACCTTGGCCAGAAACAGGCCATAAACAGATATAAACTCCACAGATTCCGCCTTTATTTACAGGTTGTTAGTATGATTCTTCCCATTTTAGCCAACCGCAGCGGCTGCTGTCGCGGCTAAATGAAAATTCATTGCGCACGGAGCATCACTATGGGGACGATTCAAGGCCGAACCAAGCCGTCGCCGCCGCGCTTTTGTTACAAAAGAATGCCATTTCAGCCTGCTACGCATTGAAAATGCCGGCGGATTAAGGCATATAACACCCATTATTCATCAATATGATGAGACGCATTCGCTGCGCGGCCCGCAGACGGTCGAGCCTTCGCTCCCGCCCCGGCCGCGCGTTTCACTCTTGCTCCCCGATATCTGCGGGAGAACGGCCACCCAGGCGAGGATTTATCGTGCATTACCAACCCAAACAAGATCTGCTCGAACAACGTATCATTCTGGTCACCGGCGCCGGCGACGGCATCGGCCGCGAAGCGGCGCTGACCTACGCGCGCTTCGGTGCCCAGTTGGTGCTGCTGGGGCGCACCGAAAGCAAGCTGCTGGCGGTACAACAAGAGATCGCGGCCCAGGGCGGCGCCCCAGCGTTGGTGGTGACGCTGGACTTGCTGCACGCCACGCCGGAGCAATGCCGGCAGATAGCCGACGATCTGGCGCGCCAGATCCCCCGCCTTGACGGCGTGCTGCACAACGCCGGCCTGCTCGGCGACATCGCGCCGATGGCCGACCTGTCGATGACCATGTGGCAAGAGGTGATGCAGGTTAACGTCAACGCCACCTTTATGCTGACTCAGGCGCTGCTGCCGCTGCTGCTGAAATCCCACGCGGGTTCGCTGGTGTTCACCAGTTCCAGCGTCGGGCGCACCGGCCGCGCAGACTGGGGCGCCTATGCGGTGTCGAAGTTCGCCACCGAGGGCATGATGCAGGTGTTGGCCGACGAGTATAAAAACCGCAATTTGCGGGTGAACTGCATCAATCCGGGCGGCACCCGCACCAAAATGCGCGCATCTGCCTTCCCGCACGAAGACAAGAACAAGCTGAAAACCCCGGCCGATATCATGCCGCTGTATCTGTATCTGATGGGCGAAGACAGCCGCCGCAAAACCGGCATGAGCTTCGACGCCCAACCGAACCGTAAACCCGGCGCGGCCGAATAAGGAGCGTTTTCATGGCGGAAGATCGTCATCAACAGCGCCAGCAGCGCCTGAAAGAACAGGTCGATGCGCGCATCGCCGCGGCACAGGACACGCGCGGCCTGCTGCTGGTGTTTACCGGCAACGGCAAGGGTAAGACCACCGCCGCCTTCGGCACCGTCACCCGGGCGGTCGGCCACGGCATGCGCGCCGGGGTGATCCAGTTCATCAAGGGCGAATGGCCCAATGGCGAAAAGAATCTGCTGCAGCAACACGGCGTTGAATTTCAGGTGATGGCCACCGGCTTCACCTGGGAGACGCAGAACAAAGCCGGCGATACCGCCGCCTGCCAGGCGGTGTGGCAACACGGCAAACGCATGCTGGCCGACAGCAGCCTGGATCTGGTGCTGCTGGACGAAGTGACCTACATGCTGACCTACGGCTATCTGGAACTGGAAGAGCTGAAGGCCGCGTTGCTGGAGCGCCCTGCGCACCAAACGGTGATCCTGACCGGGCGCGGTTGCCATCGCGATCTGCTGGAACTGGCGGATACGGTCACGGAGATGCGGCCGGTGAAGCACGCGTTTGATGCGGGCGTGAAGGCGCAACAGGGGATCGATTGGTAACAAAAGTTCTGGCCCCGAACGGGGCCAGAATGAGAGATTAGCCGCGTTTGCTCGGCTTGCCCGGTTTACCCGGCTTGCTGCCTGGCGCACTGCGGCGGCCGCTGCCGGCCACCTGCGAATGGCGCTTGACCGCGCGGCGGATCTGGTTGGCCTTCACGCGGCGGCGCTCACGCTCCACCGGCATCTTGCTGACCGTTTCCGGCTTCAATTCCACCAGCTCGCGCAGGTAGTTGATCGCCGGCAGATCCAGCTCGGCCCAGCCGCCGCGCGGCAGGCCTTTCGGCAGATCGATGTCGCCATAGCGCACGCGGATCAGGCGGCTCACCTGCACGCCCACCGCTTCCCACAGGCGACGCACTTCACGGTTGCGGCCTTCGGTCAGGGTCACGTTGTACCACTGGTTGAGGCCTTCACCGCCCTGGAAGCTGATGGTGCGGAAGGCGGCCGGGCCGTCTTCCAGCTGCACGCCCTTGCTCAGCTGCTTCACTTTCGCATCGTCGACCTGGCCGAACACGCGTACCGCGTACTCGCGCTCCACTTCACGGCTCGGGTGCATCAGACGGTTGGCCAGTTCGCCATCGGTGGTGAACAGCAGCAGACCGGAGGTGTTGACGTCCAGGCGCCCTACCGCCACCCAGCGCGAACCGCGCAGCTTAGGCAGACGATCGAACACCGTCGGGCGGCCTTCAGGATCGCTGCGGGTACACAGCTCGCCTTCCGGTTTGTAGTAGGCCAGCACCCGGCAGACCACGTCTTCAGACTCTTTGATCGACAGGACATGACCGTCCAGGCGAATTTTCATCGCCGGCGTCACTTCAACGCGATCGCCCAGCTTGGCGACCTTGCCGTCGACGCTGACGCGCCCGGCTTCAATCATGGTTTCGATTTCACGACGCGAGCCATGCCCGGCGCGCGCTAAAACTTTCTGTAACTTTTCGCTCATTGAGCAACCTCTAATGTCGCCTTCACAGGCGTCGGGGGGATAACCGCCGCGGCCAACCGCCACAACGGTAACAATACATTTATCAGGATCGAACCGCGTATTATACAGGCTTTCTAAGGTGTTGAAACCCACTTTATCGGCGGCGACCTCCCTCGGGCGGCGTTTACGGCGCCAAAAAATCCTCCACCGCCCACAGCACCGCGTCGGGCCGTTCCAGAATGCCGAGGTGAGTGCGAGCCTCCCCCAAACGCACCACGGAGAAAAACGGCTGCTCGGCGGCAAATGCCTGCTGGTGCCGCAGATAGTCGTCGCGGCGATCCAGCGAGTAGATGTGCCGGCACGGCTGCGGCGCGCTCATTCCCGCCAGACGTTGCAGCGGCGAGCCGAATTGCCGGTAGGCCTGTTCGATGGCCACGCCGGCGGCACGCCAGAGCCGGTAATCTTCTTGTGCCATCTCGACCTCCAGATGGCGTTTGACCCGTTCGTGGCGGATGCCGCCCTGCCAGAAGGCGAACAAGGCGTCGCGCGCCGCCAGCCACTGCTGCGGCTGCTGCATGCGGCTCACCGCCGTAAAGAACGCCGGTTCCGGCTGCGTCATGATCCAATCGAGAAACACCATGCCCCGCACCCGCTGCGGCAACGCTTCGGCCAACGCCACCGCCAGCCAGCTGGCGTGCGCCACCGACAGAGTCACCACGTTGTCCAAACGCAGCGCCGTCAGTAGCTGACGCACATCTTCCAGCAAATCGTCCGCCGCGAGCGACATCTCCGCCGTTTTTGACGACAGGCCGTGGCCGCGCCAGTCGATGCTGATCACCCGATAACGTTCTGCCGCCAGGGCGATGAAGGGATCGAACACGGTTTTCGGCTCGCACCAGCCGGGCAGCAGCACCAGTGTGAGCGGCCCTGAGCCGATATCCTGATAATCGAGAGCGATGTTGGCGCTGTGAAATGTGGTCATATAACCTCCTGCGCGTCTCTCCCCGACCCGTTCGGGGGATGCCGACGATGCTAAGGTGACAGCGCCGCGGAGATTGATCTATTGAAGTTCGTGCGGAAAGTATGAGAGCGCACCTTATGAAAAAATGCGCACTAAATGGAATGCAAATTTAATGGCGCACGCAGGGATAGGCGGCGCTTAACGCCAGCATGATCACCGAAGGCGCAGAGTAATGCAACTGCTCGGGATGCTCGTTCAAATAGCGCATCACCGCATCGGCGGCCGTGCCGATACTCATCCCGGCTTCCGGGCAAATATTGCGGTTGCCCTGCATCGAATAAGTATCGAATACGCCGGCGACGTATCCCATAAACATGCCGCCGTTAAGCGCTTCGGCAACGGTGGCCTCACCGTTTTTATTTTTTACGTAACCGCCGGATTCCGCCAGCAAGGAACTGCCCGAATAAAAACCCGCATTTGCCATCGAGGAAAATAATAAGGCCGCTAAAAAAGAAACCCGTTTAATCATTGGTGCGCATCCTGCCCATTATCAATTCTGAAGTAGTCAAGAATAGCTGCTTTCACCCGAAATAGCGTCGCTTCAGCCGATTTTCAGACAATGGGCAAGTCGGCGACGGTTTACATCAGCGGAAAGGCGCCGCGTCGCCCGCCCCTTCACGCACCACTTCCGGCGAGGATTCGGTCAGATCGATAACCGTAGTCGGCTGTTGACCGAGGAAACCGCCGTGGATCACCAGATCGACCACCTTGCCCAGGTGATCGCTGATCTCTTCCGGATCCGATTCGGCAAAATCATTGCCCGGCAGCATCAGGGTGGTGGACATCATTGGTTCGTTCAGCGCCTCCAGCAGCGCCAGCGCGATCGGGTTCGACGGCACGCGCAGGCCGATGGTTTTACGCTTTTCATTCATCAGGCGGCGCGGCACTTCCTTGGTCGCTTTCAGAATGAAGGTGTAGTTACCCGGCGTATTGTTTTTGATCAGGCGAAACGCCGTATTATCGACGTGCGCATAGGTCGACAACTCGGACAAATCGCGGCACATCAGGGTAAAGTTGTGGTTGCCGTCCAACTGGCGGATGCGGCAAATGCGCTCCATCGCCGCCTTCTCTTCCAGCATGCAACCCAGCGCATAGCCGGAATCGGTGGGATAAACGATCACCCCGCCCTTGCGCAACACCTCGACCGCCTGGTTAATCAAACGCGGCTGCGGGTTGTCCGGGTGAATATAAAAAAGCTGACTCATGACTTGCTCCTAAAATGATGCCCGCGCGCGTTGCTACGCGCGTAAAATCAGACCGCCTCGCCAGGCTGCGGCCAATCGCGCCACACCGGCTCGACGCCGCCCGGCAGCCACAGTTTGCGGCCCAATTCGATCCACGAACAAGGCTGATGAAAATCAGAGCCTTGCGAGGCCAACAGGCGGTAGTCCTGGGCGTATTTCGCCAATTGCGAGCGCTCATGCGGCGCCTGCTGACACTGCGCCACTTCCATGGCGTCGCCGCCGTGTTCGGCGAAATGCGCCAGCAAACGTTTCAACCACTTCGCGGTCAGATCGTAACGGCCGGGATGCGCCATCACCGCCTGGCCGCCCGATTGATGAATCGCATCAATGGCTTGTTCTATTGTACACCACTGCGGCGGCACGTAGCCGGTTTTGCCCTTGGCCAGGTATTTCTTGAACACCTGCGCCATGTTGTCCGCCACGCCAATCTCCACCAGATAACGGGCGAAATGGCCGCGGGTCACCGCGCCGGCACCCGCCAGCCGCTGGGCGCCGGCATAGGCGTCGGGAATGCGCGCCTTACCCAGACGCACGCCGATCTCCTGCGCACGCCGATTGCGCCGTTCGGTTTGTTCCGCCAACAGCGCCACCAGCGCCGGGTGCGCGACGTCCATGCCCAATCCAACGATATGGATCTCATGATTTTCCCACAGCGTCGAGATTTCCACCCCGTTGACCAGCCGCAGTGGTAACGCCTGCTCCGCAATGGCGGCGGCGGCCTCGGCCAGGCCTGCGGTGGTGTCGTGATCGGTGATCGCCAGCACGCCCACGCGCATCTCGACCGCCCGCTGCACCAGCTGCGTCGGCGTCAGGTAGCCATCGGAGGCGGTTGTGTGGCTGTGGAGGTCGTACAGAGTAAAGGCGGTGGATGGGGGGTTACTGTCTGTCAAAACGGCTATCCGGCAATGGCTTGGTTTTCTATCATACCCGCGATCGGCGGCCGGACGGAAATCTATTCTGCCCCGGCCGCGGACGCCAGGCGGAATGATGAATAGAATTCACGCTGACCGCTAAAACATTGTGCAAAAAGAGGGTTGACTTTGCCCTCTCGAACCAGTTAACTAGTACACAAGTTCACGGCAACGGCCGTGTCGGATGAGCGTTAACAGAGAGAGTCTACAAATGAACAACTACATTTCTCTTCACGGTTGGTGGCGTACCTCCCTCTTGCGGGCGGTGTAATCGCGCATAGCTGTCATCTGACAATGCAGATTTCCTGAGCCCGCACCTGATGCGGGCTTTTTTATGGACAGAATTCACTGGAACCACCGATGATGAACATCAAACCACAAATGACATTGCTGAAGGCGCAAGCCAGCTACCGGGGCGATCCCACCACCATTTTCCACCAGCTGTGCGGTGCCCGTCCGGCCACCCTGCTGCTGGAATCGGCGGAAATCAACAGCAAACAGAATCTGCAGAGCCTGCTGGTGATCGACAGCGCGCTGCGCATTACCGCACTGGGCCACACCGTCAGCGTGCAGGCGCTGAGCGCCAACGGCGCGGCGCTGCTGCCGCTGCTGGACGAAGCGCTGCCGCCCGAGGTGCGCAATCAGGCGCGCCCCAACGGCCGCGAGCTGAGCTTCCCGGCGATCGACGCGGTGCAGGACGAAGACGCCCGCCTGCGTTCACTGTCGGTGTTCGACGCGCTGCGCACGCTGCTGACCCTGGTGGACTCCCCGGCGGACGAGCGCGAAGCCGTGATGCTGGGCGGCCTGTTCGCCTACGATTTGGTCGCCGGTTTCGAAGACCTGCCGGCGCTGCGCCAGGATCAGCGCTGCCCGGACTTCTGCTTCTATCTGGCGGAAACCCTGCTGGTGCTGGATCACCAACGCGGTACGGCCCGTCTGCAGGCCAGCGTCTTCAGTGAGCAGGCGAGTGAAGCGCAGCGTTTGCAGCAACGCCTCGAACAGCTGCAGGCCGAATTGCAACAAACCCCGCAGCCGATCCCGCACCAAACGCTGGAGAACATGCAGCTGAGCTGCAACCAGAGCGACGAAGAGTACGGCGCGGTGGTCAGCGGGCTGCAGGAAGCGATCCGCCAGGGCGAGATTTTCCAGGTGGTGCCGTCGCGCCGCTTCTCCCTGCCGTGCCCGGCGCCGCTGGCGGCCTATCAGACCTTGAAAGACAACAACCCCAGCCCGTACATGTTCTTCATGCAGGATGATGACTTCACCCTGTTCGGCGCTTCGCCGGAGAGCGCGCTGAAATACGACGCGAGCAATCGGCAAATCGAAATCTACCCGATCGCCGGCACCCGCCCGCGCGGCCGGAGTAAGGACGGTTCGCTGGATCTGGATCTCGACAGCCGCATCGAGCTGGAAATGCGCACCGACCACAAAGAGCTGGCCGAGCACCTGATGCTGGTCGATCTGGCGCGCAACGATCTGGCACGCATCTGCCAGGCCGGCAGCCGCTACGTCGCCGATCTGACCAAGGTGGATCGCTATTCGTTCGTCATGCACCTGGTTTCCCGGGTGGTGGGCACCCTGCGCGCCGATCTCGACGTGCTGCACGCCTACCAGGCCTGCATGAACATGGGCACCCTGAGCGGAGCGCCGAAGGTGCGGGCGATGCAGCTGATCGCCGCCTCCGAAGGCACGCGCCGCGGCAGCTACGGCGGCGCGGTAGGCTACTTCACCGCCACCGGCGATCTGGATACCTGCATCGTCATTCGTTCCGCCTACGTTGAAGACGGCATCGCCACCGTGCAGGCCGGCGCCGGCGTGGTGCTGGATTCCGTCCCGCAGGCGGAAGCCGACGAGACCCGCAACAAAGCCCGTGCCGTGCTGCGTGCCATCGCCACAGCGCACCATGCCAAGGAGGTGTTCTGATGGCCGATATTCTGCTGCTCGACAACGTCGATTCCTTTACCTACAACCTGGTCGATCAGCTGCGCGCCAGCGGCCACCAGGTGGTGATTTACCGTAACCAGATCGCCGCCGAGGTGATCATCGAACGCCTGGAGCACATGACCCAGCCGGTGCTGATGCTGTCGCCCGGCCCCGGCACCCCGTCCGAAGCGGGCTGCATGCCGGAACTGCTGCAGCGCCTGCGCGGCCGGCTGCCGATCATCGGCATCTGCCTCGGCCACCAGGCGATCGTCGAAGCCTACGGCGGCCAGGTCGGCCAGGCGGGCGAGATCCTGCACGGCAAGGCCTCGGCGATCGTTCACGATGGCGCAGGCATGTTCGCCGGCATGGCCAACCCGCTGCCGGTAGCACGCTACCACTCGCTGGTCGGCAGCAATATCCCGGCCGATCTCACCGTCAACGCCCGGTTCGGCGAGATGGTGATGGCGGTGCGCGACGATCATCGCCGCGTGTGCGGCTTCCAGTTCCACCCGGAATCGATTCTGACCACCCACGGCGCGCGCCTGCTTGAGCAGACCCTGGCCTGGGCGCTGGCGAAGTAATATAAGGAACACGACGATGCAACCTATTCTTGAGAAACTGTACCGCGCCGAGTCGATGAGCCAGCAGGAAAGCCAACAGCTGTTCAGCGCCATCGTGCGCGGCGAATTGGAGCCGAGCCAACTGGCGGCGGCGTTGATCAGCATGAAAGTCCGCGGCGAGCGCCCGGAAGAGATCGCCGGCGCCGCCAAAGCGCTGCTGGACGACGCTCAGCCGTTCCCGCGCCCTGACTACCCGTTCGCCGATATCGTCGGCACCGGCGGCGACGGCACCAACAGCATCAATATTTCCACCGCCAGCGCCTTCGTGGCGGCGGCGTGCGGCGCGAAGATCGCCAAACACGGCAACCGCAGCGTCTCCAGCCGCTCCGGCTCTTCGGATCTGCTGGCGGCATTCGGCATCCGCCTGGATCTGCCGGCGGAAGAAGCGCGCAAGGCACTGGACGATCTCGGCGTGTGTTTCCTGTTCGCGCCGCAGTACCACACCGGTTTTCGTCACGCCATGCCGGTACGCCAGCAGCTGAAAACCCGCACGCTGTTCAACGTGCTGGGCCCGCTGATCAACCCGGCGCGTCCGCCGCTGGCGCTGATCGGCGTTTACAGCCCGGAACTGGTGCTGCCGATCGCCGAAACCCTGCGCGTGCTGGGTTATCAGCGTGCGGCGGTGGTGCACGGCGGCGGCATGGACGAGGTGGCGATCCACGCCCCGACGCACGTGGCGGAATTGAACAACGGCGAAATCAGCAGCTACCAGCTCACGCCGCAGTCCTTCGGATTGGAAACCTATCCGCTGGAAGCCTTGCTGGGCGGCACGCCGGAAGAAAACCGTGACATTTTGGCGCGGCTGTTACAAGGTAAAGGCGAGCCGGCGCACGCCGCGGCGGTCGCGGCCAACGTCGCGTTGCTTCTGAAGTTATTCGGACATGAAGACCTGCGCCAAAATGCGCGGCAGGCACTGGATATGATCAACAGCGGGCAGGCCTATGAGCGTGTCATCGCACTGGCGGCAAGAGGATAAATGATGCAGGAAACCGTGCTACACAAGATTGTCCGCGACAAAGCGCAATGGATCGCGGCGCGACAACAGCAACAGCCCCTGGCCGGCTTTCAGAACGACATCGTACCGAGCGAACGCAGCTTCTATCACGCGCTGCAGGGCACCCGGACGGCTTTCATTCTCGAATGCAAGAAGGCCTCGCCTTCCAAGGGACTGATTCGCGAGAACTTTGATCCGGTAGAGATCGCCACGGTGTATAAAGATTTCGCCTCGGCGATCTCGGTGCTGACCGACGAGAAATACTTCCAGGGCAGCTTCGATTTCCTGCCGCTGGTCAGTAAAACCGTCAGCCAACCGGTATTGTGCAAAGACTTTATCATCGATCCCTATCAGATTTACCTGGCGCGCTACTATCAGGCAGACGCCATCCTGCTGATGCTGTCGGTGTTGACCGACGAGCAGTACCGCCAGCTGGCGGCGGTGGCCCACAGCCTGAACATGGGCGTGCTGACCGAAGTGATCAGTGAAGAAGAGCTGCAGCGCGCGATCGCGCTGGAAGCGCGCGTGGTCGGCATCAACAACCGCGATCTGCGCGATCTGAGCATCGATCTGAACCGCACCCGTCAGCTGGCGCCGCGCGTGCCGCACGGCGTGACGGTGATCAGCGAATCGGGCATCAACAACTACGGGCAGATCCGCGAGCTGAGCCATTACGCCAACGGCTTCCTGATCGGCAGCGCGCTGATGTCGGAACCCGATCTGCGCGCCGCCGTGCGCCGCGTGATCCTGGGCGACAACAAAGTGTGCGGCCTGACCCGTCCGCAGGACGCCGCCGCCGCCTATCAGGCCGGCGCCATCTACGGTGGGCTGATTTTCGTCGGCCGCTCGCCGCGCTATGTGGACATCACCCGCGCCCGCGAAGTGATCTCCGGCGCGCCGCTGAAGTACGTCGGCGTGTTCTGCGACGCCCAGGTCGATACCGTGGCGCTGACCGTTGAGCGCCTCGGTCTGCACGCGGTGCAATTGCACGGCGCGGAAGACCAGGCCTATATCAACGCCCTGCGCGCCCGCTTGCCGGCCGAGTGCCGCATCTGGAAAGCGCTGAGCGTGAAAGATCGGGTGCCGGCGCGCGATCTGCAGCATGTGGATCGCTATCTGCTCGACAACGGCGCCGGCGGCACCGGCCAACGCTTCGACTGGTCGGTATTACAAGGTGAAGATCTGACTAACGTGATGCTGGCGGGCGGCCTGCGCGCCGACAACTGCGTCGAGGCGGCCAAGCTCGGCTGCGCCGGGCTGGACTTCAACTCCGGCGTGGAAAGCGAACCGGGCATCAAAGATCCCGCGCGCCTGGCCTCGGTCTTCCAGACCCTGCGCGCCTACTGAATACGGCTCAACATTAATAACGGATAATAACGGGAACTCTCATGACGCTGCTTAACCCCTACTTCGGCGAATTTGGTGGCCAATACGTGCCGCAAATTCTGATGCCGGCCCTGAAACAACTGGAAGAAGCCTTTGTCAGCGCCCAGCGCGATCCGGCATTCCAGGCGGAATTTATCGATCTGCTGAAGAACTACGCGGGCCGCCCGACGGCGCTGACGCTGTGTAAAAACCTCACCGCCGGCAGCAACACCAAGCTGTACCTGAAGCGTGAAGACCTGCTGCACGGCGGCGCGCACAAGACCAACCAGGTGCTGGGCCAGGCGTTGCTGGCCAAGCGTATGGGCAAAACCGAGATCATCGCGGAAACCGGCGCCGGCCAACACGGCGTCGCGTCGGCGTTGGCCTGCGCGCTGCTCGGCCTGAAATGCCGTATCTATATGGGCGCCAAAGACGTCGAGCGCCAGTCGCCTAACGTGTTCCGCATGCGGCTGATGGGCGCGGAAGTGATCCCGGTGCACAGCGGCTCCGCCACCCTGAAAGACGCCTGCAATGAAGCGCTGCGCGATTGGTCCGGCAGCTATGAAACCGCGCACTATATGCTCGGCACCGCCGCCGGCCCGCATCCGTACCCTACCATCGTGCGTGAATTCCAGCGCATGATCGGCGAAGAAACCAAAGCGCAGGTGCTGGAGCGCGAAGGCCGCCTGCCGGATGCGGTCATCGCCTGCGTCGGCGGCGGCTCCAACGCCATCGGCATGTTCGCCGATTTTATCGATGACGCCGACGTTGGGCTGATCGGCGTGGAACCTGCCGGCCTGGGCATCGAAACCGGCCAGCACGGCGCGCCGCTCAAGCACGGCCACGTCGGCATCTACTTCGGCATGAAGGCGCCGATGATGCAGACCGCCGAAGGCCAGATTGAAGAATCCTATTCAATTTCCGCCGGGCTGGACTTCCCGTCCGTCGGGCCGCAGCACGCCTACCTGAACAGCACCGGCCGCGCCGAATACGTGTCGATCACCGACGACGAAGCGCTGGAAGCGTTCAAGGCGCTGTCGCGCCATGAAGGCATCATCCCGGCGCTGGAATCCTCGCACGCCCTGGCGCACGCGCTGAAAATGATCCGTGAAACGCCGCAGAAAGAGCAGATCCTGGTGGTCAACCTGTCCGGCCGCGGCGACAAAGACATATTTACCGTTCACGACATTTTGAAAGCACGGGGAGAAATCTGATGGAACGTTATCAGCAACTGTTCACGCGTCTGGAAAGCAGCAAGGAAGGCGCCTTCGTCCCGTTCGTGACGCTGGGCGATCCTAATCCGGCGCTGTCGCTGCAGATTATCGACACCCTGATCGAAGCCGGCGCGGACGCGCTGGAGCTGGGCATCCCGTTCTCCGATCCGCTGGCGGATGGCCCCACCATCCAGAGCGCGACGCTGCGCGCCTTCGCCGCCGGCGTCACGCCGACCCAGTGCTTCGAGATGCTGGCGGCCATCCGCCAGAAGCACCCGACCATTCCCATCGGCCTGCTGATGTACGCCAACCTGGTGTTCCATAAAGGCATCGATGCGTTTTACCAACGCTGTGCCGAAGTGGGCGTGGACTCGGTGCTGGTCGCCGACGTGCCGTTTGAAGAGTCTGCGTCGTTCCGCGCCGCCGCCGCGCGCCACGGCATCGCGCCGATCTTCATCTGCCCGCCGAACGCCGATGACGATCTGCTGCGGGAAATCGCGTCGCACGGCCGCGGCTACACCTATCTGCTGTCGCGTGCCGGCGTCACCGGCACCGAAAGCCGGGCGCAGCTGCCGTTGCATCACCTGGTGAACAAGCTGCGCGAGTACCACGCCGCGCCGCCGCTGCAGGGCTTCGGCATCTCCGAACCCGAGCAGGTGAAGGCCGCGCTGCAGGCCGGGGCCGCCGGCGCGATCTCCGGCTCGGCAATCGTCAAAATCATCGAACAGCACCATGCCAACCCGGCGGAGATGCTGACCAAGCTGGCGGCCTTCGTCAGCAATATGAAGCGCGCCACCCGGGCGTGATCCTCTTCAGCGAGCGCCCTGCCGGCGCTCGCTTTAACAGCTTGTTTCCCCTCAAAGTTTGTTCCATTTATTTACAGCAAAAATTTGAACAAACCCAGGTCTTGTCTCACAATGAACTTTGTTCGCTATGCATTTCTTCGTTTGATTTGGGGAATGCGCCCGCTGCGGCGAAAAACCGTAGCGAATTTCAACCATAACATTGCATGGAGAGTAATTTATGAAGCTGTTTAAAACCCTTTCGGCCTTGTGCATGGCAGCCGTTGTGGCGGTCGCGGTGAGCGCTTGCGCGCCGACGGCAAAATCAGAGGGAACGGGCGGTTATATCGATGACACGGTGGTCACCACCAAAGTGAAATCGGCACTGCTGGCGGATAAAAACATCAAGTCACGCGAAATCAGCGTGGAAACCTTTAAAGGGCGCGTACAGCTGAGCGGCTTCGTGACGTCCAGCGATGACGCCAACCGTGCGGTGCAGGTCACACGCGGCGTGGCCGGCGTGAAATCGGTTGAAAACGTAATGCAGATTAAATAATACCGACACAGGGAGGCGCAACGCCTCCCTGCTTGGAGCCTTCATCAGAAGCGGTACCCCGCCCCGAACATGAACACCCACGGATCCAAACGCGTATCGAAGCTGTGGTGCCCGCCATTCGCATCGTTGAAGCGAGTTTTGGTTTCGATATTCATCCACCACACCGACATGTTCAGCATCCAGTGCTCATCCAGGTTGTAATCCAGGCCGGCCTGCGCCGCCACACCCCAGGAATCTTTCAGATCGAGATTGCTCAACCCGGCGCTTTTGCCGTAGTCGTTGAACTTCTCATCGAAGAAAGTGGTGTAGTTAACGCCGACGCCCAGGTAAGGACGCAGTTTGTCCTGCTTGTCGCCGAAGTAGTATTGCGCCATCAGCGTAGGCGGCAACTGGTGAACGGTCGCCAGATCGGTGCCGCCCAGCGTCACCTTGTGGCGGAATGGCGTTGCGGCCAACAACTCAACGCCGATGTTGTCCGTCACCATGTAACCGAAGGTTAGACCGAGCTGGGTGTTGTTTTTCGCATCCAGCGAACCCAACCCCAGCACGTTGTCCGAACCCGCATTTGGACGCACCGTCGCGGTGCCCGCGCGGAACAGGAAATCACCGGCCTGATGCGCACTTGCCAACATAGGCGCCATCATCGTCGCCAATACCATCAGAGTTGTCTTTTTCATTATCCATTCCATTTGTGTGGTTAATCTCTCGGGATGGAATATACCTACTTTCGGGTATTTGTGATCCCATCGAGATCACATCTTATGTGTAAAAATTTAAAATCCTACTAAAAACAAGGTTACCTAACCGCCTAATAAATCAAGGATTGATCTGCATCAAAAAATCGATTTTGTTGCAAATTATCTACATGTTCAAATTTCGGTTGCGGAGAAAATTGCGGCTGAGGTAATTTCATTTTCCGTGTTGGTTTTGGTTGGTGCCGTGAGGAGTCGGCGGGCAATCAAGATGAGCGAAATCCTTAATCCCTGTGTCAGCTGCGGCGCATGCTGCGGTTATTTTCGAGTGTCATTCTATTGGGCCGAAGCCGAAGACGGCGGCGGCACCGTCCCTCTTTCCCTGACGGAGCCTTTGACCCCGTTCCTGCGCTGCATGCAGGGGACCAACAGCAAGTCCCCCCGCTGCAACGCGCTGGACGGCGAGATCGGCAAAGCCGTGTCCTGCTCGATCTACCTCAATCGGCCCAGCCCGTGCAGAGAGTTCGATCAGTCCGGTGAAAACGGCCTGCGCAACGAAGCCTGCGATCGCGCCCGGGAACGCTACGGCCTGCCGCCCTTGCCGGTGCCCCTGCCGCTGTCGCTGCCTGAGACGACGATCGTTGAAGAAATAGGCGTAGTGCAATTCGCGGGGTGCCACAGCGGCGTGGAACAGGGTACAATCACCCACTGATTTATCTCTGTTTTCCCGACGCCAAGGAGTCTGCATGTCTATCACGGCCAACGCTTTGTACCGTGACAGTTTTAACTTTTTACGCAACCAACTGGCCAGCATCCTGATGCTGGCGTTGTTGACGGCGTTTATCTCCGTGCTGCTGAATCAGGCCTTCAGCCCCGATGCCGAACAGTTGGCGACGCTCGCTGCCACCACCAGCGATTTCGCTTCGTCTACCGGTATGGGCATTCAGGAAGTGATCCAGCAGATGACGCCGGAACAGCAGATGGTGTTGCTGAAAGTGTCGGCGGCCGCCACCTTCTCCGCGCTGGTCGGCAACGTGCTGCTGGTCGGCGGGATGTTGACGCTGATTCGTCTGGTGTCGCAAGGGCAACGCACCAGCGCCCTGCGCGCGCTCGGCGCCTCGGCGCCCGACTTGCCGCGCCTGCTGCTGCTGCTGTTTATCTGCACCCTGCTGATCCAGCTTGGCCTGACGCTGTTTGTGGTGCCGGGCGTGCTGATGGCGATCGCCTTCGCGCTGGCGCCGGTGATCGCCTCGGTCGACAAGAAAGGCGTGTTCGCTTCGCTCAAGCTGAGCAGCAAACTGGCCTTCGCCAATGCGCGCGTGATCGTGCCGGCGATGATGCTGTGGCTGGCGGCCAAACTGCTGGTGCTGTTTTTGGTGAGCCATCTGTCGGTGCTGACGCCGAACGTCGCCAGCGTGGTGTTGACCGCGTTGAGCAACCTGGTGTCTGCCCTGCTGCTGATCTACCTGTTCCGCCTGTATATGCTGCTGCGCGGCTAACGCCGGCGTCAGCGAAAATCAAGGGGCACGCTTCGGCGCGCCCCTTTTTTGTTTACCCCATCACGGCGGTTTCCGCCTGCTCCTTACTCTGAATCAGCTTCAGCGCCAGATACAGATCCGGCACCAAAATCAGCTCTTTGTCGCGCCCTAAGCGGTTGATGCGGAACCAACGCGTCAGTTCGGTGCGACGCCCCGCCAGCACCAGCCTAACGTTACGCTGTAACAGATCGCGTTTCAGTTCGTCGATGGCCGCCAACACGCTGATATCGGCATGGGTAAAACTGGCCACCGCGTCCACCACCACCCAACGCGGCTGGAACGGCGTGCCGTCGACCAAATTGAGAATGCGGCGTTTGAAGTACGCCACGTTGAAATAGGTCAGGGGCGAATTGAAACGATACATCATGACGCCGGGCACCGCCTTCACCCCATTGTTGTTGCCCATGGAGTGGATCATGCCTTCGTCGTTGACGCCCAGCAGCTGTTCCGTCGGCCGGAAGACGGTGCGCAGAAACTGCATCAACCCCAGCAACACCGCCAGCCCGATGCCGCTGATCACCCCCACCAGCAGCACGCTGAGGAAGGTAAACAGCGCCAGGCGGAACGCCTGCACGTTGCGACGGCGCAAGATCCAGATGCCGCGGATGTCCAGCAATGACCAGGCCGCATACATCAGCACCACCCCCAATCCCGCCACCGGAATAAACTGCAGCGGCGACATCAGGAACAGCAAGACGAAGGCGATTACCGCGGCGGCGATGATCGACACCAGCTGGCTCTTGCCGCCGTTGGCGTCATTCACCGCGGTGCGCGAGTCTGCGCCGCTGATGGCGAAACCTTGCGACAGCGCAGAGACGATATTCACCAGCCCCAGCGCGCGAAACTCGGCGTCGGCGTTCACCTCATAACCGTTTTTGGCGGCAAAGCTGCGGGCGGTGAGCATCATGCTGACAAAACTCACCACCGCCAGGTTGAGCGCCGGGATCACCATGTCGCGCAGTAAACCGGGCTGGAAATCCGGCCACTGGACGATCGGCAACACGCCGCTGAAACCGCCCACCGTCACCACGCCATGCTGTTGCAGGCCGCCCGCCCAGGTCACGAACGCCGCCAGCACGATGGCGAACAGCGGCGCCGGCCAGTTAGGCCGCCATTTTTTAAATCCGAGCAGCGTCACCAGCGTCAATAACGACACCGCCATCGTCAGCCAGTCGCTGTGCAGCAGGTTGCCGGGCAGCGCGTAGATGCGCTCGATCAGCTGCGCCGGGCGCACCGTGAACCCCAACACCTTGCCGATCTGATCGACCATAATGGTGATCGCCACCCCGTTCAGCAACCCGCTGAGGATCGGCCGCGACAGCAGATCCGCCAGCGCCCCCAGCTTGAACCGGCTGGCCAGCAGGCACCAGCCGCCCATCATGGCGGTCATCATGATGGTCAGTTGCCAATGGCGCTCCATATTGCCCGCCGCCAGCGGCGTCACCACCGCGGCGATCACCGCACAGGTGGCGGCGTCGGGCCCGACGATCAGCTGGCGTGACGATCCGAACAGCGCATAGGCCACCATCGGCAAAATACAGGAATAGAGCCCCACCACCGGGCTGACCCCGGCCAGTTCGGCATAGGCGATGGCCACCGGCAAGGCGACGGCGGCGACGGAAAGGCCGGCGCGAATATCCGGCTTGAGCCAACTGCGTTGATAGCCCAATAAATGCGTCAAACCCGGCGTCAGGGCCTGGAGAGATTTCCACTGCATGCTGTTTTCCGCGGTAAATTATCTGGTTATTATGCTACTTACTATGCGGCCTGCGGCACGCGCTGGCAATGCGCCCGCGCTTTCTCGCGTAAGTTTATGCAAATTCCTGCTTTCGCGGCAGAAATCCGCCGGCCAAACGCCGATAATCGGCAGCGCCCGGCGGTACACAGAGCTCGCCGAATCCGGTATAGTCGGCCGATGAACAGATGATGGATTGATTTATGAAGCAGTTTCTTGATTTCCTCCCGTTAATTGTCTTTTTCGCTTTTTACAAGCTGTACGATATTTACGTCGCTTCCGGCGCGTTGATCGTCGCTACCGCACTGGCGCTGGTGTTCACCTGGGTTAAATACCGCAAGGTCGAGAAGATGACGTTGATCACCTTCCTGATGGTGCTGGTGTTCGGCACCCTGACGCTGGTGTTCCACAACGATTTGTTCATCAAATGGAAGGTCACGGTGATTTACGCGCTGTTCGCGCTGGCGCTGCTGATCAGCCAATGGGTGCTCAAAAAACCGCTGGTTCAGCGCATGCTGGGCAAAGAGCTGACGCTGCCGGACAAAGTGTGGAGCAACCTTAACCTGGCCTGGGCGGTCTTTTTCCTGGCCTGCGGCCTGGCGAACATCTATGTCGCCTTCTGGCTGCCGCAAAGCGTCTGGGTCAATTTCAAAGTCTTTGGCCTGACGGTGCTGACGCTGGTCTTCACCCTCCTCAGCGGTATCTATATTTACCGGCACATGCCGGAAGAACAGAAAAAATAGTTACAAAATTGTTAATGCCTGCGGCGCTTGTCGCGGGCAGTATGATGTTATTTCCTCCTTTTAAAAGCAGACTGCTATGACACAACAACGACCTTTACCCAGCGGCGAGCTGGTGCTGCGCACGCTGGCGATGCCGGCCGATACCAATGCCAACGGTGATATCTTCGGCGGCTGGCTGATGTCGCAAATGGATATCGGCGGCGCCATCCAGGCAAAAGAGATCGCCGAAGGGCGCGTGGTGACCGTGCGCGTGGACGGCATGACCTTCCTGAAACCGGTGGCGGTAGGTGATGTGGTTTGCTGCTATGCGCACTGCATCCGTACCGGGCGCAGCTCGATCACCATCAATATCGAAGTGTGGGTCAAGAAAGTCTCCTCCGCCCCGATCGGCCAGCGCTACCGGGCGACCGAAGCGGTGTTCACCTATGTGGCGGTCGATGCGGAAGGCAACTCGCGCGCGCTGCCTGAGGGCAAAATGAATTTCCGCGTCGGCTTCGAAGAATAAACTGACGCTACGCCGCAAATGCAAAAAGGGTCGCCGAGGCGACCCTTTCTTTTTGTGTTGACCGAACTCAGTTCAATTCAGTCGTACCGTTCAGCTTGAAGCGGATAGTGACCGTGCGATCTTTCGCTTCTTTGGCTTCATAGCGCCACTTGCGCATCGCCTGCTTCACTTCACGCTCAAACATGTTGCGCGGCTCGGCCGACAAGATGCGCACGTTGCTCACGCGCCCGTCGCTGTCGATATCGAACTGTACCCGCACGTTGCCTTCGATCTGCAAAGCCTGGGCCCGCGGCGGATAGAGCGGATTGGCGCGGCTGATCGGCCTTGGCCCGACCTCGCGCGAGTTGCCCTGCACCGGCGCAGCAGGCGCCTGTTTCACCGGCGCTTTATCGATCGGCTTGGCCGGCGAATCGTTGTTGAACGGCGACGGCTCGCGCGGCTCGACCTTCTTCGGCTCCGGTTTGACCTGTTTTTCGACCTTCGGCTTCGGCTTAGGCTTCGGTTTCGGCTTGACCGGCTCCGGCTTCACGATCGCCTTCGGCGGCGGCTCCACGATAGGCTCCGGTTCTGGCTCCGGCTCAGGTTCGACCTGCGGCGGCTCCGGCTCGGCCGGCGCCGGCGGTGGCGGTTCAGCCATCGCGGCGGTGTTGACCATCATGACGCTGATCGGCGCGTCCTCTGGCTTCGGCAGCTCCACCACTTCTTTTACCGAAGCGTAAAGCAATCCCGCCACCAGGGCGCTGTGCAGGCCTACGGACAAGACGAAAGGCACGGATATACGGCGATTAAGGAACATCTTTTTTAGCGGCATAATGATTCTGTTTCCTCTGGTTCGCCAAGTTTAAATGCAAATAGCAATCATATTCAATAACGAAAGGCAAACTATCGCTTTAATCGTCAGTATGCGCGGCTAAAACCAGCAAACTCATAAGGATATTAACCTGGCCGTTGCTTTTTTATCGCCGGAACACCACGCTTCATTAACGTTTCGCCTGGCGTCAAAAAGTAAAAAACCCGCCGTAGCGGGTTGATTGCGGTGATTAAGCGTTATTCTTCATCGCCATAGTAAAGCACGCCCAGCTTGATCAGCGGCCGCCCTTGCGCCTTGCGGTGCAGGTTGGTGTCGCGCAGCGAATAGACGCAGCCGCAGTATTCCTGCTGATAGAAGCGTTCGCGCTTGCTGATCTCTATCATGCGCGACGAACCGCCCTTCTTGCGCCAGTTGTAATCCCAGTACACCAGGTCAGGATACTTTTCCGCCGCGCGAATGCCGCAGTCGGTGATCTGCTGCATGTTCTTCCAGCGCGAAATGCCGAGCGAGCTGGAGATGGTGTCATAACCGTGCTCATGCGCATACAGCGCCGTGCGCTCGAAACGCATGTCGAAACACATGGTGCAGCGGATACCGCGCTCCGGCTCATTCTCCATCCCCTTGGCGCGGGCGAACCAGTTGTCGGTATCGTAATCGGCATCGATGATCGGCACCCCGTGCTTTTCGGCGAAGCGGATGTTCTCTTCCTTGCGCAGCAGATACTCTTTTTGCGGATGAATATTGGGGTTATAGAAGAAAATGGCGTACTCGATCCCGGAGGCCTGGATCGCTTCCATTACCTCGCCGGAACAGGGCGCGCAGCACGAATGCAGCAGCAGTTTGCTTTTGCCCGCCGGCAAATCGAGTTTTTCCCTTACCAGTTCCGTCATGTCCTCACCTCAATGGCATATCAGTTTAAGCGCGCCGCACTATACGAATAAAAAGTAGCGGCTTCAAGGCATAAGCGCCAATCCGCCGGGAAATTCGCCCTACGCCGTTCCCCTGCCGCGCCTTTTGCGCTACCTTGGTAGCACCGTTTTATAGCCATGATTTTAAAGGTGAAACATGCTTTATCTGATCTACGCGCAAGACGTCCCCAACTCGCTGGAAAATCGTCTGGCGGTGCGTCCGGCACACCTGGCGCGCCTGCAGGCGCTGCGCGACGCCGGTCGCCTGGTGGTCGCCGGCCCTAACCCGGCCATCGACAGCAACGATCCCGGCGCCGCCGGCTTTACCGGTTCGACGGTGATCGCCGAATTCGAGTCGCTGGCGCAAGCCCAGGCCTGGGCGCAACAGGATCCCTATATCGCCGCCGGTGTGTATGCCGACGTGACGGTGAAACCGTTCAAGCAGGTGTTCTGATCTCCAGCCCCCCAATACCGGGAACGCCCGTTCGCGCGCCGTTCCCGGATCAATGCGTGCTCTCACCCTAACCCGTCGGTAGAAAAAATGCTCTCCCTTCAGGAGGCGTCGCGTCGCCCGCCTATACTCTCCTGAACCCGCGGCATCGCCGCGAAGCCGGGAGATAGACCGATGCGACTCGACGTACACGCTCACCTGTGGAGCACAGAGTATCTGGATCTTTTGCAAGCGCATGGCGTGCACGACGTCGCCGCCTATCGGCAACTGGGCGCCGGCCGCACCGAGCGCGAACTCGACGCCCGCTTCGCCCTGCTGGACAGCGCCGGCATCGACATGCAAATCCTGTCGGCGACGCCGCTGTCGCCGCATCTGGAAGACGAACAGGCGGCCGTTGATGCCGCGCGCCGGATCAATGATGAATATGCGGAACTGGTAGCGCGTTATCCCACCCGCTTTCGGGCTATCGCTTCTTTGCCGCTGCCGCATATCGACGCGGCGTTGCTCGAGCTTGAAAGGGCCTTTACCCAGCTCAATATGCTGGGCGCCTGCATCACCACCTCGGTGTTCGGGCTGTCTATTGCCAACCCGCTGTTCGAGCCGCTCTATCAGGAACTCAATCGCCGCCACAGCGTGCTGGCCATTCATCCCGCCGGCCGCGGTGCGCATTCGCCGCTGATCGCCGATTACGCTTTGACCTGGTCGATTGGCGCGCCGATCGAAGACACGGTCTCCGCCATGCACTTTATTCTCCACGGCATCCCCCAACGCTTTCCGGAGATGAAAATCATTGTGCCGCACCTGGGCGGCCTGCTGCCGATGACGCTGGAGCGTCTCGACCAAACCGTCGCATGGGAAGCGCCGCATACGCCGGAACCGCCGAGCCGCGCCGCTCTGCGCATGTGGTACGACACGGTAGGCCACGATCAGGTGCCCGCATTGCAAGCGGCGGCGGCGACCTTCGGCGCAGAGCGGCTGCTGTTCGGCACCGATTTCCCGTTCCAGCCGGGCGACCTGTTTCAAACCACAGTGGACTACATCCGCCGAGCGGGATTGCCGGAGGCAGACGTGAACGCCATTTTGGATCGCAATGCGGCGGCGGTGTTTGGGCTGGGCGCGGACTGAAGATCCGTCCTCATTCAGTAACGGGCAGGAGACTCCATTCCAGCCCCGGATTCCGGTTAGCTCAAGTGGGTTTTTTATGCGGCTCTTTAAAAAGTCGCGCTTCACGTAGCGCCAGCGACAGCCGCGTAAAGCGCTGCGGCGTCAATGTCGCACACCCCCTCGTAATAACGGGGTGTGCGACATGCCGTGACAGGTTAATGTTGGGAAACTGCGTCAGACCTGTCGCAGATAAACATCCGTAATGCGCAGGTCAAAGTTGCTTTTCATTTCGGTGACGTCAATAAGCAAGAAAGCGTGCGTAGCCCAGTCCGGCGCTCGCTCGAAGGCGGGAGGCTGCGTAGGATAGCCCTGCATTTGGCCTGGGATGATAACGCTCTTCAGATCAGATTCATTGCCGCTAAATTGATAGGTATAAACGTGACCGGTTTGCTGCTTGAGAATTTGGGGTTCAACGTCCTGGTGCGGACCATATTCGCGCAGTTTCGCCCATAAGATTTTGACCTGGCAGCGTTGCCCATCACCCGCGTAAGTGTTGGCGCGAACATGGTGAATAACGCTGCCGTAACCTTTCAGGCTGAGGGTTCCCAGCACCGCTTGGAACACACCATCACCAGCGGCCGCGTTGCGCCCCAATGAAACGAAATCGGCCTGGCGAATAAGGCTAAAATTGGTGCTGTTAGCCGTACCCCACCCGTAGCGAGATTTGCGTACCGTATTAACACCTCCCGGCGGCAGAACCCAAACTTCCTCAGTCCATTTGTCGCTACCGTTGCTATACGTCGTGCCATCCAGCCAATTGTCCTCTACGGCGGTATCGGTTCGCACCTGAGTTAACAGATAAGGCCAGGCGATAGGCAATTGCGTATTACGCAAAGAGACAGAACCCGTGCCATCAATCCAACCACTGACGTTGGTGTCACCACCTTGTTGCATCTGACCGATATTGACTTTATCAAACACCACTCGCGCCAAATCCCCCACATAGAATGGGTTAGAGGTTGTCGGATAGGCCGTTGGGCTACCGCCGGCTTTGAAGGTAAACAGACCGCCGATAATATTGACCTTGCAACGTTTAGCATCCGGTATGTTCAGGATGTAATTTTGTGGGCCATAGCCTTCAACGTGACAATCGCGGAAAATATGTTGCCCACCCTCGATATGCATATACTTTCCGACATGGCTGGAGGAGGTTTGCGGTCCGTTTTTACCGTAAATGTAATCGAAGGAACAGTTTAAGAAATAGCTGTACCCTCCCTGTAATTTCACCCCGCAATTACTCTGAGCGAAAATGCAGCTATGGAAATTCATCTCTTCACCGGAATTGGAAGTATTGTCGGGGAAGTAATAGCAAATGTCGCAGTGATTGAAACTAAAGCCGTACATGCGCAGGAAGTAAAAATCGGTGGTGCCTGTTATGCCATAGGCAAAACCTTCGATCCCGCCGCCGATAAAGGTCAGCGAATTGCGACCATAGCTTGCCGAGAGCGAAGTAGAAAACGTCATGCCATCGACAAATGAATTGGCCCCAGGTCCAATCATACGCAAATTTTTCACGCTGAGATTGCCCTGGGTATAACCGGCGTTGTTTTGCCATTGAATCGCGACGTTGCGGTCGATGCTGTTGCCTTGTGTCATGGCGCTAAAATCCAACAAGGCGCCGGAAAAATCGTAATCAACGGTTTTCAAATCCAGCTTCAGCGTTTTCGTACATTTAAATTGTCCGCTCCCGAACTGCAGATTGCCGTTTTTCAATATGCGAGAACCGCTGGAGACAGCCTGTGAACTGGCATAATCGTGAGCAGCCTGAATGGCAGTGGCATCCTCTGAAATACCGTCACCTTTCGCGCCGAACATATAAGGCGACACTGTGCCGGCCACGTCCAGAACGCGCACCCACAACCAAGCGGCGTTAGGGCGGATGAACATCCCGCCGTCATCCATCGGTGTAGATTGTGCTTTGGCGACGAAGATACCGCCGCCGATGGGCTGACGATTGCTGACATTCCAATCGCCGTAGTATGCGGTCACGGCGATCAATTCGCCGACCGCGCCAGGAAGAGTGTTTCGCAACGTAGCGATATCAGGGCAGGTATTCATCATATTATCCTCATGTAATTACTGTATATACATACAGCCATGTGACTCTATAAGCGAATGAACCGTGCATCAATAGCGGGGATGTTGTTCTATTACCCACCGAACATACCGGTCAATTGGATATAACGCTTCCTTTCGCTCCCGTTATCCCCATACAAAGGCAGAGAAAGGCCGCTACGCGATGAGTTTTCCCCGCACCACCACCTTGCCCGGCTTGATATCGGGGTCGGCAATGCGCCGGATCGCCAGATTCAACGCTTGCCAGGCGATCTCTTGCAAATCATGCGACACGCAGGGGAAATGAAAACCGTAGATCTCAGCATGTGAAACCTCATCGATGCTGAACAGCGACACGTCCTGCATCAACGGCAGCCGGTGTTCAATGCAGGCCTTGATAATGCCCAGGGAGATCTGGTTATTGCAGCCGACGAAAAAGTCCGGTGCGCGGTTATTGGCCAACCAACGGCTCGTCTCTTGCCAGGCGACATCCATAAAGAAATCGGCATACAGCACTTCAAACGACGCCACTTTCCCTTGCAGAGCCGCCTGCAGCCCTGTGACCCTGTCCCGTGCGACATTGGAGTTCTCCGGCCCGGACACCACCACCACCCGCTGCGCCTTCTGTTCCAGCAGCCAGCGCCCCGCCTGGAGGCCGCAGTCCAGGTTATCGATATACACCCCGCTGCAGTGGCGATTATCCAGCTCCCGGTCGATCAAAACCACCGGGATATTCAATGTTTCCAACCGTTTTAGATAGGAAGGCTGGTACAGATGATCGTTGGAAATGACCGAGAGAATGATCGCATCGACGTTGTAGCCAATCAGTTTGTCGATGATTCTGTCTTCGCTTTCCTGAGACTCATAGGAGTCGAACACCAGGGTGTCGTATCCCATTTTTTGCGCTTCAAGCGTCATCAGCCGCGTCAGGCCGCCAAAGAACGGGTTGGCCATATCAGGGTTGACGATACCGATGGTTCTGCTGCTTTTCGCCCGCAGGTTGCGCGCCGCGGCATTGACCACATAACCGAGTTCGGCAGCGGTCTCCCGAATGCGACGCAGCGTTTCCGGATGAACCTTGTCCGGCTGTGAAAATGCCCGCGACGCGGTGATTTTACTGACGTTTGCCTGTGCGGCCACGCTAGCCAGCGTCGCTTTCCGTCCTCGACCCACTGCCAAATGCAGCTCCTTAGCTTTGAGTATCATTTTGTACCATTAACAACATCATGACAGAACTTTCATCGTGGCGCTAATGGTTTACGCCCGCCAGGCGGTTAATCCGGGGATCGGTAAAGATATCCAGCTCGTCACGGCTCTCGGAAGAGAACTCGGACACCACCGCCCCCCGCTTTCCAGCCTGAAACCAGTGCCGGGTATTGGGCGCGATGGTGTATTGCTCGCCCGGCCGCAAGAGGATATAGCGATTGCAGGCATACCAAGGCTCCGCGCCCTCTGGCACCCGGCATACCGGTTCACCGCCGGCGTCATTAAGCGTCAGGTTTTCATCATCGACAAACAGAAACACCTCGCCCCAACGGCAGCGAAACGTCTCTTGCTTGCCCGGCGTGCCGGCGAAAGGAGGATGCAAATGTTCCGGGCAAGTCTGCTCTGGAAACAGCACCAACTCTTTCGCACAATAGCGAGGCGAGTTGACATAGGTCAGCAGTTGCAGCCCTGACACGGGATAGTCGGCCAGGCCAAATGTCGCAATTTCAATACGTTGCTGTTCTTCTTCAGTCAGAATAATGTCCGCCTTGCGCAAATATTCCAGCGTAGCGGCTATGGCGCTTTGTTGTTTGTTCATCATTTCCCCTGCAAAGTAACGGTATCGATATCAGCACGCTGATATTAAAACCGTCATTGCATCGCCGATTTTGTGATCGCTATCCCCATATTGAATAACAACCCACCAGCAAAATTAACTCTCGTCGAGTAATTCCAACATCGATCACAGTTTACCCCCTCGCTTTGGCCCAATATCGCCGCATTGAAATGATACCGTTACCATAAAAATGATTCACCAGGAGGCAATATGAAAGCATTAGTGTTGGCCAAAGCGGGGGAAATCGCTATCGAGGACGTCCAGCTTGCCGAAACGCTGGGCCCTGATGATGTGCAGATAAAAATTCATTCCGTGGGCATCTGCGGCAGTGATGTGCACTATTACCAACATGGCCGCATTGGCCCGTTCGTGGTTAACGCCCCGATGGTGCTCGGCCATGAAGCCTCCGGCGTGGTGCTCGCGACAGGTAAAAACGTCACTCACCTCAGCATCGGCGATCGCGTTTGCATGGAGCCCGGCATTCCCGATCTCAACTCGGCGCAGACGCGCGCCGGTATTTACAACCTTGACCCAGCCGTTCGCTTCTGGGCGACGCCGCCGGTGCACGGTTGCCTGCGCGCAACCGTCATCCACCCTGCCGCCTTCACGTTCAAATTGCCGGACAACGTCAGTTTCGCTGAAGGCGCCATGGTGGAACCCTTAGCCATCGGCATGCAAGCGGCCACCAAAGCCGGGATCAAACCCGGCGATATCGCGCTGGTGATCGGCGCCGGGCCGATCGGCGTGGTCACCGCCCTCGCGGCGCTGGCGGGCGGCTGCTCGGACGTCATTATTTGCGATCTGTTCGACGAAAAACTCGCCGTTGCGGCCAGTTACGAGGGGCTGCACGCCGTCAATATCAAAACCGGCGACCTGGCGGGGAAAGTGGCCGCCCTCACCAGCGGCAATGGCGCCGATGTCGTGTTTGAATGCAGCGGCGCGAAACCGGCTATCGCTACGCTGGCCGAACATGCGGCGCCCGGGGCGACCGCCGTGCTGGTCGGCATGCCGATCGATGCCGCGCCGCTGGATATCGTCGCCGCGCAGGCCAAGGAAATTACCTTCAAGACCATTTTCCGCTACGCCAACATGTACCCACGCACGCTGCGGCTGTTGAGCAGCGGCAAGCTGCGCGTCCAGCCGTTGATAAGCCAAACCTACAAGTTCTCCGACAGCGTGGCGGCCTTCGAGCGCGCGGCGGCGGGACATGCCTCAGACATCAAAATCATGCTGGAGATGGAGTGATCCTATGGCGCTCTATGCTGGCATAGACTGCGGTACGCAAGGCACGAAAGTCGTGATTGTCGACAGCACACAGGGCGTGATCCTCGGTGAGGGCAATGCCCCTCACCGCCTCATCAGCCAAGCCAATGGCCGGCGCGAACAGGAGGCCGACTGGTGGATTGAGGCGCTAGTCATCGCTTTTCGCCAAGCCGTGACTCACGCCGGCGTTGATGCACGGGAGATTCACGCTCTGGGGGTCTCGGGCCAACAACATGGGTTTGTGCCGCTGGACGCAGACGGCAACGTGCTGCACAGCGTCAAGCTGTGGTGCGATACCGAAACCGCTGAGGAAAACGAACGGCTCCTGCAACAGCTCGGCGGAGCCAACGGCTCGCTGGAAACGCTTGGCCTGAGGATCGCCACCGGCTATACCGCGTCAAAAATCCTTTGGTTCAAGACGCACCATCCGGCGTTGTGGGCACAACTGCATACCGTGTTGTTGCCCCATGACTACTTGAACTTCTGGCTGACCGGGGAGCGCGTAGCGGAATATGGCGACGCTTCCGGCACCGGGTTGTTCGATGTGCGCACCCGTCGCTGGAGCAAAACCGCCGTCGATCTCATCGACGACAGCGGCCGCCTGTGGCAAGCCCTGCCGCCGCTCAAAAGCGCGGAGTGCTGCATCGGCACGGTGCGCCCCGCCGCGGCGGAAAAACTCGGCCTCGGCCCGGCAGTGCGGGTCTCGACCGGCGGCGGCGACAACATGATGGCGGCCATCGGTTCCGGCAACATCAAGGCCGGCACCCTCACCCTGAGCCTGGGCACCTCCGGCACGCTGTTCGCCTGGTCCGCCGCCCCCGTCACGGCGGAATCGGACATGATTGCCGGCTTCTGCTCCAGCACCAACGGGTGGCTGCCATTGATTTGCACCATGAATGTCACCTCGGCCACCACCGCGGTACAAACGCTGCTGAACCAAGATCTTACCGGCTTTAACGCTTTGCTGGCGCAGGCTTCGCCCGGCGCAGGCGGTGTCGAGATGCTGCCATTCTTCAATGGCGAACGCGTTCCGCCATTGCCCCACGCGCGCGCCAGCCTGCATAACCTCGATAGCGACAACTTTACCCGCGCCAATCTCTGCCTGGCGGTGGTCGAAAGCGCCACGTATGGGTTGCGCTATGGCATCGAGCTGTTTCGCCGTCAGGGCATCGAAGCGCGCGAAATCCGCCTCACCGGCGGCGGCGCCCGCAGCGCCGCCTGGCGACAAATCGTCGCGGACGTAATGGGATGCCCGGTGGTCTGTCTGAAAGCCAAAGAGACCGCGGCGCTAGGCGGCGCCATTCAGGCGATGTGGGCGACGATGTTGGCCGACGATCCGCGCCGGAACGCCGCCGCATTGCTGGCCGAACTGTGCCAACGCTTCGTTGCGCTGGATGAGGCCACGCGCACGCCGCCAAACGCCGGCAGGCAGGCGCAATACGAGACGCTTTATCAACGCTACCTGCAACGCTTGCAGCAGACCTACCCGGAGGTGCAACTGTGACGCGAGATCCCCATACGCCAACGCCCGCCTACCTGCTGGAGGTCAGCGGCGTCAGGAAAGCCTTCGGCCCGGTCGTGGCGCTCAAGAATGCGGAGTTTTGCCTGCGGCGCGGATCCATCCATGCCCTGTGCGGCGGCAACGGCGCGGGTAAATCCACCTTTCTCAGCATTCTGATGGGCTTTATTCAACCCGACGGCGGCGACATTTTTATCAATGGCCAACGCTGTGAATTTCATCATCCGCGGGAAGCCCTCAATGCCGGCATCGCCATCGTGCAGCAGGAGCTGAGCGCGATCCCGGATCTGACGGTGGCCGAAAACATTTGGCTGGGCCGCGAGCCGAGACGCCTGGGGTTCGTCGATTTCGCAACGCTCAATCAACGCACGACCAGCCTGCTCAAAGAACTCGATTTCAAGATCGACGCCCGAGAAAAAATGCGCAACCTGAGCGTCGCCGAACAGCAGCTGGTCGAGATCGCCAAGGCGCTGTCGCATGCCAATGCCGACATCATCATCATGGATGAACCCACCTCGGCGATTGGCGAAGAGGATGCGCAGAAAATCTTTCAGACGCTTCAGCAACTGGCGGCAAAAGGTAAAGGCATTATTTACGTCTCTCACCGTTTGTCAGAGATATTCCAAATCGCGGACAGCTACACCATTTTCCGCGACGGCGCCTATATCCATGAAGGCTATATCGCCGACATTACCCGTGAACAGCTGATCGAACACATTATTGGCGGCGAGTACGACAGCGAGTTCGCCAAATTCAACCAGCCCGGCGAACAGGTCTTGCTGGCGGTCAATAACCTGTGTTGGCGCAGCAAGATAAAAGATATCAGCCTGCAGCTGAAGCACGGTGAGATCCTGGGCATCTATGGGCTGGTGGGATCGGGCCGCAGTGAATTTCTCGATCTTATCTTCGGCATTCAGCATGCCGACAGCGGCACGATTCGCCTGGGCGACAAGACGCTGAACCGCCACTCTCCGCGCGAGGCCATCGACAGCGGTATTGCCTACGTGACGGAAGATCGCAAGGAAACCGGCCTGGTGCTGTGCCGTTCCGTCAGTGAAAACATCAATATCGCCTCTTTTGCCGCCATCAGCCGGATGGGGTTTGTCAGCGAGAAACGGGAGCAGGCGCGAACCCGCGACATGATCCAGCGCTTCAACGTTAAAACCCACGACGGCGAACAGCCGGTGGGCAACCTGAGCGGCGGCAACCAGCAAAAAGTCGTGCTGGGCCGTTGGGCGCTGCTGGATCCGGAGGTTTTGCTGCTCGACGAGCCGACGCGCGGTATCGACGTCGGGGCCAAGAAAGAGATCTATCGATTTATGTCGGAGTTCGCCTTGCAAAACAAAGGGATCATTATGGTTTCCTCCGAGCTTTCGGAAATTATCGGCATGAGCGATCGCATATTGGTGTTTCGTGACGGGCAGTTGGCCGGCGAGCTTTCGGCAGCCGATGCGACCCAGGCAGCACTGATGAAACTTGCGGTTTAACAGAGAGAGAAAAAAAATGAGCAGCGCCCACTCCTTATCACCAGGAATTTCATTTTTCACCCGCAATAAGCGCCGTATGCACAAATACGGCATTATCATCGCCTTTTTCGCCCTGTGCCTGATCGTGGCGCTGATTGGCGAATATCAGGTCGCTCAGGGGGCCTGGAGCAGCAACTATTTTCTCAGCAATGAAAACACCCTGATCGTCCTGCGCCAGGTCTCGATCAACGGCATTCTGGCGATCGGCATGACCTTCGTCATTATCACGGCAGGCGTCGATCTCTCCGTGGGCTCGGTGCTGGCGTTAAGCGGGATCGTCGCCGCTCGCTTCGCCACCAACAACAGCGGATTGGCTATCGGCGACACCGCGACCGCCGTCATGGCGCCGCTGATTGTGGCGCTGGGCATCGGCATCGTCTGCGGCCTGATGAACGGCACCGTGTTAGCCCGTTATCGGCTGCAGCCGTTTATCGTCACCATGGGCATGCTCTCCGCGGCGCGCGGTTTAACCATGCTGACCACCAACGGCAATCCGGTATCGCAATTGAACAGCGATTTCCGCTGGTTAGGCAATGGCTATGTCGGCGGCGTTCCGGTGCCCGTCATCATCTTCATCGTGCTGTTCGCCCTCGCCTGGCTCGTGCTGAATAAAACCCTCTTCGGGCGCTACATCTACGCCGTCGGCGGCAACCCGAAGAGCGCGCGCACCTCGGGGATTAACGTGACCCGCATCAAAATACTGGTGTATACGCTGTGCGGCGCGCTGGCCGGCATCGCCGGCCTGATCCTCACGGCGCGCACCGGTTCGGCGCAGACCAATGCCGGCGCAGGGTATGAGTTGGACGCCATCGCAGCGGTGGTGATCGGCGGCACCAGCATGGCCGGCGGCGTCGGTACGCTGGTCGGCACCTTCTTCGGCGTGCTGATTATCGGGGTGATGAATAACGGCCTCGATCTGCTCGGCGTGCAGTCGTATTACCAACAAATTATCAAAGGCGCATTGATCGTCCTTGCCGTATTGCTCGACCCCTCGCGTAAGCAACAGCGCGATTAATAACATCAGACCCAACTCTACCAGGAGAAAACCATGAATAAGACCAAGATAGCGTTGTTTGCCTCTGCCCTGATGCTGGGCAGCCTGTCGGCAGCCCAGGCCGCCCCGGTGAAAATCGCGGTATTGATGTACGGCAACAAAGCCGAGTTCGTGCAATTGATGGAAAGGTTCGGGAAGGAACACCCGGCGGTGAAAAGCGGCGAAGCCGTGCTGACCTTCTACGATGGGCGTTATGATGCATCGGTGCAAAACGATCAGGCCGCCACCGCTATCCAGACACGCGCCGATGCCATTATCGTCAACCCTATGGATTTTGAGGCCAATATCGATATCGTCACCAATGCCAACGAGGCCAAAATCCCGGTGGTGGTCACCAACGCGCGCCTGAACACGGACGCGATGACGTCTGAAGTGGTGTCTAACGACGAGTTGGGGGGATATCTGGAAGCCAAAGCCGTACTGGACAAACTCGACTGCAAGAACCATAAGGTGAACGTGGTGATTATCGAAGGCCCGAAAGGCGGCAGCGGCGAGATCCAGCGCGGCAAGGGCAATGATAAAGCGATAGCCGAGTGCGGCGCCGGCCAGGTCACCGTGCTTGAACGCAAAACGGCCAACTGGTCACGCGCGGAAGCGCAGCCGCTGATGGAAAACTGGCTGCAGAAACATCGGGGCAAAATCAACGGCGTGATTGGCCAAAACGACGAGATGGCGCTGGGCGCTATCGAGGCGATTAAAGGCGCCGGCCTGAATGTGAAGGACTTCGCGATTGCCGGCGTTGACGGCGTTTCCGACGCGATTCATGCGGTGCAGGCCGGTGAAATGGTCTCTATCCTGCAAGATGCCAAAGGCCAGATGCAGGGGTCCATCGACGTCGCGCTGCGCGCCGTGAAAGGTGAAAGCTATCAGCCGCAGTCGGATATCTGGAAACAGTACGCCAAGGATCTGAAATGGGAAGGCGGCACGCAGAAGCATTATTACATTCCGTGGACCGTCGTCACCGCAGAGAACGCCCAATCGCTGTTGGACGCCCGTAAATAATCCCCCCGCCCCCTGCCTCCAGGGGGCACCGCTTGGGCGCTTGCCTGCAAACAAAAAAAAAGCCAGCACGGAGTGGCTGGCTTAAAAGTTCTTCGAGGGAATATCTTGTTCGATAACCATACGCCCTTCACTGCGGGCTTTACTAGCTATCAGTGCGATAGGCATCCTCAGTTAAAATCAACGCCTGCATATCGGTGAACATCGTTTCCCATTCCGCCTGGTCGATATCCATCAAACCAAAATAACGCAGCATAAAGGCGCCTTCGGTGGCGAGAAACGCCAGGCGCGCGCGCTTGCCCTCTTCGGTGGTCAAATCGAGCCCGGCGATGCGGCTGCGATACCATTCGCGCGTGCTCACCAGATGCTCCGGCGTTTGAATCAGCGTCGCCATCAGCCCGGCGGCCTTGGCGCTGGCGGTCTGATCCGAACTGTGGGTGGCCAGCATATGCGCCCGCACAGCGGTCTGCGGCGAAGGCTCGTCGCCGGCGATCGCCGTGAACAGCGTCTCGTAGGCACTGCCCCAGCGATCGAACATGGCATCAATCAGGGCGTCTTTGCTGCCAAAGCAATACTGCACCCCGCCCTTGGAGATCCCCATCGCTTTGGCGACGGCGTCGATGGTCAAGCCGGCGGCGCCCTGGGTGGCGACGATCTCTTCGGCGGTGTCCAAAACCTTGTCGCGATCGATGCTGCGTTGACGTCCCATTAAGAAACCCTTCTTTTCAATACGAACGTATGGATATATATTATCACCAGTATACCACCCGGCATCGCCGGTGGGTTACCCGAATGGCGGCGCCTCCGCGCGGCCCACTTTAACTGGATTATGACTTATGTACGCCAAGAACCGCTGGTTGATCCTGACGATGGTCGCCAGCGCCCTGTTCCTGATCGTCATCGATATGACGGTGTTATATACCGCCCTGCCGCGCTTAACCCAGGCGCTGGACGCCAGCGCTTCGCAAAAACTCTGGATCGTCAACGCCTACCCGCTGGTGGTGGCCGGCCTGTTGCCCGGCGCCGGCATGCTGAGCGATCGCATCGGCCATAAACGGCTGTTTCTCGCCGGACTGCCGGTGTTTGCCGTCGCGTCGCTGTGCGCCGCGTTCTCGCCCACCGCCGAGTGGCTGATCGCCGCCCGGGTGTTCCTCGCCGTTGGCGCGGCGATGATGATGCCCGCCACGCTGTCCATCGTGCGCCACGTCTTTACCGACGAACGCGAACGCGCGCTGGCGATCGGCATCTGGGCCTCGGTGGCCTCCGGCGGCGCGGCCATCGGCCCGGTGGTCGGCGGCCTGCTGCTGGAGTATTTCTGGTGGGGTTCGGTGTTCCTGATCAATGTGCCGGTCGTGCTGCTGGTCTGGCCGCTGGCGTGGAAACTGATCCCGCGCTGCGGTGGCGATAACCCGCGCCCTTCGGACATCGTCGGCTCGGTGCAGATCATGATTGGTCTGGTCGGCGCTATCTATGCGCTGAAGGAGCTGAGCAAGCCGACGCCTGATGTGAGTGCCTTGCTTGTGGCAGCCCTGATCGGCGTGTTGTTCCTGGCCCTGTTCGTGCGTCGTCAGCAGCGCAGCGCCCACCCGATGATCGATTTCTCTCTGTTCCGCAACCGGCTGTTCGCCGGCGGCATCGGCGTGGCGCTGCTGTCGATGGTGGCGCTGATCGGCATCGAACTGGTGCTCAGCCAGCGATTGCAGCTGGTGCTCGGCCTCAGCCCGCTGCAGGCGGCGCTGTTTATTTTGCCGATCCCGCTGGCCTCGGCGCTGGCGGGGCCCGTAGCCGGCCTGCTGTTGCCGCGCTACGGCGAACGCAGCATCATCCTCGGCGGTTTTGTCCTGACCACTCTCGGCATCGCCGGTCTTGCCGCGTTATACCAGAGCGGCATGGCATTGCAATTGGTCAGCCTGGCGCTGGTGGGTTTTGGCCTCGGTGGCGTGATCACCGCCGCTTCCACCGCCATCATGCTGAACGCGCCGGAGGAAAAATCCGGCATGGCGGCGTCGATCGAGGACGTCTCCTACGAGCTGGGCGGCGTGCTGGGCGTGACGCTGCTCGGCGGGTTGATGACGGCGGTTTACAGCCATAGCCTGGCGCTGCCGGCGGAGCTGCCGGTCAACCCGCTGGCATACGACAGCATCGACGAAGCCCTGCGCCTGGCGGCCGGGATGGCGGCCGATCGCGCGCAGCAGCTGACGCAGCTGGCGCGTCTGGCCTTTGATCGCGCGTTTATTACGGTACTGATCGCCGCCGCGCTGTTAATGGCGCTGGGCGCCGGGGCGGTAAAACTGGCGCTGCGCAAGTAACCGATAAAAGCGGCTTTTTTCGCCGGCGGAACCTGCGTAAACTAATTCGGCAATTTGCTCGACGGATTTGTCGTCATCGGTTTGAACGATGGCAATAATGCCTGTTATCGTATTTAACCCTGCGATAAATCCGGTTACTGTATCCCCTATGGAAATTGATTCTGTCTACTATCGGAACAGATAATCAGGAGAAGATTATTATGGCAACGGCAAAGAAAGCAGCGAAAACCCATATCGGCCTCGACAGTAAACAATCGGCAAAACTCGCCGAAGCGCTGAACGCGCTGTTGGCGAACTATCAGGTGCTGTATATGAACGTGCGCGGCTATCATTGGAACATTACCGGCCCGCAGTTCTTTGAACTGCACGCGAAGTTCGAAGAGACATATAACGATCTGCTGACCAAGGTGGACGAGCTGGCGGAACGTATTCTGACGCTGGGCTCGCAGCCGCGTCACGCTTTCAGCGACTATCTGAAAACCGCCGACATCAAGGAACACACCAACGTGACCGATGATAAGGGCACGCTGCGCGGCCTGTTGGAAGGGTATTCAATCTTGCTGCAACAGCAGCGTGAACTGCTGACGGTGGCGGCGGACGCCGGCGACGAAGGCACCGCGTCGCTGATGAGCGATTACATCAAAGAGCAGGAAAAACAGGTCTGGATGCTCAACGCCTATCTGGGCAAATAAGCCTGGCGCCATAACAAAACAGTCCCTTACGGGACTGTTTTCGTTTTACCACTCGCAGGATACCGCAAACAGCAGCGCGCGCCGATGCTGATCGTCCAGGCGGCGCCGCACCCGGATGATATGGCGATTGCTGCACGACTGGCGCTCCAGCCAGCGATGCCGGCGGCGTTGGCTCTGCCGCAACATGCGCCAGCGGCCCACTTCATTTCTACTGCGTCTCATAATTCCGTCACTCGTTCGTCTAATGCCAACCGCGGGCATTATAGCCCTTTCCGCCCGTGATCCAAGCCGCCGTTATCGGCGGCACAGCGGACGCCGTGCGGGCAAAAGCTACCCTTTCATTTTCAGCAAGTGCCTTAACTTCATCATATTTATGTAACATAAGCGCCGATAAAAGGTTTCGCCTTGCCCGATCTGTGCGTACACTCATCATTGGTGGTTTGCGAACGGGATTTTTCGCCTTTATGACAACATTTTATACCGTAATCAGTTGGCTCATGGTGTTCGGCTACTGGCTGCTGATCGCCGGCGTGACGATGCGCATTTTGATGAAACGCCGTGCGGTTCCCTCTGCCATGGCTTGGCTGCTGGTTATCTACATTCTGCCGCTGTTCGGCATCGTGGCCTATTTATCGTTCGGCGAGCTGCATCTGGGCAAGCGCCGGGCCGAGCGCGCCAAGGCCATGTGGCCGTCGACCGCGCGCTGGCTGAAGGAGCTGAAAGAGAGCCGCCGCATCTTTGCCACCGAATACAGCGAAGTCGCCGAACCGCTGTTCCAGCTGTGCAACCGCCGCCAGGGCATCGACGGCGTCAAGGGCAACCAGCTGCAGCTGCTCACCACCACCGACGACACGCTGAAAGCGCTGATCCGCGACATCGAGCTGGCGCGCCACAACATCGAAATGGTGTTCTATATCTGGCAGCCCGGCGGCCTGGTCGATCAGGTGGCCGAATCGCTGATGGCCGCCGCGCGGCGCGGCGTACACTGCCGCCTGATGCTCGACTCCGCCGGCAGCCTGCAATTTTTCCGCAGCCCCTACCCGGCGATGATGCGCAATGCCGGCATCGAAGTGGTGGAAGCGCTGAAGGTCAACCTGCTGCGCGTGTTCCTGCGCCGCATGGATCTGCGTCAGCACCGCAAAGTGGTGCTGATCGACAACTACATCGCCTATACCGGCAGCATGAACATGGTCGACCCGCGCTACTTCAAGCAGGATGCGGGCGTCGGCCAGTGGATCGACCTGATGGCGCGCATGGAAGGCCCGGTAGCCACCACCATGGGCATCGTCTATGCCTGTGACTGGGAGATTGAAACCGGCAAGCGCATTCTGCCGCCGCCGCCGGACGTCAACATCATGCCGTTCGAACAGGAGAGCGGCCACACCATTCAGGTGATCGCCTCCGGCCCCGGCTTCCCCGAGGAGATGATCCACCAGGCGCTGCTGACCGCGGTCTATTCCGCCCGCGAGCAGCTGATCATGACCACGCCGTACTTCGTGCCGAGCGACGATCTGCTGCACGCCATCTGTACCGCCGCCCTGCGCGGCGTCGAGGTCAGCATCATCGTGCCGCGCGACAACGATTCGATGATGGTGCGCTGGGCCAGCCGCGCGTTCTTCTCCGAGCTGCTGGAGGCCGGCGTCAGGATCTATCAGTTCGAAGGCGGCCTGCTGCATACCAAGAGCGTGCTGGTGGACGGGCAACTCAGCCTGGTCGGCACCGTCAATCTGGATATGCGCAGCCTGTGGCTGAATTTCGAGATCACGCTGGTGATCGATGATGACGGCTTCGGCAGCGATTTGGCCTGCGTGCAGGAAGATTACATCGCCCGTTCCAAGCTGCTGAACGCCAAAGAGTGGCTGAAGCGGCCATTCTGGCATCGCCTGGTCGAGCGCCTGTTCTACTTTTTCAGCCCGCTGCTGTAAAAGCCGCGACGAGCGTGCTTTAATAGCGCCAAATCATTTGTTATCAGGATTTTTTTATGGATTTGAATAACCGCCTTACCGAAGACGAAACGCTGGAACAGGCCTACGACATCTTCCTCGAATTGGCCGGCGACAATCTGGATCCGGCGGATATTCTGCTGTTCAACCTGCAGTTTGAAGAGCGCGGCGGCGCCGAACTGTACGACCCCTCCGAAGACTGGAGCGAGCACGTGGATTACGATCTGAACCCGGACTTCTTCGCCGAGGTAGTGATCGGTCTGGCGGACAGCGACGGCGAGCCGATCAACGACGTGTTCGCCCGCGTGCTAATCTGCCGCGAGAAAGACCACAAGCTGTGCCACATTCTGTGGAAAGAGTGATTCGCCGATAGCATGTCGGATAAAAAAAGCCCCGCTCATTCAGCGGGGCTTTTTGTTGCCGGCTAGCGGCGGATTACAGCGGATCGACCTTCAGGCAGGACACCGCATGGCGGAAACTGCCCTCCAGCAGCGGGCGCGTCTTGGCGCACTCCGGCCCGGCGATCGGGCAACGGGTGCGGAACACGCAGCCGGTCGGCGGGTTGATCGGCGAAGGCAGCTCCCCTTCCAGCAACTGGATCTGCTTTTCCTTCTCCTTGTCCGGATCCGGGATCGGCACTGCCGACATCAGCGCTTTGGTGTACGGGTGCTGCGGATTGTGGTACACCTCGTCATAGGTGCCCAGCTCCACCGCATGGCCCAGATACATCACCAGCACGCGATCGGAAATGTGCTTCACCACCGCCAAGTCGTGGGCGATAAAGATCAATGACAGCCCCATCTCGCGCTGCAGCTGCTGCAGCAGGTTCACCACCTGCGCCTGAATCGACACGTCCAGCGCGGAGACCGGCTCGTCGCAGATCACCAGCTTCGGCTCGAGGATCAGCGCGCGCGCGATGCCGATACGCTGGCACTGGCCGCCGGAAAACTCGTGCGGGTAGCGGTTGATCAGGTTAGGCAGCAGGCCGACCTTCAGCATCATCGCCTTGACCTTGTCCTTCACTTCCTGACGCGGCATTTTCGGGTAGTAGGTGCGCAGCGGCTCGGCGATGATCTCGCCGATGGTCATGCGCGGGTTGAGCGAAGCCAGCGGATCCTGGAAAATCATCTGGATATCGCTGCGGGTTTTGCGCCAGTCGGCGTCGCTCATGCCCAGCAGATCTTTGCCCAGCCAGGCGACGCGCCCGCTGGTGGCCTTCACCAGGCCGATGATGGCGCGCGCGAAGGTGGATTTGCCGCAGCCGGACTCGCCGACCACGCCCAGGGTTTCCCCCTCGAACAGCCGCAGCGTGACGCCATCGACCGCTTTCAGGGTTTTCGGCGGCTGCCAGAACCACTGTTTGTCGTCATGAATGTCGAAGTGCACTTTCAAATCGGCCACTTCGAGCAGCACTTTCTTGTCGGTTACCGCTGTCATACCATCGCCTCCACCGGTTTAAAGCAGGCGCGCAGGCGCCCTTCCCCAAATTGCTCCAACGGCGGAGCGCTCGCACACTGTTCCATGGCGTACGGGCAGCGCGGCTGGAACGGGCAGCCTTTCGGCAGCCGCAGCAGGTTCGGCGGGTTGCCGGGAATGGTCAGCAACGCTTCGCCTTCGGCGTCAAGGCGCGGCACCGCATTCAACAGGCCGATGGAGTACGGATGGCTCGGCTGGTAGAACACCTCGCGCGCGCTGCCGTATTCCATGGTGCGGCCGGCGTACATCACCAGCACCTTGTTGCAGATGCCGGCCACCACGCCCAGGTCGTGGGTGATCATGATGATCGCGGTGTTGAATTCGCGCTTCAGCTCGTTGAGCAGCGTCATGATCTGCGCCTGGACGGTCACGTCCAGCGCGGTGGTCGGCTCGTCGGCGATCAGCAGCTTCGGCCGGCACAGCAGCGCCATGGCGATCATCACGCGCTGGCGCATGCCGCCGGAAAACTCGTGCGGATACATGCGCATGCGCTTGCGCGCTTCCGGCATTTTCACCGCGTCGAGCATGCGTACCGACTCTTCGAAGGCTTCGCTTTTGCTCATTTTCTTATGCAGCATCAGCACTTCCATCAGCTGTTCGCCAACGCGCATATAAGGGTTGAGCGAGGTCATCGGGTCCTGGAAGATCATCGAGATCTCTTCCGCCCGCAGCTTGTTGAGCTGATTTTCCGGCAGATTGAGGATTTCGCGGCCGTTGAATTTGGCCGAGCCGCCGATGCGGCCATTGCTGGCCAGCAACCCCATCAGGGCGAACGCGGTCTGCGATTTGCCGGAACCGGACTCACCGACGATGCCCAGCGTTTCGCCGGCGCGCAGGTCGAAGTTCAGATCGTTCACCGCCGTCACGTCGCCGTCCGGGGTGGAGAACGTGACGCGCAGGTCTTTCACGTCCAGCAGCGGCGACGTTTTGACCCCGGCGCCGGTTTGCAGTTGAGGATGTTCAATGGTGCTCATGATTGCACTCCTTAACGATCTTTCGGGTCGAGGGCGTCACGCAGGCCATCGCCGATAAAGTTGAAACAGAACAGAGTGACAACCAGGAAACCCGCCGGGAACAGCAGCAACCACGGTGAAACTTCCATTGAGTTGGCGCCGTCGCTGAGCAATGCGCCCCAGCTGCTGAGCGGCTCCTGCGTGCCCAGCCCCAGGAAGCTGAGGAAGGATTCGAACAGGATCATGCTCGGCACCAGCAACGAGGCATACACCACCACCACGCCGAGCACGTTCGGCACGATATGCCGCAGCACGATATTGCGCGTGGAGACGCCGCACACCAGCGCCGCCTCGATGAACTCCTTACGCTTGAGACCGAGGGTTTGGCCGCGCACGATACGCGCCATATCCAGCCACGACACCATGCCGATCGCCACGAAGATAAGCAGGATGTTCTGGCCGAAAAAGGTCACCAGCAGGATCACGAAGAACATGAACGGGAAGGAGTTAAGGATCTCCAGCAGGCGCATCATCACCGAGTCGACCTTGCCGCCCAGATAGCCGGACATCGCGCCGTACAGGGTGCCGACGATCACCGCCACCAGCGCCGCCGCCACGCCGACCATCAGCGAGATGCGCCCGCCGATCGCCACCCGCACCAGCAGATCGCGCCCGGAGGAGTCGGTGCCGAAATAGTGCCCCGATTCCACGCTTGGCGCGGCGGACATCATCGCCCAATCGGTATCGTCGTAGGCAAATTGCGACAGCATCGGCGCCAGCACCACAAACAGCGTGATCAACACCAGAATGAACAGGCTGCTGACCGCCGCACGGTTGTGCATAAAGCGCCGGCGCGCGTCTTGCCACAGGCTGCGTCCTTCCACTTCCAGCTTCTCGCTGAAGTGTTCCAGAGCTTCGCTGTTCTTTTTAGTCAACATCATTCGCGTGCTCCAGATTAATAACGGATTTTCGGATCGATGACCGCATACAGCACATCGACGATCGCGTTGAACAGAATGGTCAGTGCGCCCACCAGAATGGTCAGGCTCAATACCAGGGAGTAGTCGCGGTTCAGCGCGCCGTTAACGAACAGCTGGCCGATCCCCGGCAGACCGTAGATGGTTTCGATCACCATCGAACCGGTGATGATACCGACGAACGCCGGGCCCATGTAGGACAGCACCGGCAGCAGCGCCGGCTTCAGCGCGTGGCGGAAAATGATGCGACGCATCGGCAAGCCTTTGGCGCGCGCGGTGCGGATGAAGTTGGAGTGCAGCACTTCAATCATCGAGCCGCGCGTGATACGGGCGATGCTGGCAATATAGGCCAGCGACAGCGCCACCATCGGCAGGATGATGAATTTAGGCGCGCCGCCGTTCCAGCCACCGCCCGGCAGCCATTTCAGCGTGATGGCGAAGATCAGCACCAACAGCGGCGCCACCACGAAACTGGGTATCACCACCCCGGTCATGGCGAACCCCATCACCGTGTAGTCCCATTTGGTGTTCTGATTCAGCGCGGCAATCACGCCTGCGCTCACCCCCAGCACCACCGCCAGCAGAAACGCGGCCAGGCCGAGTTTGGCGGACACCGGGAAAGAGCCGGCGACCAGATCGTTGACCGAATAGTCCTTGTATTTAAAGGACGGGCCGAAGTCTCCCTGCGCAAGCTGCGCCAGATAATGACCGTACTGTTTCCAGATCGGGTCGTTCAAATGATATTTGGCCTCGATATTCGCCATAACTTCCGGCGGCAATGCGCGCTCCCCGGTAAATGGACTGCCGGGCGCCAGGCGCATCATGAAGAATGAGATGGTGATAAGGATAAATAGTGTCGGGATCGCTTCCAGCAAGCGACGAAGTATAAATTTAAGCATTGCCCTAACCCTGTGCGACAGCCTGATGACGGCTTATTATTCTCAACATGGGCCGGCGGCCTGCGCCGCCGGCTCTTACCGTATCAATGCTTGATGATGTACAGGTTTTTGTCGTACACGTTATCAAGCGGGTCTTTGCCGGTGTAGCCACCGACGTAAGGTTTCACCAAACGGGCGTTCACGTAGTAATACAGCGGAACGATGGCGGAATCCTTATCCAGCTGAACTTCCGCTTTCTGATACAGATCGGCGCGCTCGTCTTTGGTCTTCGCGGTCAGCACGTTGGCCATCAGCTTGTCGAACTCGGCGCTCTTGTAGTGCGGGGTGTTACTGCTGCTGTCGGACAACATCATGTTCAGGAACGAACTCGGCTCGTTGTAGTCGGCGCACCAGCCGGCGCGCGCCACGTCATAGGTGCCCTGATGGCGGGTATCCAGGAAGGTTTTCCACTCCTGGTTCACCAGCTTCACGTCCACGCCCAGGTTTTTCTTCCAGATGGAGGCGGCGGCGATCGCCAGCTTCTTGTGCAGGTCTGAAGTGTTGTACAGCAGGGAGAAGGTCAGCGGTTTGCCCGGGCCGTAGCCGGCTTCCGCCAGCAGTTTCTTCGCCGCTTCGTTGCGTTTTTCCTGCGTCCAGCCGAACCACTCCGGCGGGGTCAGCTTGGCGCCGTCGGTGTATGGCGGCGTAAAGCTGTAGGCCGGCAGATCGCCCTGGTTTTTCACCTTGTTGACGATGATGTCGCGATCCATGCCCAGCTTCAGCGCTTCACGCACGCGCGCATCGGTGAACGGCGCCTTCTGGTTGTTGATTTCGTAGTAATAGGTGCACAGGTAAGGATCGACATGCACCTCTTTCGGGATCTCTTTTTTCAGCTTCTGGAACAGTTCGATCGGCATGTTGTTGTAGGTCATGTCGATTTCGCCGGTGCGGTAGCGGTTAACGTCGGTCACTTCCGACGAAATAGGCAGGAACGTCACTTTATTGATGATGGTTTTGGCGTTATCCCAATATTCCGGGTTGCGTTCCAGTACGATGCGTTCGTTGACAATCCAGTCTTTCAGTTTGTAGGCGCCGTTGCTGACGTAGTTGGCCGGCAGCGTCCACTTCTCGCCAAACTTCTCCACCGCGTCTTTGTAAACCGGCTTCATGGCGTAGTGCGGGGTCATTTCAACCAGATAAGGCACCGACTCGCTCAGGGTCACCTGGAAGGTGTGGTCGTCGATGGCCTTCACGCCCAGCGTCGACTTGTCTTTTTTACCGGCGATGACGTCATCGACGTTTTCCACGTGGGCGTATTGCAGGTAGCTGGCGTAAGGCGACGCGGTTTTCGGATCCACCACGCGCTGCCAGCTGTAGACGAAATCTTGCGCCGTTACCGGCTTGCCGTTGGACCATTTGGCGTCTTTACGCAGGTGGAAGGTCCAGACTTTGAAATCCTTGTTATCCCAGCTTTCCGCGACGCCCGGCACGATGGAACCGTCCGGGCTGTTGTTCGCCAGGCCTTCCATCAGATCGCGGGTGACGTTGTTTTCCGGCACGCCCTCGATTTTGTGCGGATCCAGCGACTGCACTTCGGAACCGTTGTTTTTGACGATTTCTTGTTTGTCGGCCAGTTGCACGCCTGCAGGAACCTCGGCGGCAAAGGCGGAGGTGGTTGCTGTGATGCCCAGCGCGGCGATGACGCCGGCGGCAATGAGCGTTTTCTTCGTGATGTTGGTCATACTTATCAACTCCAGTTTTTTATTATCACAGGCTCTTCGTGGAGCCTGCGTTGCCCGTAAGCGGACTCTGTTTTCCCGCCGCCGCGGAACGAATGCGGCGGCCGGCCTTCCCTATATTCCTCAGCGAACTAGCGCCAGGAATACCCCTTTTACTGCTTGATAATGTACAGATTTTTAACGTCGGTATAGTCCAGCGGATCTTTGCCGGTGAACCCGCCCACCGTCGGCTTGATCAACCGCGCGCTGACGCGGTAATAAACCGGGACCAACGCGGAGTCTTTGTCCAGCTGCGCTTCCGCCTGCTGATAGAGCGCGGCGCGCGCGGCCTCATCCGGCGCCTTCAGCGTGGCGGCCATGATGGCGTCGAACGCCGGGCTCTTATAGAACACGGTATTGATGCTGCTGTTGGACAGCACCAGGTTCAGGAACGCGCTGGGCTCGTTGTAATCCCCGCACCAGGTGGCGCGCGCCACGTCGTATTGCCCCTGATGGCGGCTCTCCAGCGACGTTTTCCATTCCTGGTTGCGCAGCGTGACCTCAGCGCCCAGGTTCTTCTTCCACATCGACGCGGCGGCGATCGCCTGCTGTTTGTTTTGATCGGAGGTGTTGTACAGCAGCGAGAATTTCAGCGGCTTGGCGTCGCTGTAGCCCGCTTCCGCCAGCAGTTTCCTGGCTTCGGCGTTGCGCTGTTCCTGGCTCCAGCCGGCCCACGCGGGTTGCGTGAAGTTAGCGCCTTCCGTGAAGGTCGGCGTGAAGCTGTAGGCCGGGATCTGCCCCTGGCCCATGATCTTGTTGGCGATGATGTCGCGATCCAGCGTCATCTTCACCGCCGTACGCACGCGCGCATCGGTGAACGGCGCCTGCTTGTTATTGAGCTCGTAATAGAAGGTGCACAGATAAGGGTTAACGTGCAGCTGTTCAGGCATTTCGCGCTTCATCTTGACGTACAGGTATGGCGGAATGGCGCTGTTGGTGATATCGATCTCGCCGCTGCGGAAGCGGTTAACGTCGCTGACTTCCGAGGTAATCGGCAGGAAGGTCGCCTGATTGATCACCGTCTGCTTGTTGTTCCAGTAGCTCGGGCTGCGCTCCAGCACGATGCGCTCGTTCACCACCCACTCTTTCAGGCGGTAAGCGCCGTTGCCGACGTAGTTGACGGGCAGCGTCCATTTATCGCCGAATTTCTCCACCACCGCCCGCTTGACCGGTTTGAGCGACGTGTGGCTCAGCATGCTGATGAAATACGGCACCGGCTCGCTCAGCGTCACCTGCAGCGTTTGATCGTCCAGCGCCTTGACGCCGAGGGTCTGCGGGCTCTTCTTACCGGTCAGGATGTCGTCGATATTCTCGACTTTGGTGTATTGCAGGTAGCTGGCGTAGGGCGAGGCGATTTTCGGATCGGCCAGACGCTGCCAGCTGTAGACGAAATCTTGCGCGGTCACCGGGCTGCCGTCGCTCCACACCGCGCCGGGACGCAGGTGGAAAGTCCATTGCTGATAATTCTGGTTTTCCCAGCTCGCCGCCGCCGCCGGCACCACATGCCCGTTGGCGTCGGTGCTCACCAGCCCTTCCAGCAGGTTAAGAATGATATTGCTTTCCGGTACGCCCTCGACCTTATGCGGATCCAATGAAGCCACTTCGCTGCCGTTATTGATCACAATATTCTGCTGCTGCGCCAACTGAACGCCGGCCGGCACCTGCGCCGCCCAACCGCTATTTACGGCGCCGACGCTCAGCGCGCCGCTAATCAACAAGGTCAAAGAAGTACGCTTCAGGGTTTGCTGCATAATCGAGGCTCCTTTTCACCGACAAGCATCGCTTATCGAAGTTTGTGAAGTGTTTATAAGAATTCTAAATAAACGGATACCAGCAAAAATCATTCCCGTTTTTATGGCGCATTTCAGTTAATTGACCACGGGAAAGTTGCTCGGAAATTAGCAGAAGCCAAATTCCATAGCCAATAAATTTTACGAAAATGTTAAGCAATTCTCTTTTATCGCACGAAGCCCGATCCGACCCCTGCGTTCGAGGCCAAGAAAAACCAATGTCATTGATATGATTTTAAAGGCAAAAAAACCGAATTCATTTCAATTGAAACCGTCAGCACGATCTCACTGCCGTGAAAAGAAACATTCAGTTAACAATCCAATCATTCAAAGAACAAACACCTGTCTACGGGCGGTTAATCACTAATAACACCTGGATGAAAGTGAGACAAGCCCCACAGAATGATGTGACTAATTTAACAACAGCTTTACCGTTGAACGGGGGCAAAATGCGCGAAAAGGGGGGAGGAAAAGTGTTTGAAATAACGCTCAGCGTTTTTTTTGAGCAGCAACATGAGATTTATGCAACATAAGAGTGCAACGGCATAATTTTTATTCACTCTGTGCACTATAATAATGCGAACCAATAAATAATTTAAACTTTAAAATTAATTTTAGCCGCGCCGACGCGAAAGGTACGCGGCTAAACAAAGGGTATTACAACAGGCCGGGGAATATCGCCTTAATGCCGGTAACGATAAACTCGATGCCGAGCGCCATCAACAGCAGCCCCATGATACGGGTGATCACGTTGATGCCGGTCTGCCCCAGCAAACGCACCAACAGCGGCGCGGCGCGGAACAACAGCCAGCAACAAAAGGCGAACAAGGCGATCGCCACCGTAAAACCGAGCAGGCTTTGCCAGTTGTGATAACGGGAACTCCACACGATGGTGGAACTGATCGCCCCCGGCCCCGCCATCAGCGGCAGCGCTAACGGCACCACGCCGATGCTTTCGCGGATCGCGCTCTCCGATTTCTCCTGTTTGTTTTGCTTGTCTTCCCCCAGCTTGCCGCTGATCATCGACATGGCGATGGTCACCACCAGAATACCGCCGGCGATGCGGAACGAATCGATAGAGATGCCGAACATTCGCAGGATCCCTTCGCCCAGGAACAGCGACGTCCACAAAATGATGGCGACCGACAGGTTGGCGGTCAGGTTGGTTTTATTGCGCCCCGCTTCCGCCTGGTAGCTGGTCATGCTGATAAACACCGGCAAAATGCCCACCGGGTTGACCAGCGCAAACAGACCGACAAAGAACTTGATAAAGCCGGAAAGATCCAACAGAGATTGGCCCACAGATGCTCCGCATTAATCGCTATAAAAAAGGTGTGCTGCCTATGCGCGCTAATGTAATGGAATTGGCGCGGGTAATCCATCCGGCCCAAGCAGCATTTTTGACTGTCAGCAAGTTATGCAACGAAACAAATGCCCTTTGTTAAAGTGATGTATGGCCTTTTGATTTTTTATGTTGAAAAAAGAGTCATCGCTCACAGTTATCAAGAATGATTCCCAACACCGGCAAGCTGAAAGGTGTCAGCTTGCACTTTTCATGATTTAGATCACAAATCGACTACCCAACAGTAGGTAAGCTCTTAGTCGTAGTCAGGGAGTAGAACAAAGTCGGCGGCAGCCCAGCCGGTTCCCTTCTCCTCACTGCCTGCCCCTCCGGTTGGCGTAGGGTGAAGCTCTTTAAGCAAATCAGCAGCATGCGAAGAAATAACGCGGGAAAGCCCCGGTATTCAAATCACCGTTTATTCCCGTTATGACTATACTAGTGGCTCGCACGGCTTATTTACTGAAAGAGTTTAACATTATCAGGAGAGCATTATGGCTGTAACGAATGTCGCTGAACTGAACGAGCTTGTCGCACGTGTCAAAAAAGCCCAGCGCGAATATGCCAACTTCACTCAAGAGCAAGTGGATAAAATTTTCCGCGCTGCCGCCCTCGCCGCTGCTGATGCCCGTATCCCGTTGGCCAAAATGGCCGTGGAAGAATCCGGAATGGGTATCGTCGAAGACAAAGTGATCAAAAACCACTTCGCTTCCGAGTACATCTACAACGCCTATAAAGATGAAAAAACCTGTGGCATCCTGTCTGAAGATGACACCTTCGGTACCATCACCATCGCCGAGCCTATCGGCCTGATTTGCGGTATCGTCCCTACCACCAACCCAACTTCTACCGCGATCTTCAAAGCGCTGATCAGCCTGAAAACCCGTAACGGCATCATCTTCTCGCCGCACCCGCGTGCGAAAAATGCCACCAATAAAGCCGCCGATATCGTGCTGCAGGCCGCTATCGCCGCCGGCGCGCCGAAAGACATCATCGGTTGGATCGACCAACCGACCGTCGAGCTGTCCAACCAGCTGATGCACCACCCGGACATCAACCTGATCCTGGCCACTGGTGGCCCAGGCATGGTGAAAGCCGCCTACAGCTCCGGCAAACCGGCCATCGGCGTCGGCGCCGGTAATACGCCGGTGGTGGTAGACGAAACCGCAGACATCAAGCGCGTGGTCGCGTCTATCCTGATGTCCAAGACCTTCGACAGCGGCGTTATCTGCGCTTCCGAACAGTCGGTCATCGTCGTCGACTCTATTTATGATGCGGTACGCGAACGCTTCGCTTCCCACGGCGGCTATCTGCTGCAGGGTAAAGAACTGAAAGCGGTGCAGGACATCATCCTGAAAAACGGCGGTCTGAACGCGGCCATCGTCGGGCAATCCGCACCGAAAATCGCCGAGATGGCAGGCATCAAAGTGCCGGCCAACACCAAAGTGCTGATCGGCGAAGTGAAGCTGGTCGACGAGTCCGAACCTTTCGCCCATGAAAAACTGTCGCCGACGCTGGCGATGTACCGGGCCAAAGACTTCGAAGACGCCGTCGCCAAAGCCGAAAAACTGGTCGCCATGGGCGGTATCGGCCACACTTCCTGCCTGTACACCGACCAGGATAACCAAACGGCTCGCATCGCCTACTTCGGCGATAAAATGAAAACGGCTCGCATCCTGATCAACACCCCGGCTTCTCAGGGCGGTATCGGCGACCTGTATAACTTCAAACTCGCGCCTTCGCTGACGCTGGGTTGCGGCTCCTGGGGTGGTAACTCCATCTCTGAGAACGTCGGACCTAAACACCTGATCAACAAGAAAACTGTAGCGAAGCGAGCAGAAAACATGTTGTGGCATAAACTTCCGAAATCGATCTACTTCCGCCGTGGCTCGCTGCCTATCGCGCTGGAAGAAGTGGCGACCGACGGGGCAAAACGCGCCTTCATCGTGACCGACCGTTTCCTGTTCAACAACGGCTATGCCGACCAGATCACCAAGGTTCTGAAGTCTCACGGCATCGAAACCGAAGTGTTCTTCGAAGTGGAAGCCGACCCGACGCTGAGCATCGTGCGTAAAGGTGCCGAGCAGATGAACTCCTTCAAACCGGACGTCATCATCGCGCTGGGCGGCGGTTCGCCGATGGACGCTGCGAAAATCATGTGGGTGCTGTACGAACATCCTGAAACCCACTTCGAGGATCTGGCGCTGCGCTTCATGGACATTCGCAAGCGTATCTACAAGTTCCCGAAAATGGGCGTGAAAGCGAAGATGATCGCTATCACCACCACCTCAGGCACCGGTTCGGAAGTCACGCCATTCGCCGTCGTGACCGACGACACCACCGGGCAGAAATACCCGCTGGCCGACTATGCGCTGACCCCGGACATGGCGATTGTCGACGCCAACCTGGTGATGAACATGCCGAAATCCCTGTGTGCCTTCGGCGGTCTGGATGCGGTCACCCACGCGCTGGAAGCCTACGTCTCGGTGCTGGCGAACGAATACTCCGACGGCCAGGCGCTGCAGGCGCTGAAACTGTTGAAAGAGTATCTGCCGGCCAGCTATAAAGAAGGCGCGAAAAACCCGGTTGCTCGTGAACGCGTGCACAACGCCGCCACCATCGCCGGTATCGCTTTCGCCAACGCCTTCCTTGGGGTTTGTCACTCCATGGCGCACAAGCTGGGTTCGGAGTTCCACATTCCGCACGGCCTGGCCAACGCGATGCTGATTTCCAACGTTATTCGCTACAATGCGAACGATAACCCGACCAAGCAGACGGCCTTCAGCCAGTACGACCGCCCTCAGGCGCGCCGCCGCTACGCTGAAATCGCCGACCACCTCGGCCTGAGCGCCCCGGGCGACCGCACCGCGCAGAAGATTGAGAAACTGCTGGCCTGGCTGGACGAGCTGAAAACCGAGTTGGGCATCCCAACCTCCATCCGTGAAGCGGGTGTGCAGGAGGCGGACTTCCTGGCGAAAGTCGACAAGCTGTCGGAAGACGCGTTCGACGACCAATGCACCGGCGCCAACCCGCGCTATCCGCTGATTGCCGAACTGAAGCAAATCATGCTGGATACCTTCTACGGCCGCGAATTCAGCGAAGCGGTAGAAGAGGAAGCTGCCGCTCCTGCTGCCGCCAAAACCGCGGTAAAGAAGCCCAAGAAATAACGGTTCCGTGAACCGATAAAAAAACCCGCCACACGGCGGGTTTTTTATTGCGCCCGAGGCGCTGCATTTCGACTCAGGTCACCAAAACGCTTCAGCGGGCTTTGGCGGCGTTTTCTCCCCTACTCCAGGGAGTGAATCGCTTCTTTATAATGCTTGCGGCAGACGGAGACATAGCTCTCGTTACCGCCAATCACCACCTGCTCACCGGCGTGCATCGCCTGGCCGTTTTCATCCAACCGCAACACCATATTGGCTTTGCGCCCGCAGTGGCAGATGGTTTTCAATTCCACCAGCTTATCAGCCCAGGCCAGCAAATATTGGCTGCCGATAAACAGCTCACCGAGAAAATCGGTACGCAGGCCGTAGCACAATACGGGAATGTCCAGTTGGTCCACCACATCGCACAATTGCTCAACCTGGGCCTTGGTCAGAAACTGGCTTTCATCCAGCAGCACGCAATGCACCGGCTGCTGTTGATGCTCCTGCTGAATCATGGCGTACAGCATCGAGTCGTTGTTATAGAGCTGGGCCTGCGAGGATAAACCGATGCGCGAGCTGACTTTGCCCACCCCAAAGCGGTGATCGATCTCCGCAGTGAACACCAGCGTGCGCATACCACGTTCTTGATAGTTATATGAAGACTGTAGCAGCGCGGTGGACTTGCCGGCATTCATCGCAGAGTAATAAAAATAAAGTTGAGCCATGGCCCCGCAACTCCGATGGTATAAGAAATATTCAAATGTTGATTAGGACGGTGAGTGTACCATAACCCGCCCCCCGGCTCAGCCCAAAGCGAGCGAATATTGCGTTCGCCGTAATAATGCGCTTTCAAGCGAAACATATCCTTCTGTCGGCCCGTTCTTTTTACCGCTATTTACAGGATAATGTATGCCTGTCATCACTATTAATTCTTGCTAATGGTTAAGCCGGTCATTTGCCGATTAATGCATAATCCCCCCTTTCACCTCGGCAGGCGCCGCAACCGCGGCGGAGTGCTTGCCTATTATACGTGAGGCCAATACAGGGCATTTAATCACCTTCGTTCTCCCCCGACGTTTCCTGACGCAATCTTTACCCAGATACCCCTATTGTTTACAATGTCTGCCTGGTCATGACGTGATTAAGCCCACAGAACCCATTGTAATATTGATATAAATTACAGCGATAACTTATCGATGAAAGCCTTGTGCCACGCGCATTTTAAAGCATGCCTGCTGAATTTTTGACTTAAGTGCGGTGAGGGTAATAGTTAACAGCCCTTCCTATATTAGTCGGACAGATCCGATTAACGGTTTTTTAAAAGGTAAATTTGAGTATTCAAGTCAATTTGGCTATTGCAGAAAGGAAAATAGCACTCTATTATTATCGAGACGCCCCCCACCAATATAATTTGAGACTAGGACAATGAGCGAAGCATTAAAGATTTTGAACAACATCCGCACTCTGCGCGCCCAGGCAAGAGAATGCACACTGGAAACGCTGGAAGAAATGCTCGAGAAACTGGAAGTTGTTGTGAACGAACGTCGCGAAGAAGACAGCCAGGCTCAAGCAGAAATCGAAGAACGCACCCGTAAACTGCAGCAATACCGCGAAATGCTGATTGCTGACGGTATCGATCCGAATGAACTGCTGCAAACCATGGCTGCCAACAAGGCTGCCGGCAAAGCAAAACGTGCAGCACGTCCTGCTAAATACCAATATAAAGACGAAAACGGCGAACTGAAAACCTGGACCGGCCAAGGCCGTACCCCTGCGGTGATTAAGAAAGCTATCGAAGAGCAAGGTAAATCTCTGGATGATTTCCTGCTGTAATAGCGATTCAGTCCGTATCTGAAAGGCCCCCTGCGGGGGGCCTTTTCATTTTAAAGCTTATAGCCGTGATCCCGCCTCATCCCTTTTCTTTTAGTAAATATCCTAATTCGCATTTTCCTCCTTGCACGAAATCCCAGTGAAAAAAAAGGGCCCTAAGGCCCCTTTATCGCATTTACCCTCGTTCAATTATTGAACCTGGTAGAATGCCTTATACCAATCAACAAAGCGCTTCACACCCTCTTCAACGCTGGTTTCCGGCTTAAAACCAATGTCACGATAAAGCTCTGCGGTATCCGCGCTGGTATCCATCACGTCGCCAGGTTGCATCGGCAGCATATTCTTGCGGGCCGTTACCCCCAAAGCCTGCTCCAATGCCGTGATATATTCCATCAGTTTAACGGGGGAGTTATTGCCGATATTATAAACATGATACGGCGCGGAACTGGTCGCCGGCGATCCCTGTTCAACGGTCCATGACGGATCTGCCTGCGGAATAACCGCCTGCAGCCGCACAATCGCCTCGGTGATATCATCAATGTAAGTAAAGTCACGGTGCATTTCACCGTGGTTATATACATCGATGCTCTCCCCCGCCAATATGGCCTTGGTAAACTTGAACAGCGCCATATCCGGACGCCCCCAGGGACCATATACGGTAAAGAAGCGCAGCCCCGTCGTCGGAAGACCGTATAAATGAGAGTAGCTGTGTGACATCAGCTCATTGGCTTTTTTGGTTGCCGCATACAGTGACACAGGGTGGTCGACAGAATCTTCGGTAGCAAACGGCAGCTTGCGATTGAGGCCATAAACAGAGCTGGAGGACGCGTAAAGTAAATGCTCGACCTTATTATGCCGGCAGCCTTCCAGCACGTTCAAATGGCCGATCAGGTTGGCGTCCGCATAAGCCAACGGGTTGACCAGCGAATAACGCACGCCGGCTTGCGCGCCCAAATGAATGACGCGCTGAAACTGATGCTCGGCGAACAATGCCGCCATGCCTTCGCGATCGGCCAAATCCAGCTTGATAAAGCGGAATCCCGGCTTATCCGCCAGTCTGTCCAGACGGGCCGTTTTCAGGCCCACGTCATAATAGTCATTCAGGTTATCGATGCCGACAACCTGATGCCCGGCGGTCAACAAACGCTCTGCAACGTGATAACCAATAAACCCTGCGGCGCCTGTAACCAGGAATTTCATGGCCACTCCTTAAATAACCGGTTTAATCGATGCGCCGCGGCCAATCGCATAGTAGGTAAAGCCACGATTCGCCAAACGCTCCGGATCGTACAGGTTACGTCCATCGAAGATCACCGGCTGTTTCAACGCACCCTTGATCACGTCGAAGTCCGGCGCGCGGAAATTCTGCCATTCGGTGCAAATCACCAGCGCATCGGCGCCGTGCAACGCAGCCTCTTTGGTGCCCATCAGTTTCAGATCGTCACGCTGGCCATAGATGCGCTGAACTTCGTTCATCGCTTCCGGATCGTAGGCTTGAACGGTGGCGCCGGCAGCCCACAGTTGCTCCATCAGCACGCGGCTGGAGGCTTCACGCATGTCATCGGTATTCGGCTTGAACGCCAGGCCCCACAGTGCGAAGGTTTTGCCCTTCAAATCGCTGCCGAAATAGTCTTTGATAAAGCTGCTCAGCTTGTCTTTCTGTTGGTAGTTGACCTGCTCTACCGCCTGCAACAGCTTCGGTTGGTAACCGATCTGCTCCGCCGTGCGGATCAAGGCCTGCACATCTTTCGGGAAGCAAGAGCCACCGTAGCCACAGCCAGGGTAGATGAAGTGATAGCCGATGCGTGAATCGGAACCGATGCCCTGGCGCACTTTCTCGATGTCCGCACCCAGCATTTCCGCCAGGTTGGACATTTCGTTCATAAAGCTGATTTTGGTCGCCAGCATGCAGTTGGCGGCGTATTTGGTCAGCTCCGCGCTGCGGATATCCATCATGATCATACGATCGTGATTGCGGTTAAACGGCTCGTACAGCTCGCGAATAGGTTCGATCACCTCTTTATTATCGGTACCGATCACGATGCGCTCAGGGCGCATGCAGTCAGCCACCGCAGCGCCTTCCTTCAGGAATTCAGGGTTGGACACCACGTCGAACGGCACGTTGCTGCCGCGCTTAGCCAGCGTTTCCGCCATCACCTGACGCACCTTGTCCGCCGTGCCGACCGGCACGGTGGATTTGTCGATCACCACTTTGCGATCGGTCATGTGCTCGGCGATGGTGCGCGCCACCGCGGTGACATATTTCAGATCGGCGGAGCCGTCCTCATCCGGCGGCGTGCCGACGGCGATAAACTGGATATTCCCGTGCGCCACGCCCGCTTTGGCATCGGTGGTGAAATGCAGGCGTCCGGCCTCATAGTTTTGCTGCACCAGCGGCGCCAGGCCCGGCTCAAAAATCGGGATATTCCCTTTTTTCAGGTTTTCGACTTTTCGCTCATCAACATCGATGCACATAACGTCATGGCCAACTTCAGCCAGCACCGCGGCCTGTACCAGCCCCACATAACCAATACCAAAAACTGTTACTTTCATGTGAAAATCCTAGTTTTTCAAATTAAGACGAAAGATCAAATTACTTCTTGTCAGCGGCAACAACCTGTTGCAGCCACTGAGAAAATTCTTTGCCCAGGCTGGCATGACGCATGCCGTACTCTACAAAAGCCTGCATGTAACCCAGTTTGTTACCGCAGTCATGGCTCACGCCTTTCAGGTGATACGCTTCCACCGTTTCCTGCTGCATCAGCATTTCGATGCTGTCAGTCAGCTGAATTTCATCGCCGGCGCCTGGAGGCGTTTTCGCCAACAGCGGCCAAATATCGGCGGACAATACGTAACGCCCGACAATCGCCAGGTTGGAAGGCGCTTTATCCGGCGACGGCTTCTCGACCACGCTGACCATCGGCGCGCTTTCGCCCGGTTGCAAATCGACGCCCTTGCAGTCGGCTACGCCGTAGTTTCCGACATCCTTATGCGGCACGGGTTCAACCATGATTTGGCTAACGCCGGTGGTTTCGAAGCGCTGCAGCATTTCGTGCAGGTTGTCTTTTTTCGGATCGGCGCTGTATTCGTCGAGGATCACGTCAGGAAGCACCACCGCGACCGGCTCATCGCCCACCATCGGGTAGGCACACATAATTGCGTGCCCCAGGCCTTTGGCATTGCCCTGACGAACCTGCATCACGGTAACGCCTTTCGGGCAGATCGACTGCACTTCATCCAGCAATTGGCGCTTGACGCGTTTTTCCAGCATCGCTTCGAGTTCGAAACTGGTATCAAAATGGTTTTCGATCGAGTTCTTGGAGGAGTGGGTGACCAGCACAATCTCGTTAATCCCCGCCGCAATGCACTCATTGACGACGTATTGGATCAGCGGTTTATCAACCAGCGGCAGCATTTCTTTCGGAATGGCTTTGGTGGCCGGCAACATCCGCGTACCCAAGCCTGCAACCGGGATCACGGCTTTTCTGACTTTGCGATTTACAGCAGGCATTATTTCCTCTCTTAAAGCTAAGACGCTCATTTTATGAGCTTGGCTCGATATAAAAAAACCTTCGGAGTATACCAGCTTATACGCGCCGAGCATTAGCCGGAACACAAATAGAAAACATTTAGGACTATTACCCGTTCGGATAATCGGGAGAATAAATAAACGGTTTAATTACCGATAAGTGAATAGCTTAAGATCTCGCCGATCGCTGCCTGTTATTCAGCGCTGAGCATCAGCCGCAATCGGCCCCCGCTGCCCCATACCTGACACTGCCAGGCGGCACAGCGCTGACTGATCTGATTCATGTAGGTAGCTCCGAGCGTCCCCAGCGGCACGCCGTTGTTCAGCTGGATTTGATTGTCACCGGTATTGACGTTGGCATGCAGCCCGGCGGAAACCAGGATCAGGTTTTTATTTTCGGTGTGATAATATCCCAACAACAGAGGGAATTGACCGTCTAATTTCCCCTGCCGCAATAATTGATTAACCTGCTTTAACAATGCCGACATTTGCGGCAGACGATGCTGTTGATTAGCCAGATGATCTTGCAGCAGCCCATTAAATAACGCGCGCAACAACAAAGCCGCCAATACGCCATTATCGCCGGCGCGCGTGACGTCCAGACAATAGAATGCCAGATCCTTTTCTGACAAGGCGGCGATATCCAGCACCAGGCCGGGATTTTCGCCGGTGGTTAACTGCCGATAGTTGATCCGGCAATGCGCAATGGTCTGCTGTACCGGCGGCTGCAATTGTTTAAGCAGTTTGACGGCTTCGGAAGGATTTTTGCTCAGCGCGTCCCAATCCTGAAACAGTTCAACCTCTTCAATCGCCTGGGAGGTGAACATATTGGGGTATAAGCACGCCAGCACCGCTTCACGCAGGCGGTTGAGATCGGTCAGCGGCTTGAGCAGCACATCCTGCACGCCCAACCGCAGCACCTTGGCGATGTCCGCCATCTTGTCGGTGGCCGAGATCACCAGCACCGGGATCTGTACCCCCTGTAAACGCAGGTGTTCAACGAATTCGATACCGCCCATTTCCGGCATCGCGAGATCGCACAGAATCAGATCCGGCTTGAAGTCATCGACGGCACTCAACGCCTGTAAACCGTTGGTCGCCTCGCCGGTTTCAGCGCCCAGCGAGGCCAAATAACCGACCAGCACCGAACGAAAAACCTGTTCGTCCTCAACGATCAAGATGCGCTTGTGAGTAAGTGGTAATGCCATCAGCCGAGCCTCGTCCCTTTCCATAGTGTAATAGTGGCTCAAAAAGGTCACTTATGCTCGTCTGAAACAGACTGACCGCGCAATGCCAACCGAGAACCGAGAATTATCTATTTTTTATCAACGGCAACAACCGATCCAGTTGTTTTTCCACCGCCAGCAATCCCGCTTCGATCGCTTCATCGGCGCGGTGGAAATCCAGCGTCGAGATTTGCGGGCAAAAAGGTTGAATCAGCACATCCGGCGGATCGCTCGCCATCCGGTTGCGTTTCAGGCGATTTTCCAGCATTTGAATCGAGGTGCCCATGACCTCCATCGCCGTGGGCGCCGTCGCCGGTTTGCGCTGCCGCATTCTGCCGATGCGCTCCCGCAGACGCCCGCGCCAGGTGGCCGCTGGCGCATCGTCCGGGCTTTCTTCCTCGATACGTATCGAGAACAGATCCTGCTGCATCAGGTGCGCGTCATGCTGCAGATCGACCGCGATGACGATATCGGCGCCCATGGCGCGGCAAAGCGACACCGGCACCGGATTGACCACCGCGCCATCCACCAGCCAATAGCCGTCGGCCCACACCGGTGCCAACAGCCCAGGCATGCTGCAGGAGGCGCGTATCGCCTGATGAATATCGCCTTCGGTCAGCCACAGCTCACGCCCGGTGCTGAGATTGGTCGTCACGGCGCCGAACTTCAGCGCACATTCGGCGATATCATTGATCTTCAACAACTGTCCGACGGCGTTAAACACCCGCTCGCCGCGCAACAGGCCGCCACGGTGCCAGGAAAAATCCATCAGGCGAATCACGTCCCAATAGCTGAACGATCGCACCCACTGCTCCATCGCCGGCAGACGGTGGCTGGCGAACGCCGCCCCCACCAACGCGCCGACGGAGCAACCGGCCACGATATCAACCTCAATCCCCAGTTTCTTTATCGCATTAATCACGCCGATGTGCGCCCAGCCTTTGGCCGAGCCCGCCCCCAGCGCCAGTCCGATCTTGATTTGCCGCATAGCGCCATCCTCGCGGTGAAAGGTGTTCTCTGCTTTCAGGGTAGATTGTCACTGACGAATGTTGTTAGGTAACATATGCGCTAAATTCATTTTCTGCCTCGTGTTCTCAGGAGTTATTTTGCCCGAATCATGCCCATGCGGCAGCGGACAGGCGTATAACGCGTGCTGCGCCCCTTTTATCAGCGGCAATCAGCCGGCGCCCACGCCCGGTCAGCTGATGCGTTCACGCTTCACCGCCTACGTGAGTCATAACGTCGACTATCTGATCGCCACCTGGCACCCCGACTGCGGCGCCGAAGCGTGGCGCAATGCAATCGTCGACAGCTTTAAAAATACCGAATGGTTAGGCCTGACGATCGTGGAAGAGAAAGCCGGTCATGAGCCGGATGAAGGCTTCGTCGAATTCATCGCCCGCTTTATCGATGGCGAAAGCGGCGAACCACAGGCGATGCATGAGCGCTCGCGCTTCCTTCGTCGCGATCAACGTTGGTATTATATCGATGGCACCAAACCCCAGCCCGGCAGAAATGCGATGTGTCCCTGTGGCTCAGGGAAAAAATACAAGAAGTGCTGCGGGCGCTAGCCGGCCGGCGCTTCACGTTTACGCCTGCGCAGACAGGCCGTTCAGTATCAGACAGGATCCTCAAACCCATGCCACACCAAAATGTACAACGGAAAGTGTTACGCACCATCTGCCCGGACGCCAAAGGGCTGATCGCCAAGATCACCAACATCTGTTACAAGCACGAACTCAATATCGTGCAGAATAATGAGTTCGTCGATCACCGCACCGGGCGTTTCTTCATGCGCACCGAGCTGGAAGGCATTTTCAACGACAACACGCTGCTGGCCGATCTGGACAGCGCGCTGCCGGAAGGTTCGTTGCGTGAGCTGCACAGCACCGGGCGCCGTCGCATCGTGGTGCTGGTCACCAAAGAGGCCCACTGCCTGGGCGATCTGTTGATGAAAAGCGCCTATGGCGGCCTCGACGTTGAAATCGCCGCCGTGATCGGCAACCACGACACGCTGCAATCGCTGGTGGAGCGTTTCGATATTCCTTTCCATCTGGTGAGCCACGAAGGCTTGACGCGTGAACAGCATGACCGCGAAATGACGGCCAAGATCGATCAATATCAGCCGGATTACGTGGTGCTGGCCAAATATATGCGCGTGCTGACCCCGGCCTTCGTGCAACATTATCCGAATCAGGTGATCAACATTCACCATTCGTTCCTGCCGGCGTTTATCGGCGCGCGCCCTTATCACCAGGCCTATGAGCGCGGGGTAAAAATCATCGGCGCCACCGCCCACTACGTTAACGACAATCTCGACGAAGGCCCGATCATCATGCAGGACGTGATCCACGTCGATCACACCTATTCCGCCGAGGATATGATGCGCGCCGGCCGCGACGTGGAGAAAAATGTGCTCAGCCGCGCGCTGTATCAGGTGCTGGCGCAGCGCGTCTTCGTCTACGGCAACCGCACCGTTATTCTGTAATCGCTCAATAAATCGGTGCATTTCGTTCAGGGATGCACCGCCAAGAATAAAAAAACGGCAAACGATTCATTTTCTGCATTTCAATGCTTTACACATCCGCTTCATTTGATATGATGCGCCCCGCTTACCGAGACAGCGCTCTCGCAAGCAAGGCCAGTTAAATAGCCATGTATATGGTGGGGTTCCCGAGCGGCCAAAGGGAGCAGACTGTAAATCTGCCGTCACTGACTTCGAAGGTTCGAATCCTTCCCCCACCACCATCTTTTCGTTGCTGATACGCATTGGGTTAAAGCGAATCAGAAAGGGAAGGATAACGTGCTTTAGCGCGGCCCGAAGGGTGAGGAACGAAGTGACGAATAATCCTTCCCCCACCACCATCTTCTCTCCGCCAGGAGCGAGGACGCAGTAAAGAAACCGGCCAGGTTTCTTCCGGATAAAACTGGAACGACAATTTGTAAATCCATGAATACCATGGTGGGGTTCCCGAGCGGCCAAAGGGAGCAGACTGTAAATCTGCCGTCACAGACTTCGAAGGTTCGAATCCTTCCCCCACCACCATCTCTTTATAGAAAATCCCAAATAAACTTAAAGCACATCGCACCCATAATGCTCCGCACTGGGGAAGGATGAGAAGCTTCGACAAGGTTCGAGTCTCACGCAGTGAGACAACGCGCTTCAGCGCGGCCAGCAGGGTGAGTCGCGCAGCGACGAATCATCCTTCCCCCACCACCATCTCTTTATAGAAAACCCAAATAAACTTAAAGCACATCGCACCCATAATGCTCCGCACTGGGGAAGGATGAGAAGCTTCGATAAGGTTCGAGTCTCACGCAGTGAGACAACGCGCTTCAGCGCGGCCCGCAGGGTGAGTCGTGCAGCGACGAATCATCCTTCCCCCACCACCATCTTTTATAAAATCCCCCAAACCTCATCAAAGCACATCGCATCTATCACTCGCGCTTCGGGAAAACTCACACCGTCGAACGGCGCTCTCATCCAGCGTTTTATTTCCGCCTCCCAGCCGTAACTTGAACTCCGGCCGACAATTCGCTATACCACTGGCTTCTTTAGTGCAGTAAGGAACAGGTGGATGCGAAACAATATTTGCGTTTTTTGTGGCGCCAGCGAAGGCGTCAATCCCGCTTATGCCGAGCAGGCTCGTCAACTGGGGCAGCTGCTGGCCGCACAGGGGCGCCGTTTAATCTACGGCGGCGGCAAAAAAGGATTGATGGGGATCGTGGCGGACGCGGTGTTGGCGGCGGGCGGTGAAGCTGTCGGCATTATCCCCGAGCGCCTGGTTGAAGCGGAAACCGCGCATCGCGGCCTGACTGAATTGGAAGTGGTGCCGGATATGCATACGCGCAAAGCCCGTATGGCGGCGCTGGCGGACAGTTTTATCGCCCTGCCCGGCGGCATCGGCACGCTGGAAGAGCTGTTTGAAATCTGGACCTGGGGGCAAATCGGCTATCACAACAAACCGGTCGGCCTGCTCAACGTCAACGGCTTCTACCGCCCGCTGAGCCAGTTCCTCGAGCACGTCGCCGATCAGGGCTTTATGCGCCACGACTACCTCGGCACCCTGCACATCAGTGAATCGGCGCAAACGCTGCTGCAACAGTTTGACGACTATCAACCCAAAAATTACGACCGCTGGGCGAAATAAAGCCGCTGCGCAACCAGCGGTCCCGCCGCTGTCTGCGTTACATTTCCCGCCAAACTCTGCTACTATCACAGCACATTTTTCTCGTGAAAACGGCACCGCTCATGAAGTTTGTCTCTTTTAATATCAATGGACTGCGCGCGCGTCCGCATCAGCTGGCGGCAATTATCGAACAGCACCAGCCCGACGTGATCGGCCTGCAAGAAACGAAAGTTCACGACGACATGTTCCCGCTGGAAGAAGTCAGCCAGCACGGCTATCACGTGTTCTATCACGGGCAAAAAGGCCATTACGGCGTAGCGCTGCTGACCAAAGCGGAGCCTCTGGCCGTGCGCCGCGGTTTCCCGACCGATGAAGAAGATGCGCAGCGTCGCATCATCATGGCCGATCTGGCTACGCCGCAGGGCACGCTGACGGTGATCAACGGCTACTTCCCGCAAGGTGAAAGCCGCGACCACCCGATCAAATTCCCGGCTAAAACACGCTTTTATCAGGATTTGCAAAACTACCTGGAGCAGCAGCTGTCGGCGGAATCCCCGGTATTGATCATGGGTGACATGAACATCAGCCCGAGCGATTATGACATTGGCATCGGCGAAGACAGCCGTAAACGCTGGCTGCGCACCGGCAAGTGTTCCTTCCTGCCGGAAGAGCGCGAATGGATGGACCGCCTGCTGAACTGGGGGCTGGTGGACACCTACCGCCACGCCAACCCGGGGCGCAGCGACGAATTCTCGTGGTTCGACTACCGTTCCAAAGGGTTCGACGACAACCGCGGCCTGCGTATCGATCTGCTGCTGGCCAGCACCCCTCTGGCTTCGCGCTGCATCGCCACCGGCATCGATTACCAAACCCGCAGCATGGAAAAACCTTCCGACCATGCGCCGGTCTGGGCGGAATTTACGCTGTAAACCCATCACCCCGGCGCTCGCCGGGGTTTTACTCTGTGAAGCCAATGAAAATTATCGACGTGGTAGCCGCTATTCTGGAACAGAACGGCCACATTTTACTGGCCCAGCGCGGCGCAGGCAGCGATCAGGCCGGTCTGTGGGAGTTTCCCGGCGGCAAGGTTGAAGCCGGCGAAAGCCAGCCAGAGGCGCTGGCGCGCGAGCTGGATGAAGAGTTGGGGATTTGCGCCCGTATCGGCGACCATGTGGGCAGCAATCAGTGGCAGCAAGGCGAACGCCTCATCCGGCTGCATGCCTGGCGAGTCGCAGAGTTCTCCGGTGAATTGCAGTTGCATTGCCACTCGGCGCTGGTCTGGGTCACGCCGCAACAGGCGCAGGAATACGCCCTGGCGCCCGCCGACGTTCCACTGCTGGCGGACTATATCGCCGCGCAAGGCGATGCGCGCTGAGCGCGGCGATAGGTTACATCGTCACTTCTTCAATCGCACCCAAATCAAGGGATTGGTGCCGATGGTGTTAGGCTCACGCACGCACTGCAGCACTTCCCCTTCGACTTTGAGCACCGCCCCTTCGGAATAATTCTGGTTCTGGTAGACACAACAGCGGTTGCAGGGCTGCGCCGGCGGCGGGTTGACGCCGCTTTTGGCCGTGCCCCAAATCTCCGGCGAAACCGGCAACACCACGTCCACATCGCCGCGATTGGCGGCGGCCAGGCCGGAAAACGCCAAGACAGCGGCGGCTAAAACCCCACTGAGTCCATGCTTCATTCACTCTTCTCCTGCGCCTTGCCGGCGCTTTTCCTGCGTTTTTTGCCCCCGCTGGAAGGCGGCGGCGGCAACCCACGAAACGCCATGCTCGCCCGGCTCTGCTTGGCCTGATAAATCAGCTCTTGCAGCGTGCCGACCAACGGCTGCATAAAGTCCTGATAGCGGCAGGATTTCTCGCTGATTTGCGTCAGCGTGGCTTCCCAGTTGGCCGTCATATCAGGACGCGCAGCAAGATCCGGCAGCGAGTGAATCAACGCGCGCCCGGTTTCGCTGGAGTGAATATAGCGCCCCTTCTTGTACAGAAACGCCCGTTTGAACAGCAATTCGATGATCCCCGCTCGCGTCGCTTCCGTACCTAAACCATCGGTCGCCCGCAGGATTTTCTTTAACGCTTTATCTTGTACAAAACGCGCGATGCCGGTCATGGCCGACAACAGGCTGGCGTCGGTAAACGGCCGCGGCGGCTGCGTCTGGCGCTCCACCACTTCACCGCGCTCGCACAGCAGCTCATCGTCCTTGGCCACCACCGGCAGCGGCGCGCCTTCGTTTTCCTCGTCGCGCTCCTTGCTGCCCAGCAGCGTACGCCAACCGGCCTCCGCCAGGAAACGCGCCTTGGCGATGAATTTGCCGCCGGCGATATCCAGCTCGATCACGCATTTGCGGAACACCGCATCCGGGCAGAACTGCATCAAGTACTGGCGCGCCACCAGCCCATACACATTCCGTTCATCCTGCGTCAGATTCACCTTGCCGGCGCGGGCGGTGGGAATAATGGCGTGGTGCGCATCGACCTTTTTATCGTCCCAGCAGCGGTTGCGGCGATCGCTGTCGATCACCGGCTGCGGATACAGCTCAGGCTGGTGCATGCTGATGGCGTTCAGCACCGCGTGGCGGCCGGCGAAATGTTCTTCCGGCAGATAGCGGCAGTCGGAACGCGGATAGGTGATCAATTTGTGGGTTTCGTACAGCCGCTGGCAAACGTCCAGCACCTGTTGCGCGCTGAGGTTATAGCGCCGGGCCGCCTCGATTTGCAGCGTAGAGAGCGAGAACGGCAGCGGCGCGGTATCTGATTCCCGTTTATCATTATAGGACGTGACCAGGGCAGGCTGCCCCTCGATGCGCTTGACCACGTGCTCCGCCAACGGCCGGTGCAGCAAACGCCCCTCTTCATCCTGATAAGGTTCGCAGGACTCGCTGGGTTGCCACAGCGCCACAAAGCGTTCTTCTTTCGGCGTGACGATGTGCGCCTTGACCTCAAAGAAGTCTTTTGGCACAAAGTTTTCGATCTCTTCATCGCGGCGCACCACCAATCCGAGCACCGGGGTCTGCACCCTGCCCACCGACAGCACGCCGTCGTAACCGGCGTTGCGGCCCAACAGCGTGTAGGCGCGGGTCATATTGATGCCGTACAGCCAGTCGGCGCGCGAACGCGCCAGCGCAGACACGCACAACGGAATGAAATCACGGTTGTCGCGCAGACGCCCGACAGCACGCTCCACCGCCTGCGGATTGAGATCGTTGATCAGACAGCGGCGCACGTTCTGGCGCTTCTCCGCCGTCAAATCCAGGTAGTCCAGCACCTCATCCACCAGCAGTTGCCCCTCGCGATCCGGGTCACCGGCGTGAACCACTTCATCGGCTTCGAGCAGCAGCTTTTTAATGGCGTTGAGCTGTTTGCTGACCGAAGGGCGTGGCTGTAAGCGCCATTTTTCGGGGATGATTGGCAGATCCGCCAACGACCAGCGCGCATAGCGGCTGTCATAGGCGTCAGGCTGGGCCTGCTCCAACAGATGGCCGACGCACCAGGTCACCACGTCGTTGTTGCCACAGGCGATATAGCCGTCGCCGCGGCGATGCGGCTTGGGCAAGACGTCGGCAATGGCGCGCGCCAAACTCGGTTTCTCGGCTATGAACAGTCGCATTAATCACCGTTTTTCTGGCTGAACGTCATCAAGAATTCTCTTACTTCTGCATAGTTCCCGCGGAAGACGATCCGCTGGGCTTTCTTTTCCAACTGATAGCAATACATCGGATCGTAGTACTGCTGCAACAGAGGCGCCAACCACTCGCGGTGCGCGTCGCCCTCGCCGCTGAGGCGCTGCGCCCGCAGCGCCGCCTCCAGCCGCTGCGTCAACTGCTGGAAGCGCTCCAGGCCCAAACGGCGGCGAATGGCGAACAGGCCATGATGCAAATAGTCGTCGTACTGCCGCCAGCCCTCTTCCATGCCATAGGCCTGTTCGAACTGTTCGCGCATACCGTCGATATATTCGGCCTGCAGACGCGCCAGACGAATATCGAACGGATCGTCGATCACCGCCACCGGCGCCTGCTGCATGCCGTTGAACAACGGCAACGGCAGATTGTTGCTGCCGATGATCCGCCCTTCGTCTTCCAGCACCCAACGGCGGCTGCCACCATGCTGTTTTTTCAGCAATAACACAGCCAGACGATTCTCAAAATCTATCTGCGAGCTCTGCCCCGCCAGCGTTCGGCCAAAAGATGAACCGCGATGGCGCGCCGCGCCTTCCAGATCGACGCCGTCGGCCAGTTCGTTGACCAGCAGCGTCTTGCCGCTGCCGGTATTACCGCCCACCAGGGCCATCGGCAATTGCGCGCTTTGCGTCAGTACACCGAGCAGATAATTGCGCAGCGCTTTATAACCGCCAGTGATACGCGGATAATCCACGCCGGCCTCGTGCAGCCATTGCTGCACCAGCTGCGAGCGCAGCCCGCCGCGGAAGCAGTAAATATAGCCTTCGGGCCGCGCTGAGCAGGCCGCCAGCCAGGCGGCGGTGCGCTGTTCGCGCAGTTTGCCGTTCACCAGGCTGTGGCCGAGCGCGATCGCCGCCTGCTGCCCATGCTGCTTATAGCAGGTGCCGACCGCCTGGCGTTCGCTGTCGATCATCAGCGGTAAATTCACCGCCTGTGCGAAGGCGCCCTGCTGAAATTCGATCGGTGCGCGCACGTCAATCAGCGGCACGTCCTGCAGGAAAATGCGTGGGTAATCGTCGCTGTCCGGCCTTCCTTGGATGTTGGACACTACACGACCTCGATCAGCGGCTTACCGGCCGATGCCACATGCAGCTCACCGATGGCGTTGAGGGTGATACCGTGCTGCCCGGCAATCGCCAGCACCTGCGCTTCCGCCTCTGGCAATACCGCCAACAGCAAGCCGCCGGAGGTTTGCGGATCGCACAGCAGCTGGCGCTGCAAATCGCTCATCTCGCCCACCAGATGGCCATAGCTGTCGAAGTTGCGCCCGGTGCCGCCCGGCACGCAACCTTCGGCGATATACGCTTCGACGTCCGGCAGCTTCGGCACCCGATCGAACCAGACCGTCGCCTGCAGACCGGAGCCCTGGCACACCTCGCTCAGGTGGCCCAGCAGGCCAAAGCCGGTGATATCGGTCATCGCCGTGACGCCCGCCACCTCGGCAAAGTCGGCGCCCGGCTTGTTCAGGCGGCACATCACTTCGGTCGCCAGGCCCTGATGCTCAGTGCGCAGTTTGCTTTGTTTCTCGGCGGTCGTGAGCACGCCGATGCCCAGCGGCTTGGTCAGATAGAGTTTCGCCCCGGCCTGTGCCGCGCTGTTTTTCTTCACCCGCTCGGTATTGACCACGCCGGTGACCGCCAGGCCGAAAATAGGTTCCGGCGCATCGATGGAATGGCCGCCGGCCAGCGCGATCCCCGCCTGCTGGCAGGCGAAACGGCCGCCGTCGATCACCTGCTGCGCCACCTCCGGCGGCAGCTTGGCGATCGGCCAGCCGAGAATGGCGATCGCCATGATCGGTTTGCCGCCCATGGCGTACACGTCGCTGATGGCGTTGGCGGCCGCAATGCGGCCGAAATCGAACGGATCGTCGACGATCGGCATGAAAAAGTCAGTGGTGCTGATGATGCCGACGCCGTTGCCGATGTCGTACACCGCCGCGTCGTCGCGGGTTTCATTGCCGACCAGCAGGCGCGGATCGACAAACTTTTCCCGCTCGCTGTGCAAGATGGTTTCGAGAACTTTCGGTGAGATTTTGCAGCCGCAGCCAGCGCCATGGCTGTACTGGGTTAAACGGATCGCTGGCGATGTCATAGTCCACTCCCTTCGGTAACGGCACTCAAGATAACATAGGGTAGCGCTTGCCGAAGGGATTGATAAGAGCGCGCCAGCGATAAGCGAACGGCCTGCTCAGAAACCATGCGATTTTGCGGGGTTTGGCGCATTTTCGCCGCGCCCCGCGGGAGAAAACTCAGAAATAGCTGACGAAAGGCGTGCTGTCCGGCGGGGTCACCTTGGTGGCGGCCTTCAGCTGCGGCGTGCCCAGATAGAGGAAACCGACGATCTCGTCCTGCTCGCGGCAGCCGAAGGCTTCGCGCACCAGCGCATGCTCGGTCCAGGCGCCGGTGCGCCAGATGCCGTTAAAGCCCTGCGCCAGCGCCGCCATCTGCATCGCCTGCACCGCGCAACCGGCGGAAACCACCTGCTCCCAGCGCGGCACCTTGGTCTCTTCAGTGCAGTGCGCAATGACGGTGATGATCAGCGGCGCGCGGAACGGCGCCTTGGTGGCCTTTTCGATCGCCGCTTCGTCCAGTTGATCCTGTTTCGCCGCCGCCTGCAGCAGCTGGCTGAAGCGCTCCAGACCCTGATTTTCGATCATCACGAAACGCCACGGCTGCAGCGCGCCGTGATCGGGCGCACGCAGGCCCGCGTTGATGATATTTTGGCGCACTTCCCCCGCCGGCGCCGGTTCCGCCAGGCGCGAAGCCGAGCGGCGATTCAATAAAAGATCCAGAGCATCCATCGTAAACTCCTGATAACAATTTTCATTCCGGCCACGTTAACATAGCTAAACGACGAGTTACAGCCTCGGCGATAGCGTCTGTGTGCCACGATTTAAAGCTGACATTTCCCCGGCCGCTCATTAGGATAGCGGAACATTCTCGACTCTTGTTGGAGAGCACATGCGCACATTGTGGCAAATTATTGCCGGCATTTTCCGGTGGACATGGCGTCTGCTGAATTTTATCAGGGAACTGATCCTTAACCTGTTCCTGGTCTTGCTGATCCTGGTTGGGGTCGGCATCTATCTGTCCTTCCAAAGTTCCTCCACCACGACGGCCCCGGCGCGCGGTGCGCTGCTGGTCGATTTAAGCGGCGTGGTGGTCGATCAGCCCTCGGTAAACAACCGGGTGCGGCAATGGGGCCGCGAGCTGTTGGGCGCCTCCAGCAGCCGTCTGCAGGAAAACTCGCTGTTCGACGTGGTCGATAGCATCCGCAAGGCCAAAGACGATAAAAACATTACCGGCATGGTGTTGCAGCTGAATGACTTCGTCGGCGCCGATCAGCCGTCGCTGCGCTATATCGGCAAGGCGCTGCGCGAGTTCCGCGACAGCGGCAAGCCGATCTTCGCCATCGGCGACAGCTACAACCAGACGCAATACTTCCTGGCCAGCTACGCCAACAAGGTCTATCTGTCGCCGCAGGGCGCGGTCGATCTGCACGGTTTCGCCACCAACAACCTGTATTACAAGTCGTTGCTGGACATGCTCAAGGTCACCACCAATATCTTCCGCGTCGGCACCTATAAATCGGCGGTGGAACCGCTGATCCGCGACGATATGTCTCCGGCGGCGCGCGAAGCGGACAGCCGCTGGATTGGCGGCCTGTGGCAGAACTATCTGGAAACCGTCGCGGCCAACCGCCAGCTGACGCCACAGCAGCTGTTCCCGGGCGCCGCCGGCGTGCTGAGCGGCCTGCAGGCAGCCGGTGGCGACACCGCTCGCTATGCGCTGGACAATAAGCTGGTGGACGAGCTGGCCTCGCGCACCGCGATCGAAAATCAGCTGGTCAAGACCTTCGGCTGGGATAAACAGGCGAACGATTTCAACGCCATCAGCATCTACGACTATCAGCCGAAGCCGGACGCCAATCAGGGCGGCAAGATCGCCGTGGTCTTCGCCAATGGCGCCATCATGGACGGCCCGCAGACGCCGGGTAACGTCGGGGGTGATACCACCGCCGCCGAACTGCGTCAGGCCCGTCTGGATCCGGCCATCAAGGCCGTGGTGTTCCGCGTCAACAGCCCGGGCGGCAGCGTCAGCGCATCCGAAGTGATCCGTTCCGAACTGGCCGCCGTGCGCGCCGCCGGCAAACCGGTGGTGGTTTCGATGGGCGGCATGGCCGCGTCGGGCGGCTACTGGGTTTCGACGCCGGCCGACTACATCATCGCCAGCCCGAGCACCCTGACCGGTTCCATCGGCATTTTCGGCATCATCAACACCTACGAGAAAACCCTAGATACGCTGGGCGTGCACACCGATGGCGTGGCGACCTCGCCGCTGGCCGACATTGCGGTCACCAAGGCGCTGCCGCAGGAGTTCTCGCAGATGATGCAGCTGAACATCGAAAACGGGTATAAGAACTTCCTCGATTTGGTCGCCAAATCGCGCAAGATGACCCCGCAGCAGGTTGACCAAATCGCCCAGGGCCACGTCTGGCTCGGCAGCGACGCCAAGGCCAACGGCCTGGTCGATCAATTGGGCGATTTCGACGACGCGGTGAAAAAAGCCGCCGAGCTGGCGAAGCTGCAGCAGTGGCAGCTCAACTGGTTCGTCGATACCCCAAGCCTGAGCGATATGGTGCTCAGCCAGTTCGGCGTTTCCGTTCACGCCATGCTGCCGGCGGCGATTCAGGCCATGCTGCCCGCTCCGCTGGCCTCGGTCGCCAACGCGGTGAAAGAACAGCCGGGCTTGTTCAATAACCTGAACGATCCGCAAAACCGTTATGCGATCTGTCTCACCTGCGGAGAAGTCCGCTAACAAATAATTCTGCAGCCCGGCCATCGCCGGGCTTTTTTTCTGCCGCCATGCCCCTATAATTCAGCCCATCTTATCTTTGTTAAAATCATGACCATGCAAAAGAAATCCATTTACGTCGCCTACACCGGCGGCACCATCGGCATGCAGCGTTCCGATCACGGCTATATCCCGGTTTCCGGCCACCTGCAGCGCCAGCTGGCGCTGATGCCCGAATTCCATCGCCCGGAAATGCCGGATTTCACCATTCATGAATATGCGCCATTGATTGACTCTTCGGATATGACACCGGAAGACTGGCAGCACATCGCCGACGACATCAAGCAGAACTACGATCGCTACGACGGCTTCGTGATCCTGCACGGCACCGACACCATGGCGTTCACCGCGTCGGCACTCTCCTTCATGCTGGAAAACCTGGCTAAACCGGTGATCGTCACCGGCTCGCAGATTCCGCTGGCGGAGCTGCGTTCCGATGGCCAGACCAACCTGCTCAACGCGCTGTATCTGGCGGCCAACCATCCGGTGAATGAAGTCAGCCTGTTCTTCAACAACAAGCTGTTCCGCGGCAACCGCACCACCAAAGCGCACGCCGACGGCTTCGACGCCTTCGCCTCCCCGAATCTGCCGCCGCTGCTGGAAGCCGGTATTCACATTCGCCGCCAGCAAGGCATCGACAGCCCGCCATGCAACGGCGCGCTGCGGGTGCACGACATTACGCCGCAGCCGATCGGCGTGGTCACTATCTATCCGGGCATTTCCGGCGCGGTGGTGCGCAACTTCCTGCTGCAGCCGGTCAAAGCGCTGATCCTGCGTTCCTACGGCGTCGGCAACGCGCCGCAGAAGGCCGAGCTGATCGACGAGTTGCGCGCGGCCTCAGAACGCGGCATCGTGGTGGTGAACCTGACGCAGTGCATCTCCGGGCGCGTCAATATGGAAGGCTACGCCACCGGCAACGCGCTGGCGCACGCCGGGGTGATCAGCGGTTTCGACATGACGGTGGAAGCCGCCCTGACCAAGCTGCACTACCTGCTGAGCCAGCCGCTGACGCCGGAACAAATCCGCGCCCTGATGCAGCAAGACCTGCGCGGCGAACTGAGCATCAACGGTTAACCTACTGAACTCTGGAGCGGCGATGAAAACGGCCCTGTTGTTGATCGATCTGCAAAACGATTTCTGCCCCGGCGGCGCGCTGGCGGTCACGGCGGGCGACGCCGTCATCCCGGTGGCCAATCAGGCGATCGCCGCCTGTCTGGCGCGTGGCGAGCCGGTGGTGGCCAGCCAGGACTGGCATCCCGCTAATCACCGCAGTTTTGCGGTGAACTCCCATGCGCAGGTCGGCACCCTCGGCGAGCTGGAAGGCCTGCCGCAGGTGTGGTGGCCGGTGCACTGCGTGCAAGGGAGCCACGGCGCCGATTTTCACCCCCAGTTACAGCGGCAACATATCAATGCCGTTTTTCGCAAAGGGCAGGATACCGATATCGACAGCTACAGCGCATTCTTCGATAACGGCCACCGAGCGCAGACCGAACTGCACGGCTGGCTGCAATCGCAGGGCGTCCGGCGGCTGGCAATCATGGGCCTGGCGACCGACTACTGCGTGAAGTTCAGCGTGCTGGATGCGCTGGCTGCCGGCTATCCAACGCAGGTGATCGTCGACGGCTGCCGCGGCGTGAATCTGCAGCCGGACGACAGCGAGCGGGCGCTGCAGGACATGGCGCGCGCCGGCGCACAATTAGTTACCCTGTCACAGTTTCTCGCCCACTAACCCTCCCGGGCGCCAGCGGCGCCTTCTCCGAGCGGCGGCGAAACTTCGACGCCGCTCACAATATCGTCCTTCTTCTCCGCCAGCCGCTTGTGAGCAGCAGGCGCTTTTGCTGTTATGGCTGCGACGCTTTTGGCGTCAATCGGTTATACGCATCCGGGGCCCGCTGAGCCCGGTTTTATTGTGACCGCCCCTGGCGGTACGGTCGGCCTTGCCGACCCAAGGAGACAGACATGAAAATAACCCGAAAACTGCTGCCTTTGCTGGCGGCGGTGCAGTTGGCTATGGCCGGCGCAGGCACGGCCCAGGCGGCTTATCTCTCCGTCGGCTACTTCAACGGCGGCGGCGACGTCACCGCTGGCCCCGGTGGCGACATCGACAAGCTGGACGTCACGCAAATCACCCACCTCAACTATTCGTTCGGCCTGATCTACAACGGCGAGAAAGACGAAGCCAATGCAGCGCTGAAAGACCCCGCTCGCCGCCACCAGATCTACCTGTCGCCGAAGGTCACGGCCGATCTGCAACGGCTGCCGATACTGCGTAAACAGAACCCCGAGCTGAAAGTGCTGCTGTCGGTCGGCGGCTGGGGCGCACGCGGTTTCTCCGGTGCCGCGGCAACTGCGGAAAACCGGGCGATATTCATCCGCTCCGCGCTGCAGGTGATCGCCCAGTATCAGCTGGATGGCATCGATCTGGACTGGGAATATCCGGTGAACGGCGCCTGGGGGCTGGTGGAAAGCCAACCAGCGGATCGCGACAACTTCACCCTGCTGCTGAAAGAGCTTCATCAGGCGCTGGATAAAGGCAAGCTGTTAACCATCGCCGTCGGGGCCAACGTCAAAAGCCCACAGGAATGGGTTGATGTGAAAAGCATTGCCCCTTACCTCGACTACATCAATCTGATGACCTACGACATGGCTTACGGCACGCAGTACTTCAATGCCAACCTGTACGATTCAAAGCGTTGGCCAACCGTGGCGGCCGCCGACCGCTACAGCGCCGATTTCGTGGTCAAGAATTATCTGGCTGCCGGCCTGAAACCGGCGCAGATGAACCTGGGTATCGGTTTCTACGGCCGGGTTCCGAAACGGGCGACCGAGGCGGGTATCGACTGGGACAAGCCGGACGCCGCCAAACATCCGGTGACGCAACCTTACTTCAGCGCGCGAGAAACCGCCCTGTTCAACGCGCTGGGGCTGGATCTCAGCAAAGACACTTACTTTAAATACCACGATATCGTCAGCAAATTGCTCAACGATCCCCAGCATCGTTTTCGCGAGCACTGGGATGACGACGCCAAAGTGCCTTACCTGACGCTGCAATCCGCCGAAGGCAAGCCGCTGTTCGCAATCTCCTACGAGAATCCGCGTTCGGTAGCCATCAAGGCCGAATACATCAAAAGTCAGGGATTGGGCGGTGCGATGTTCTGGGAATACGGCGCGGATGACGACAATCGGCTGGCGCAGCAGCTGGCGGAATCGCTGGGAATTAAGGGCGAAAAACGGTGAATCGACGGGGCGATGGCGACATCGCCCCGCTTTCATTAGGGCAGCCTTACTGCGGTTTGAGTTTGGCCAACGGCTCGGCAACAAACTGCTGTTTCAGCTCTTGCTTGCTCTTCATCACGATCTGCCCGTCGGTGCCGATGCTCATGTGCTGCGGATCGACGTTGTTCATCGACTGCCACAGCATCACCGCCTGCAGGCTGTTTTCTTTTTGCTCCGGCGTCAGCGCCACGCCGTCCGGCCATTTGCCCAGCTCAACCGCCTGTACCAGGCGCTGGTATATCTCGGGCGTCATCGCCGCAATCAGATCTTTCACGTCCATCAGAGCCCTTCTCGCTTACGGATGAATAATTAGCTGAATCGATTTTGTTGGTTAAATTACCACTTAACCAGCCGTTTGGTCGCCATTTTCGCCATCGGTAAAGCTCAGTGAAGCGGAATTGACGCAGTAGCGATCGCCGGTCGGCTGCGGGCCATCGGGGAAAACGTGCCCCAGGTGTGCGTCGCAATGGCCACAGCGGATTTCAACACGATGCATATTATGTGAATTATCATCAAGATAACGGATAGCATCGGCGGAAACCGGCTCATAAAAGCTCGGCCAGCCGCAGCCGGAATCGTATTTGGTTTCGGAATAGAACAGCGGCTGGTTACAGCACAGGCAATGGTACACGCCCTCGCGCTTGTTGTGCAGCAATTTGCCGCTGAACGGCGCTTCGGTGCCGCGCTGTTGCGTCACATAACGTTGGATTTCATTCAGTTCCGTGACCGGATGACCGGGGGTTGTCTCTTTAGCCATTTGTGCTTATCTCTGAATGTGGATAATGTCAACGAAAACAATGATTAATAATAACAAAAAATTAACACCACTGCAGGGTTTTTTGGCCTAAACTGTAGCCCATAAAGGCCACGTCACGATGATATGTGATAGCGATCACACATCTTGCGTATGCTGACTTTATACTTGGCGGCTTGTCCCCATATAACGGATGAGGCCGAGCGCAAATGGACTGTGCAATAAGCGTGCAAAACCACCCTTCCGGTTTGACTTGCCGCAAGAATTGACACGATTCCGCTTGACGCTGGGTAAGGTTTTTGTAATTTTACAACCAACCTTTTATTCACTAACAAATAGCTGGTGGAATATATGACTATCAAAGTAGGTATCAACGGTTTTGGCCGTATCGGTCGCATTGTTTTCCGTGCTGCTCAAGAGCGTTCTGACATCGAGATCGTTGCAATCAACGACCTGTTGGACGCAGAGTACATGGCTTACATGCTGAAGTATGACTCTACTCACGGCCGTTTCAACGGTACGGTAGAAGTTAAAGACGGCCACCTGGTTGTTAACGGCAAAACCATCCGTGTTACCGCAGAGAAAGACCCGGCTAACCTGAAGTGGAACGAAGTGGGTGTTGACGTGGTTGCTGAAGCGACCGGTATCTTCCTGACCGACGAAACCGCACGTAAGCACATCACCGCCGGCGCTAAAAAAGTGGTTCTGACTGGCCCATCCAAAGATGCGACCCCAATGTTCGTGCGCGGCGCCAACTTTGATAAATATGCCGGCCAGGACATCGTGTCCAACGCCTCTTGCACCACCAACTGTCTGGCGCCACTGGCTAAAGTCATCAACGACAACTTCGGTATCGTTGAAGGCCTGATGACCACCGTTCACGCGACCACCGCAACTCAGAAAACCGTTGATGGCCCGTCCCACAAAGACTGGCGCGGCGGCCGCGGCGCATCCCAGAACATCATCCCTTCTTCTACCGGCGCAGCGAAAGCGGTTGGCGTTGTTCTGCCAGAGCTGAAAGGCAAACTGACCGGTATGGCGTTCCGCGTACCGACGCCAAACGTATCCGTTGTTGACCTGACCGTGCGTCTGGAAAAAGCGGCTACCTACGAAGAAATCAAGAAAGCCATCAAAGACGCCGCTGAAGGTTCTATGAAAGGCGTTCTGGGCTACGTTGAAGACGACGTGGTTTCCACCGATTTCAACGGCGAAGTGCTGACTTCCGTGTTCGATGCCAAAGCCGGTATCGCACTGAACGACAACTTCGTGAAACTGGTTTCCTGGTACGACAACGAAACCGGTTATTCCAACAAGGTTCTGGATCTGATCGCTCACATCTCCAAGTAATGGCATGATGTTAAGCTGATAATGAGGGCGACATTTTTGTCGCCCTTTTTTATTTGTCTCTCCGGCAAACAATAGGTCATGAAATGAACGAGAAAATTTTCACCCTGCCCGTTTCCGAACAGATTTCGCCATACATCAGCCAGCGGCAACTCGATGAGCTGGGCGTGGTTGTGGTGTCGCATCCGAAAGTGCGCGCAGCCGTCGCACTGCAGGGCGCCCATTTGCTGGCCTGGCAGCCCAGCGGTGAGCAGCCGGTGATTTGGCTCAGCAACAATACCCCCTTCGCCAAAGGCAAGGCCATCCGCGGCGGCGTGCCGATCTGCTGGCCGTGGTTCGGCCCGGTGGCGCAACCCTCCCACGGTTTTGCCCGCAACCAGCCCTGGAGCCTAACGGCGCACGATGAAGATGACAACGGCGTCATCCTGACCTTTACGCTGAAAGACAATGAGCAGACCCGCAAACTGTGGCCGCACGCCTTCACGCTGATTGCCCGCTTCAAGCTGGGTGCGGAGTGCGAAATCGAACTGGAATCGCACGGCGATTATCAGGCCACGGCGGCGTTGCACAGTTACTTCCAGGTCGGCGACATCGATCGGGTCAGCGTGGCGGGCCTGGGCGAGCCTTATATCGACAAGGTGGCGGGCGGCGCAGAGGCGCTTCAGGAAGGCGAAGTGACCTTCGTCGGCCAAACCGACCGCGTCTATACCCGCCCGGAAGCCTTCAGCCAGATCCGCGATCAGGCGCTCGCGCGCACCATAGAGGTTCACCACCATCATATGAGCGACGTCATCGCCTGGAACCCCGGCGTGGAGCTCTCCTGCAGCATGGGGGATATGCCGAACGACGGTTACAAGACCATGGTCTGCATCGAGACCGGGCGCGTCAGCAAACCGCTGGTCGCCGCAGGCGAGCAACCCGCCCGTTTGGGCGTGACCTTCCGCAGCCGTAAGAAGGCCTGAGGCGCCGCGCGCGACAGCGCACTGCAGATGTGCAAAAGGGGCGCCAGCGCCCCTTTTTGATGCACGCCATGCACGATAATCGTGCAATGCGTGATTAGAAGGTGTAGCTCACACCCGTCATCAACAAACCGGTGTAGGATTTATCCACCATCGGGCTGTCTTTCACTTCATCCGACAACTTCACATAGCGGCCGAGGAAGAAGGCGTTCCAGCTTTTGTTGATCTGGTAATTGGCGCTCAGCTCGAGATACGGCGCCCAGCTATCGCCAGGGGTGTAGCTGTCCAGGCCGCTGCGGCGCGATTCATTGGCGCTGACGCCGTAGTAATATTTGTTCTGGTTTTTGCTGTTCCACATCACGCCTACGCCCGGAACCAGCGTCAGCGCGTCCAGATCAAACTTGTACAGATAAGCCACATCGCCCACCAGCCCGTTGCTGTAGTTCAACGTGTCGCCGGTGAAGGTGGTGCGGAGGGTGCCCCACTCCGCGTGGTGCGAATAAGCCAGGCCGGCCATCAGCGTGCCGCGGCGTTTGTCGAGACGCTTCATGCGATCGTCATCGCTGTCGCCAGGGCGGTAGCCCCATGGCGTGTAGTAACCCATGATGCTCAGCTGGTTTTCTTGATCTTTCCACAGGTAGTAACCGGCGGTCAGAGTACGGAAGTAGAAGTCGTCACCTTCATAGTCGATGACGGGCACCGGATATACGCGATCCTGATAACCGCGATACGCGTCCGGGCTAACCAGCGCGCCGGCGCCGAGTGACCAGGTTCCCGCCTGAGCACTTTGCGCACAAACCATTGCGGAAGCGATAATTGCTAGCGTTTTGAGTTTTGAAATCTTCACTGGTTCTTTTTCCATAAATTACAGGGTTAATAGCCGCAATAGTTTATGTGAAAATTTAGTTGCGCGCCTAATCTTTACAATAGAAAACGACCAAGATCGAATAACTTATAGCGGAATTATGAATTAATCATGGCGGAACGATGACGTTTCATCCTGCAGGCCGCGCCAGACAAGGCATTTGGCTTCCACTGTAATAACTGAGTCATTGATATGACTTAAAAAAAGCTTTTTCTGCGGCAGGAAATTTTCCGGCAAGCAAACTAAGCTTAAATCAGAAGGTGAATTTATCCTGAGCCCAGTGGCAAACAGCGCAACTCGCGATAATAAGCGCACCAAGTTGGCATACGGGTTGCTGTACTCAGGCGTATTCTCATCTTCCGGGGGCCAGAACACTATCACACGCTCTCTTTAACCTGTGCTAATAACGAAAGGACGGGCATCATGAACATATTTGACCACTATCGCCAGCGCTACGAAGCTGCCAAGGACGAAGAGTTCACACTGCAGGAATTTCTTACCATTTGCCGGCAAGATCGCAGTGCCTATGCCAACGCGGCCGAACGTCTGCTGATGGCTATCGGTGAACCTGTGATGGTCGACACTGCGCTAGAATCACGCCTGTCGCGCCTGTTCTCCAACCGCGTGATCGCACGCTATCCGGCCTTTGAAGAATTCTACGGCATGGAAGAGGCCATCGAACAGATCGTCTCTTACCTGAAACACGCCGCGCAGGGCCTGGAAGAGAAGAAACAGATCCTTTACCTGCTCGGCCCGGTGGGCGGCGGTAAATCCTCGCTGGCGGAGCGTCTTAAGGCGTTGATGCAGCGCGTACCCATCTACACCCTCAGCGCCAACGGCGAACGCAGCCCGGTCAACGATCATCCGCTGTGCCTGTTCAACCCGCAGGAAGATGCCTCGATCCTGGAGAAAGAATTCAACATCCCGAGTCGCTATCTCGGCACCATCATGTCGCCGTGGGCGGCGAAGCGCCTGCATGAGTTCGGCGGCGACATCACCAAGTTTAAAGTCGTCAAAGTGCGCCCATCCATCCTGGAGCAGATCGCCATCGCCAAAACCGAACCGGGCGATGAGAACAACCAGGACATCTCGGCGCTGGTCGGTAAAGTGGACATCCGTAAGCTGGAGAATCATGCGCAGAACGATCCGGACGCCTACGGCTACTCCGGCGCCCTGTGCCGCGCCAACCAGGGGATAATGGAATTCGTCGAGATGTTCAAAGCGCCGATCAAGGTGCTGCACCCGCTGCTGACGGCGACCCAGGAAGGCAACTACAACGGCACCGAGGGCATCTCCGCCCTGCCGTTCAACGGCATCATTCTGGCGCACTCCAACGAATCCGAGTGGGTGACCTTCCGTAACAACAAGAACAACGAAGCGTTCCTCGACCGCGTGTACATCGTCAAGGTGCCTTACTGCCTGCGCGTGTCGGAAGAGATCAAGATTTACGACAAGCTGCTGGATCACAGCGAGCTGACCCACGCGCCCTGCGCGCCGGGCACCCTCGAAACGCTGGCGCGCTTTAGCGTGCTGTCGCGGCTGAAAGAGCCGGAAAACTCAAGCATTTACTCGAAAATGCGCGTGTATGACGGTGAAAGCCTCAAGGATACCGATCCGAAAGCCAAGTCCTATCAGGAGTACCGCGACTACGCCGGGGTTGACGAAGGCATGAACGGCCTCTCCACCCGTTTCGCCTTTAAAATCCTCTCGCGGGTATTCAACTTCGATCACGCCGAGGTGGCGGCCAACCCGGTACACCTGTTCTATGTATTGGAACAGCAGATCGAACGCGAACAGTTCCCGCAGGATTTGGCAGAGAAATACCTGGAGCACCTGAAAGGCTATCTGATCCCGAAATACGCCGAATTTATCGGCAAAGAGATCCAGACCGCCTATCTGGAATCCTACTCGGAATACGGGCAGAACATTTTTGACCGTTACGTGACCTACGCGGACTTCTGGATCCAGGATCAGGAGTATCGCGATCCCGACACCGGTCAGCTGTTCGACCGCGAGTCGTTGAACGCCGAACTGGAGAAAATCGAGAAGCCGGCCGGCATCAGCAACCCGAAAGATTTCCGTAACGAAATCGTGAACTTCGTGCTGCGCGCCCGCGCCAACAACAACGGCCGTAATCCGAACTGGACCAGCTACGAGAAGCTGCGCACCGTGATCGAGAAGAAAATGTTCTCCAATACCGAAGAGCTGTTGCCGGTCATTTCGTTTAACGCCAAAACATCGACGGACGAGCAGAAGAAACACGACGACTTCGTCGACCGCATGATGGAGAAAGGCTATACCCGCAAGCAGGTTCGCCTGCTGTGTGAATGGTATCTGCGGGTCAGAAAATCCTCATAACGCCTCAGGTAAGCGGCATTATCAGGGCCATGTCCACAGTCATGGACGTTGCAGCGCAGCCCAGGGAGGGGCTGGCATATTGCGCTGTCGCGGCCGGGACATGAAGAGTTGGCAACGTCGTTTGGGGGAAGTATGGCCTATTTCATTGACCGGCGGCTGAACGGCAAAAACAAGAGCATGGTGAACCGCCAGCGCTTCTTGCGCCGTTACAAGTCGCAAATCAAACAGTCGATTGCCGAAGCCATCAACAAGCGTTCGGTCACCGACGTAGACAGCGGGGAGTCGGTCTCCATCCCCACTGACGATATCAACGAACCGATGTTTCATCAGGGGCGCGGCGGCACTCGCCATCGCGTTCACCCGGGCAATGACCACTTCGTGCAGAACGATCGCGTTGAGCGGCCTCAGGGCGGCGCAGGCGGTGGCGGCGGCCAGGGCAACGCCAGCCAGGACGGTGAAGGCCAGGATGAATTCGTCTTCCAGATCTCCAAAGACGAGTACCTCGATCTGCTGTTTGAGGATCTCGCCCTGCCCAACCTGAAAAAGAATCAGTACAAGCAGCTGACCGAGTTCAAAACCCATCGCGCCGGCTATACCGCCAACGGCGTGCCGGCCAACATCAGCGTCGTGCGTTCGCTGCAGAACTCGTTGGCGCGACGTACCGCCATGACCGCCGGTAAAAGACGCGCGTTGCACGAGCTGGAAGACGCGCTGACCCAGCTGGAAAACACCGAACCGGTGCAATTGCTGGAAGAGGAGCGGCTGCGCAAGGAAATTACCGAACTGCGCAAGAAAATCGAAAGCGTACCGTTTATCGATACCTTCGACCTGCGCTACAAAAACTATGAGCGCCGGCCGGAGCCTTCCAGCCAGGCGGTGATGTTCTGCCTGATGGACGTGTCCGGTTCGATGGATCAGGCGACCAAAGACATGGCCAAGCGCTTTTACATTCTGCTTTATCTGTTCCTGAGCCGAACCTACAAGAACGTCGAGGTGGTCTATATTCGCCATCACACCCAGGCGAAAGAGGTGGACGAACAGGAGTTCTTCTATTCGCAGGAAACCGGCGGCACCATCGTCTCCAGCGCGCTGAAGTTGATGAACGACGTGGTCGAAGAGCGTTATGACCCGGCGCAATGGAATATCTACGCCGCGCAAGCGTCGGACGGCGACAACTGGGCCGACGATTCACCGCTGTGCCATGAGCTGTTGGCGAAGAAGATCCTGCCGATGGTGCGTTATTACAGCTACATAGAAATCACTCGCCGCGCTCACCAAACGCTGTGGCGCGAATATGAGGATCTGCAGGCAAGATTCGATAACTTCGCCATGCAGCATATCCGCGAACCGGACGATATCTATCCGGTATTCCGCGAACTGTTTCGCAAACAGACCGTGTAAATAACGTCGCGTGAATGTCACCACAGCCGGAAAACGCCGTTTTCCGGCTGTTTCTTTTTCGCATTATATATTCACATCATCTATGTTTGATTTTTAGGCAATGGCAATATCAATAATAAGTCAGATTCCCCAGAACGGCCGTCTCTATTATTTGTTCTTCTGAGGTTATTCCTAAACATTCGCCTCTGTGCCCACACGGCTTGATAGGAATATTCCCATTCAGTTATCGTTACCCCATCGCTTAAGTCTCTTCCTAAGCGAAATTTGCCTCATTTTATTTTTCTATGGCTTCTCAGCCCGCTGCGGCGGGCATTTACCTGTCAGCAGGTTAGACATCATGATCGATTACACCCTATATGGCCTCAACAAGCACGATGTTGATGAATACCATAAGCAAATATGCTGCCTGCTCGGCAAAAACGTGCTGCTGGTGCTGACCGCCAACAAGCCGATAACCAAACAGAACCTGCTCGCCAGCCTTATCCAGGAGATAGAAAAACAGCCCGATGATTATTTTCAGCGGTTGCATCGTGCAGCCATAGAAATGATCGGCGTTAACGGACGCTAAGGCGATATACGTAAGGCAGGCATCTACGCCATTATTGCCGCCGCCGCGTGTCGATGATGCTGTTGATTATTAATATCGATAGCGATTTCAGCGAAGGGATAGCCTGCCGCAGAATGTCATCTTTTAGTCCGAAAACCCTTTCTGCCCTTGCTGTATTTCGCGCTGGCTGCCTCATCAATCAAACCCGCCACCTCATCGGCATGGAAACCAGCGAGGTCAACGCATCTCCTCTGTATGAATCGCCGAATATCCCCTGCGCGACGCCGTCCCAGAATCAGCGTACCAGCACGATAATGGGGTGCGTGCTCATTGCCGACTCCTTCATCTCATAGACTGCGCCGTAGACAGATGAATGGCTCCCCTTAAGGGAGGCGCGTGGCTGCCTTCGGCGCCACGCAGTCCCCATTTTCTATAGTCAGCCTCAGGCGTTCAGCAATGGCGACGACGAGTTAGCGTTCCCGGTTTTCCGGCGTCGCCACGGCCTTATCGAAGCGGCTTACGCCGCAAGGGGGGAGAAAAAAACGATTAAAACTAGGATTTTTACCCATGTCGATCTAAAATTTCGCGCAAAAACAAAGAGAAGTAAATTTAGCCCAACGGGAAAAGGAATGAAGTTGTGAAGGAAATGATCTCCATCGTTTTTATGGCATGCCTGCTGGCGCTGCTGTTTTCGTGGCTGTTCGTCTACGGTCTTAACATTCATTAAACCCGCAACGTCCACGCCCCCCCTCCCTGGCCGGCTGGCGGCGCATCGTGACAGATGCGCTAAAACCGGCACCTGAAAGGTTCACGTACCGCCAAACCCACGCCACCTCACCTTAGCCGTCCGCCCGCCAATACATCATTAATTTTTATGAGTCATAACCCCCATCGCGTTCCCCCCCTTCACCGGCTCTTTTACTGCTTAGGGGAGTCACCTCCAGAAAGAAGGTTTGCCAGACGCGGAATGTTACCGGTAACTATGCTGTTGATTTCTTTTGGTAATAAACGTAAGACCGTTAATAACCCTACGTTCTTTATAGAAATAAATTATGCATTCTTATGGATAAAGGTTTGAATAAACGGCCTTTAGTCATTGATTATCACCCGCCAAGCTCCTAGAATTCGCGCGTAAAAATACAACTGGGATCGGGTTTCATGTCGTCGCTGTGGGTTGCAACGCAATACTGTTATTTTATCGGCCTGTTAGTTTCTATGATTTTCACCTACCTGGTTAGCCGGGACACCGTCAAAATTCGCTGTATCAGCGCGCTGACCATCGGGTTAACCTGGCCGTTAAGCCTGCCGGTGGTGTTGCTGTTTTCGCTGTTCTGACGCCCCCAATACCTCGCGTGGGTTTTTAAACAGGCATGCTAATGAAAAGAGGCCGACCACCGGCGCAGTGGATTTTTGGCGCGGGATAAAAAAACGCCAGCGCAAGGCTGGCATGAAAATTGGAAGCAATGTGAGCAATGTCGTGCCGGATCGGGGGGCACAGAAGGAGACAACCCTTTTCCCCTCACCGGCGATTCAAATGATAATACGTCTCATTATTGAATGTAAAGTCATTTCCCTGCGTAACTCTTCCCCCTGGAAAAATATCAGCCGCGCGGCGCACGCCAGCGTTGATACAGCCGCCCTGCGCCCCACACCAGCAGCCAGAGAAAAATATTCACCCCCAACCATAACATCAGCAAGTAGAAGAACGTCTGATAACCGGGTATGCCCCGATCGGCTGAAAACGGGTTAAAGTGGAAAAATTTAACGATCGAAAACGGGTTAAGATTGAAACGGTCAAACACGGCCGCCGTCAACAACGGCGGCAACAACGTATAAAACGCCAGGCTGAACAGCAGCAGGATTTTTGTGCCCGAAGTGTTTTTATAATCTTTCATATCAATGCATTACGTCTTCCATTGTGGTGCGAACACCGCCAGGCGTTCACACGCCAATCGACCCCGCAAGCGCAAAAGAGTTCCAGGCAAACGCGGAAATAAAGCCGATCCGGCGTTTAATTGTCATTTAGCGCTCGGGTGATATATACCCTGTGGATTTTAAATTACGATGTCGCCGCGCCGCCTTCAACCGCAGCGTTCGCATGGCATCATCAGGAGGCATTAATGAAACCGGACGCACTCTCTCTGCCGCCGAACCCGAAAAAGCTCAAGGTCATCTACGGCTGGTATATTTACGTGATCTATACCCTGCTGGTTTTCAACATTTACATGGCGGTCTACAACGTCTGCGTTCGGCATCCGATCGAGGCCCCGCTGCTGTCGCTGTTTCACAGCCTGTTCCTCGCGCTGATGCTGCAGCAGGTGCTCAAGAAGAACGTCGTTTTCGCCTGGGTCTTGCTCAGCTATTTTATTCTGATGCGCCTGTATTACGCCAATGTACTGCATGTAGAGTTCACGCTGGTGAGCCGTGGCCTGGTGCTGCTGATTCTGACGCTGCTGCTTACCGGCGCCGTGGCCGTCGGGCAACTGGCCACGCCGCCGCAGCGGCATGACTGGCTGGCGCGGCTGGGCTGGCGGCAATGGGGAGCGCTCACGGCGCTGGCGGCCATCCTGACGCCGCTGATTACCACCGACTATCTGGGATAAACAGGGGGCTATTAGGGGATGTGCGGTTCGGAAATGTCTACGATACGGCAGATTTTAGTGTAGTTACCCGCCTTCTCACAGATCTTGTCCGTGACGAACATGCCAAGGTAGCCCAGCAACAGCAAGTAGCCAACCATGCACAGAATAAAGATAAGCGTTCTCACCGATAGCGACCAACCTGACAAGAGTATCCCGAATATCATAACCTGAACGCGGCGCTTTAAAAGGATTTCATGCGCACACAGCCCTCATCGGCGCACGTTCTGTAGTAACATTAAGCCACCACGCAGCCGCCGGATACGCCGATGCACCATCTGATGTTAGACATTGAAACCCTGGATATAAAACCCAGCGCCGTCATTCTGGTGGTGGCGGCGGTGTTTTTCGATCCCCGAACCGGGGAGCTGGGCGCCGAATTCGAAGCCGCCGTCAGCAGCCAGAAAGACCAGCCGGGCCGAACCATTAGCCTGGATACGGTCGCCTGGTGGGCGAAACAGTCCGATGAGGCCCGCAAACAGGCCTTCAGCGGCACCGAGAGCCTGAAACGCGTGCTGAGCAGCCTCAGCCGCTTTATCCATATGAACAGCACCGACACGGTGAAAGTCTGGGGCAACGGCAAAGAGTTCGACTGCGCGATCCTCGAACACGCCTTCCAGCAATTGGAAATGCCCTGCCCGTGGAAATTCTGGGATACCCAGGACGTGCGCACGGTGATCACGCTGGCGGAACTGCACGGCTTTAACCCGAAAAAAGCCCGCCCGTTCGAGGGTATGCCGCATCGCGCGCTGGATGATGCTCGCCACCAGGCCCGTTATGTGGCCGATACCGTCTCGGCGCTCTATTACCGCCAAGGGGCGCAGCGCTGACCCGCTTTGCCCCTTTCCATTTACCGCCAGAGTCTCTACTCTAGCCCTCTTTGTCACTTGGACGTGCCTTTCCTGTTATGCAAAAGTTTCTGTTTATGCTTCTCAGCCTGGTGCTGCTCGGCCCATTAGGCATCGATCTTTACCTGCCGACCATTCCCGCCATTGCCGTCGGCCTGGGCAGCAGCGAAGCGCTGATCCAATCCACCATTTCACTGTTTATTCTGGTGCTTGGCCTCGGCCAGGTCATCGCCGGGCCGCTGGTGGATAACTATGGCCGCAAGCCGGTGGCGCTGGCCGGCATTATCCTCTACATGATCGGCGCCGCGATGGCGGCGCTGGCCACCAGCCCGACGATTTTCATCGCTTCGCGTCTGCTGCAAGGGGTGGCGGTTTGCTGCACCGCCGTCGTCGCCTTCAGCGGCGTGCGCGATCGCCTGAATGGCGACGATGCCGCCCGCGCTTTCGGCTTTCTCAACGGCACGCTGAACATCATCCCTGCGCTGGCGCCGCTGCTCGGCGGCCTGCTCGCCGAAGCCTTCGGCTGGCGCGCCCCCTTCTGGTTCCTGGTCGGCTACGCGCTGCTGGTGTTGGTGCTGATCGCGCTGCGCCTGCCGGAAACTCGCCCTGCCGACACCGTGCCGGTCAAAGGGTTGCCGGTGCGCCAATACGCGCGCATCCTCAGCGATCGCCGTTTCCTCTCCTTTGCGGTGGTGAACTCCGGGGCGATGGGCATGGCGCTGACCTACGTTTCTCTGGCGCCGAACGTGCTGATGGGCACCGCCTGCCTGACCCCGCTGCAATTCTCGCTGGTGTTCGGCGCCAACGGTTTCTGGATCATGCTGGTCAGCTTCTTCGCCAACCGCATCATCCACAAGGTCGGCCGCCCGGTTTGTCTGGCGACCGGCGGCATGTTGATGGGGCTGGGCTGTCTGGGCCTGCTGCTGGGCGTCATGCTACTGCCCGCGACGGCGCAAGCGCACTGGCTGGCGTATATGTTGCCGGTCGCCAGCGCCTGCGCCGGGTTGGCATTCGTGATGGGCCCGGCCACCAGCTACGCGCTGGAGCCGTATTCCAATGAGGCCGGCGTCGCGTCCGCGCTGGTCGGTTTCGTGCAGATGGCGGGTGGTGCCGCACTGGGTCTGGTGGCGATGGCGTTGCCGCTGCAACCGAAGCTGTCGCTGGCGCTGGTGATGCTGGCAGGCTGCCTGCTGGCGCTGCACGCGCGGCGGCTCAGCAAGCAGATTAAAGGGCAGATCAGAAAAGTCGCCTGAGCCGCGGCTCAGGCTTCAATGGCGACCGGCACCCGCGCCGCTAACGCCGACAGCAGCTCATAGCCCAACGTTCCTGCCGCCGTGGCCACCTCGTCCACCGGCAGGCGTTTCCCCCACAGCTCCACTTCGGCGCCCAGCTCGACTTGCGGACAGGGCGTCAGATCCACCGCCAGCATATCCATCGATACCGTTCCCAGGGTGCGTGTCAGCACGCCGTCAACCCATACCGGCGTGCCGGTCGGCGCATGACGCGGATAGCCGTCGGCGTAACCGCAGGCCACCACGCCAATACGCTGCGCGCCGGCGGCGCTGTAACGGCCGCCGTAACCCACGCGATCGCCAGACTTCAGCTGCTGAATGCCGATGATCTCGCTGCTCAGCGTCATCGCCGGCTGCAACCCCGTCGCCGCAACGTCATTCCAGCACCCGCTCGGCGAAGCGCCATACAGAATGATCCCAGGGCGTACCCAACTGCCGTGGGTAGAAGAATGCCACAGCGTGGCGGCCGAGTTGGCCAGGCAGCGCGGCAGCGGGATATCGGCAGCGGCCGCCTCGATGGTAGCCATCTGCTGGGTCACGCCTTCCGGGCCGTCGGCGGTGGCGAAATGGCTCATCAGCGTAAGCTCACCGATGTTGGCAACCGCCTGCGCCCTGCGCCACACCTCATGCAGCCGCTCGGGTGCGAACCCCAGCCGATTCATGCCGCTGTTCACTTTCAGATAGACATTGAGCGGCGCGCTCAGCGTGGCATTGGCGATCGCCGCCAGCTGCCAGTCGCTGTGCACCGCCGTCGTCAGGCGATAACGATCGAGCAACGCCAAATCCTGCGGCTGGAAGAAACCTTCCAGCAGGAGAATCGGCCCTTGCCAACCCGACTCACGCAGCAGCACCGCTTCGGCCAGATCCAGCATGGCGAAGCCGTCGGTTTGCGCCATGCTACGCCAAACGTGTTTGATGCCGTGGCCATAGGCGTTGGCCTTGACCACCGCCCAGACTTTGGCGCCGGGGGCGAAACGGCGCACCACCTGCAGGTTATTTTCAATTGCGCCAAGATGCATCGTGGCGGTTATCGGACGGGGCATCGCTTCTCCTTGGGGCAGCATACAGCGGCCACGCGCGCCTGCGCGTGGCCGGGAAAGTCTATGACAGCGTCGACGATTAACGCGCGGGATGCACGTCGTTCAGCGGAACCGCGTGTTGCTGGCGAAACCCGGCGCTGTAACGCGCCACCGCCAGATCATCGGAAGGGATCGCCGGCGTAATGCCGGACATCAGATCGGACAACAGCTGCCCGGAACCGCAGGCCATCGTCCAGCCCAACGTGCCATGCCCGGTATTGAGATACAGGTTCTTCAGCGAAGTGCGGCCGACAATGGGCGTACCGTCCGGCGTCATCGGCCGCAGGCCGGTCCAGAACGTCGCGTCTTCCACTCTTCCGCCGTTCGGGTAGAGATCGCGCACCACCATCTCCAGCGTTTCGCGCCGTTTTTGCTCCAACTGCGTATTGAAACCGACGATCTCCGCCATGCCGCCGACGCGGATGCGCTGGTTGAAACGGGTGATGGCGATTTTGTACGTCTCGTCCAGCACCGTGGAGAACGGCGCCGCCGCTTCATCGGTGATCGGAATGGTCAGCGAATAGCCCTTCAGCGGATAAACCGGGATAGAAACCAGGCCGCGCAGCAGCGCCGTGGAATACGAACCGAACGCCACCACGTAGCTGTCGGCTTTAAACACGTCCTCGCCGCACTGCACGCCGGCGATCTTGTCGCCCTCCACCAGCAGGCGGTCAACGCTGCGGTTGAACAGGAAGGTTACGCCCGCCTGCTGCGCCATTTTCGCCAGCTGCTGCGTAAACAGCTGGCAATCGCCGGTTTCGTCGTTCGGCAGCTGCAGGCCGCCGGTCAGCTTGTGCGCCACCTGCGCCAGCGCCGGCTCGACGCTGCCGAGTTGGCCGGCTTCCAGCAATCTGTAAGGCACACCGGCATCTTCCAATACCGCAATGTCTTTCGCTGCGTTTTCGAACTGTTGTTGGGTGCGGAACAGCTGCAGCGTGCCGCCCTGGCGACCTTCGTACTGGATGCCGGTCTCCTGACGCAGCGCCTTGATACAGTCGCGGCTGTATTCCGCCAGGCGCACCATGCGGCCTTTATTGGTCATGTAGTGTTCGGTGTTGCAGTTTTTCAACATCTGCCACATCCAGCTCAGCTGGAAGCTGCTGCCGTCGAGACGGATCGCCAACGGCGCATGGCGCTGGAACATCCACTTGATGGCCTTCAGCGGCACGCCCGGAGCCGCCCAGGGAGCAGCATAGCCCGGTGAAATCTGCCCGGCGTTCGCCGCGCTGGTTTCCAGTGCCGGGCCAGGCTGACGATCGATCACCGTCACCTCATGCCCTGCCTTCGCCAAATACCAGGCACTGGCTACGCCCACCACTCCACTACCTAAAATTACCACTCGCATCGCTGACTCCAGCCCAAGGCTTCACAAAGCATAATCTTCTGCTCACAGGAAATTAACTCAGTGAAAAAATCCGTCCAACAACTTCGTCATCAAACGTGACAATATTCACAATTAATTTATCGTCGATGAGCCGAGCATTTGCAATAGCCGCTCGTAAATAGCGATAAGATGCGGTTTAGAAGGGATTATAGCGTCAAACCGCCGCTGAATCGATAGCAACGCTATCAATGATAGCACTCAAAAAAGGCGTAATAAGCAACATTGATTTAACAGAATATAAAAACACCAGCCAACATATAAGCAGAATAAAAAACCAATAAAATAAAAAATACCAACATAACAGACAAAATGAATCCCCTCTCCCCGCAGCAGAAAAAACGCGTAAAATTTCGGCAAAAAATTAACCTTGTTTTCACTACTGGAATAAAACAGGCGAACGCCCTTAACCCCGCCCGTTTAGGTTGAACGCGGCAGCACGATATGAACGTTGAAGCCAGAAGCAGATCCTAAAGTTCACATTGTCGCTTTTCTGGAGACCCCTTATGTTCATCGCCATCTACCAGTTCTCAGTCAAAACCGGGCACGAACACGCCTTTCGCCAGGCCTGGCTTGAGTTGACCCAAGGGATCTATCTGCAGCGCGGCAGCCTCGGCTCGCGCCTGCATCGAGATATGAGCGGGAAGTTTATCGGCTATGCGCAATGGCCAAGCCGAGCCGCATGGGAAAACGCCGGTGATATTCAGTTGGATGAACGCTACCGGCAAGCCCGGGAGCGAATGCGGGCGACCCTGTTGGCGGATGAAACATTATTTGAAATGGCAGTGACGGACGATTACCTGCAAATCAGACCGTTTGCCTGAGCACAAGCCCACATAAGCGGGCTTGTGGTTGCGGGGGAGCGGCATCAATGATGCAGCATCTCGTCCACGACTTCTTTGGTCTGCAGTTGGAATGGGTAATAAGTCGGCCAGTTGTCCATTTCTTTCAGCAACGCTTCCTGCGACGTGTTGCCCATAAAGATATGGAAATGTGCCGATTTTCGCGGGCCGATAATATGATCGCTGAACTGCACGAATTTCGGTGCCAGGCTGCCGGCATCCTGGCATTCGAACAGATAACGCACGCCCTTTTTACCGGAAACATAGGTCAAGATCTTGTGCCCGGCGTACTTATACTGACAGGCGCTGGATTGGTCGCCGCGATGAAACTCCATGACGCCGTTTTCAATGCCGATGGTATCCACATCGGTAGCATACCCTTTTCGGTAATACGCTTTTACTTCCGCGAAGGTCTTACTCTTATCCTTTGCCGCTTTCTTCTTGAACACCGGGTCAAGATCCCCATTGAGCAGATAAGGATACACGGATTGCCAGACGCCCTCCCAATCCGCCAAGTTGCGATCTTTGACGTCCTTATCGTCGAACACGCCCGCCTCCGCTTTTTTTTCCACCTCCGTCAGCGGCTTGCCATGTGAATGATGCCCGTGGGCAAACGCCTGCCCGCTGATAAACAGTGCGGCCAGCGCCACCGCCAGTTTGCCAAAATGCCTCGCCAAAATGCGCTCCTTGTCCGTTATTGAGAAAAACCAAAAGTTACAATATAACATAACATTTTTCAATCCCTGTCGCGTATCAGGCAGTGTGTTGCGCGCCCTTGCCGCAGGGCTATACTCGGAGAGGAAGCCAGATGCTGAGGCGCTTTCTGCCGGGACGGGCGCCGGATTGACCGCCGTTCGCTCCCTTGCGTACCGGCATTTTTATTTCACTGATTTGCAATGGTTAATTATGACTTGAACTATGCTTGATACAGGGTCTGCCGTTTGAGCAAGACCCGTGAATAATGAGGGTGCGCTGATGACTACTTCAACACATGAAAAGGTCAGGGATGACAAACGTCTGAGCGATGGACCGGACTGGACGTTCGAACTGCTGCAGGTGTATTTGGAGCAGATTGACCGCGTCGCCAAGCATTACCGGCTCGACACCTACCCCCATCAGATCGAGGTGATCACCTCCGAGCAGATGATGGACGCCTATTCGAGCGTCGGCATGCCGATCAACTATACCCATTGGTCCTTCGGCAAGAAATTCATCGAAACCGAACAGCGCTACAAACAGGGCCAGCAAGGGCTGGCGTATGAAATCGTCATCAACTCCAATCCCTGCATCGCCTACCTGATGGAGGAGAACACCATCACCATGCAGGCGCTGGTGATGGCGCACGCCTGCTATGGCCACAACTCGTTCTTCAAGAATAACTATCTGTTCCGCAGTTGGACCGACGCCAGCTCCATCGTCGATTATCTGCTGTTCGCCCGCCACTACATCAGCCAGTGCGAAGAACGCTACGGCGTCGATGAAGTGGAGCGGCTGCTGGACTCCTGCCACGCGCTGATGAACTACGGGGTCGACAGGTACAAACGCCCGCAGAAAATCTCACTGGTGGAAGAGAAAGCGCGCCAGAAAAGCCGCGAAGAGTATCTGCAAAGCCAGGTGAACACGCTGTGGAAGACCCTGCCACGCGTCGAACGTGAAGAGTCGCCGGAGCAGGCGCGCCGCTATCCGAGCGAGCCGCAGGAAAACATCCTCTATTTTATCGAGAAAAATGCGCCGCTGCTGGAACCCTGGCAGCGTGAGGTGCTGCGCATCGTGCGCAAAGTCAGCCAGTATTTTTATCCGCAAAAACAGACTCAGGTGATGAACGAGGGCTGGGCCACTTTCTGGCACTACACCATCCTCAACCATTTGTACGACGAGGGCCGTGTGACCGAGCGGTTTATGCTGGAGTTTTTGCACAGCCACACCAACGTGGTGTATCAGCCGCCGTACAACAGCCCGTACTATAACGGCATCAACCCTTATGCGCTGGGCTTCGCCATGTTCCAGGACATCAAGCGAATCTGCCAGTCGCCAACCGAAGAAGACCGCTACTGGTTCCCGGACATCGCCGGCAAAGACTGGCTGGACACCTTGCACTTCGCCATGCGCGACTTCAAGGACGAGAGCTTTATCAGCCAGTTCCTGTCACCCAAAGTGATGCGCGATTTCCGGTTGTTCACCGTACTGGACGACGATCGCAACAACTATCTGGAAATTGCCGCGATCCACAACGAGGCCGGTTACCGGGCGATCCGCCAGGAGCTGTCGGCGCAATACAACCTGAGCAATCACGAGCCGAACATTCAGATCTGGAACGTGGATCTGCGCGGCGATCGCTCGCTGACGCTGCGCTACATCCCACAGGAACGCGCGCCGCTGGATAAGAGCCGCCGCGACGTGTTGAAGCACCTGCATCGCCTGTGGGGCTTCGACGTGATCCTCGAACAGCAAAACGAAGACGGCAGCGTGGAGTTGCTCGATCGCTGCCCGCAGCGGCCGACGCCGCTGTAACCGCCACAACGACAAAGGGCGCCGCATGGCGCCCTTCGTTATTTCATCGACACGCGATTAGCGACGCGCTTCGGTCAGATCGCTCGGCATGGTGCCCTGCATGCTCTGCCAAATCGCCCCGCTGTCTTTACCGTAGTTGCGCACGGTATCCATCACCTGGTCGTACAGCTTCTCATGGCACAGCGTGGACAGCTTGCTGTAGAAGGCCAGCGCCAGCTTGCGCGCTTCCGGGTTGGAGAAGTAGTAACGGCCCACGCGGGTATACAGCCCTTTCAGGCCGTTGAAAATCAGGCCGTAGATCGGGTTGCCGGAAGCGAACGCCAAGCCGCGGAAGATCTCGTAATCGAGCAGATTGAAAGCGTCCGCCTGATCTTCCACCTCGGTGGCTTTCGCCAGCACTTCCTGCGCCTGCTCAGGATGATTGCGCACCGCGGCACGAATAAAGATCGACGCGATATTGGTGCGCACGGACAGCAGGTTATCGATCAGCTGCGGGACGCTTTTGTGATCGAGACGGGCTACGGTCTCAAGGATATTGAGGCCGGACGTTTCCCAGAAATTGTTCACTTTGGTCGGTTTGCCATGCTGAATGGTCAACCAGCCATCGCGGGCCAGACGTTGCAACACTTCACGTAACGTGGTGCGCGTGACGCCAATCAACTCCGAAAGCTCACGCTCCGCGGGCAAAATAGAGCCAGGGGGGAAGCGATTATTCCAAATACTCTCAATAATGTACTCTTCCGCGAAACCGGCAGGACTCTGCGCCTTTATGACCATGTGTTTGACGTTCCGTTGCGACGATAAAATCAGTAAAAGTAATCAGCTCATCATACCAGATCGCGCTGACATGACATAGCGTGAGCGAAAAACAATAAACGAAAGTGTGCATAACGTGGCAAAAAACGAGCAAAAATACCGGCTGGCGGAAATTTGCCGCCGTAAAACAAGCTCCGGTTGCGCCCGCCCCCGCCGCATTGTTAGGGTACGTGCTACGACTGATTTAAGGATGCATAGAGCACAATGGAAACAACCCTGCGCAACGCCCTGCTCAAAAATTTTCTGGGGCAATCTCCCGACTGGTACAAACTGACCATTCTCATTTTTCTGGCGATCAACCCCCTGGTGTTCTTTTTCGCCAGCCCGTTTATCGCGGGCTGGCTGCTGGTGGTCGAGTTCATCTTTACCCTGGCGATGGCGCTGAAATGCTATCCGCTGCTGCCGGGCGGCCTGCTGGCGCTGGAGGCGGTGGCCATCGGCATGACCAGCCCGGCGCAGGTTTCGCAGGAAATCGAACATAACCTGGAAGTGCTGCTGCTGCTGATCTTTATGGTGGCCGGCATCTACTTTATGAAGCAGCTGCTGCTGTTCGTGTTCACCAAGCTGCTGCTCAACATCCGTTCGAAAACGCTGCTGTCGCTGGCGTTCTGCCTGGCCGCCGCCTTACTTTCCGCCTTCCTCGACGCGCTGACGGTCGTGGCGGTAGTGATCAGCGTGGCCACCGGCTTTTATTCCATCTATCACAACGTGACCTCGAATCGCCCCGATGGCGACATCGGCGATGACAGCGATTTCGCCGGTGAAGAGCGTAAACAGACGCTGGAGCAATTCCGCGCCTTTCTGCGCAGCCTGCTGATGCACGCCGGCGTCGGCACCGCGCTCGGCGGGGTCATGACCATGGTGGGCGAGCCGCAGAACCTAATCATCGCCAAAAACGCGGGCTGGGGCTTTATCGATTTCTTCCTGCGTATGGCGCCGGTCACGCTGCCGGTGTTGGTGTGCGGCCTGCTGGTTTGTTGGCTGGTAGAACGTTTTCGCCTGTTTGGCTACGGCGCGCAGTTGCCGGAGGCGGTGCGCGACGTGCTGAAAGAGTATGACCGCAAGGCCACCGCGGGCCGCAGCAAGCAAGAACGGCTCAAACTGGTGATGCAGGCGCTGATCGGCGTTTGGCTGGTGCTGGCGCTGGCCTTCCACCTGGCGGAAGTGGGGCTGATCGGCCTGTCGGTGATCGTGCTCGCCACCTCCCTGTGCGGCGTGAACGATGAGCACGCCATCGGCAAAGCGTTCCAGGAAGCGCTGCCGTTCACCGCTCTGCTGACGGTGTTTTTCACCGTGGTCGCGGTGATCATCGAACAGCACCTGTTCAGCCCGGTGATCCAGTTCGTGCTACGCGCCGAGCCCGCCTCTCAGCTTTCGCTGTTCTATCTGTTCAACGGCCTGCTGTCGTCGGTTTCCGACAACGTGTTCGTCGGCACGGTTTACATCAACGAGGCGCGCACCGCGCTGGAAACCGGCGCTATCGGGCTGAAGCAGTTCGAGCTGCTGGCGGTCGCCATCAATACCGGCACCAACCTGCCATCGGTTGCCACCCCTAACGGGCAAGCGGCGTTTCTGTTCCTGCTGACGTCGGCATTGGCGCCGCTGGTGCGTCTGTCGTATGGCCGCATGGTGTGGATGGCCCTGCCTTATACGGTGGTGCTGACGGTGGTTGGCTTGCTGTGCGTCCAGTTCACGCTGGAACCGGCGACCGAGCTGTTGACCCAGTTGCATTGGCTGACGCTGCCGCCCATCGACGCCGTCGGCCACTGAGACGGTGCCGGCAGGGTGAACCGACTATTTTTACGCTGAATCCAGCCCAGGAGGCTGGCAGCGAGGAGGAATTGGTTTACACTGCCGGTTCAATTGCTTACTGCATGGAAGAATCTAGATATGTTGCAATTCTTTAACCGCTGTTCACAAGGACGCGGCGCCTGGCTGCTAATGGCCCTGACAGCGTTGGTGTTGGAACTGGTCGCGCTCTATTTTCAGCACGTTATGCTGCTGCAGCCGTGCGTGATGTGCATTTATGAGCGTTGTGCGCTGTTCGGCATTCTCGGCGCCTCGCTGGTGGGCGCCATCGCGCCGAAAACCCCGCTGCGCTACGCGGCGATCTTGCTGTGGATCTACAGCGCCTGGGAAGGCCTCCAACTGGCGTGGAAGCACACCATGATCCAGTTGCACCCTTCGCCGTTCAATACCTGCGACTTCTTCGTGAGCTTCCCTTCGTGGCTGCCGCTGGACAAATGGCTGCCGGCGGTGTTCCACGCTTCCGGCGACTGCTCCGTGCGCCAATGGCAATTCCTGACGCTGGAAATGCCGCAGTGGCTGGTCGGCATCTTCGGCGCCTATCTGCTGGTGGCGCTGATTGTGCTGATCGCACAATTTGTTCGCCCACGTCGCCGCGATCTGTTCGGCCGCTGATCGGCTGACAAACAAACAACGGCGCCGAAAGGCGCCGTTGTTTTAGGTATTGCTGTCACATTCCGAGATAAAACCCTCTCAGGCATGTGTAAGGAAGTAAACGAGCACGATCAGCGCTCCAGCCACGGCAAACAGACGGACCATTTTCATTGTTATACTCTCGAACTTGCGGGAGAGCGGCCAAATTACCCAACTTATCGTTTGAAAAGAAGCATCCTGGCGCGGTTAAGCGCGTAATTTACATAACATTAAACTTCTGCGACGCCGGCGGGTAAAAACAGGCTGCGCCAGCGCGGCTCTCCCTACCTACAGGCATCAATAAATTACCGTTACTAATGAACGACTGCACCTTTGTCACATTCAGAGCACAATATTTTGGTGAAGTTTACCCATAAAATCCTTATAGTATCGGCAAAGTGAGTACTACCGATTTCCCTGGTGTTGTTGTGTGTCTTGCCCCTCATCTTTGCAGGGGCTTTTTTCTCCCTACCTCTTATTACGCAAGCCCCTATCATCCTTGAATCAAATGTTGAAATTTCCCTCTGTCCGGCCTCGAGCGTCAACGCCATTCGCACGCCAATGATTAAATAATGCAAGAGGGCGGCATGTCTGAACACGCCGCCCTCTTGCATGAAGCCCCATTTCGCCCTGCAGGCGCCCGCCTTTATCTGGCCCAGTCCGGCTTGTTGAGGATATGGTCCTGCCAGTCCACCACTTCGCTCTCGCGCACCGCGATATGCCGCACCGTGATGCGCTCGCCGTGCATCGCCGCCTTGGAGCCGCTCAGCAGCGGATGCCAGGGGAACAGCGGCTTGCCTTCGCCGATCAGGCGATAGGCGCAGGTCGGCGGCAACCAATCGAAGGTGGTGAGGTTCTCGCGCGTCAGTTTGATGCAGTCTTCTTCCAGCTCGAAGCGCCGCTCGTAGTTGCGGCATTGGCAGGATTTGATGTTGAGCTGGTTGCAGGCTACGTTGGTAAAATAAATCTCGTCGGTATCTTCGTCGATCAGCTTATTCAAACAGCATTGCCCGCACCCGTCGCACAGCGATTCCCACTCTTGTTCTGACATTTCCGCCAGCGTTTTCTGTTGCCAAAAAGCGAGTTGTGACATGTTAGCGTCCGGTTTCGGTAAATGGATAAGTCACCTGCGCACAGGTTCGAGGGGGGACTATATAGACATTTTAGCCGCAAGATGCAAGCTTTGCCGCCGACGGCGCCGGCGGCGAGAGATCAGATCACGCGGGTGCTGAGCATTTTGCCGTTCAGGCTGATTTTCAGCATGTCGCCGGAGGCCATCGGGCCTACGCCCTGCGGCGTGCCGGTCAGGATGATGTCGCCGGCGCGCAGCGTGAAGAAACGGCTCATGTAACTGATAAGCGGCAGGATCGGCGTGATCATGTCACGCGTATTGCCCTGCTGGCGCAGTTGATCGTTGACGGTCAATGACAGCTCGGCGTTTTGCGGATCGCCAAATTCCGCCACCGGGATAAACCCCGACATCGGGCAGGAACCGTCGAAAGCCTTGGCCTTTTCCCACGGCTGACCGGCCTTTTTAAAACCCGCCTGCAGATCGCGCAGCGTCAGATCGAGCGCCACGCCGTAGCCGGCGATCGCCCGCGCAACGCGGTCTTCGTTGGCCTGTTTCAACGGCGTGCCGATCAATACCGCCAGCTCCACCTCATGGTGCACCGCACCGAACTCTTTGGGGATAGCCACCGGCTGGCGAATATCGCACAGCGCCGTTTCCGGTTTGATGAACACCACCGGCTCGACGGAAACCGCACTGCCCATTTCCTTGATGTGATCGGCGTAGTTGCTGCCGACACAAACCACCTTGTTCACCGGAAAATCGAGCAGCGAACCCTGCCAGTCTCTATGTTGATACATACCGCTTCTCCCAAACTGTGGAGGCTTGGCGCGCCAAGCCGATTATTGGTGTGCCGGATCAATGCCCGATCGCGTCCGCCATCATACCCACGGCGATGGCGAAATAGTAAGAGCGATTCCAGTGCATGAGGGTGCGGAAATTATCATAGACCAGGAACGTCCGCCCCTGGAGATCATCCGGCGCGATGATCCAACCGCGCTGGACGGCATGCGGCAATGCACTGCCATCCGCACGACGCACCCCGCGCTGTTGCCAGGCGTTGACGCTGCGCGCCTGCGCGTCTTTCAACCCCAGCTCGGATCGCTTGAAACCGGCGGGCAGTTTAACCTCGCGCCCCCAGCCGATACCGGGCTGCCAGCCCTCTTTGGACAAATAACTGGCCGTAGACGCAAAGACGTCATCAATGTTATTCCAGATATCGATGCGCCCGTCACCGTCGCCGTCCGCCGCGTAGCGCAAGAAGGAGCTCGGCATAAACTGGCATTGCCCCATCGCGCCGGCCCAGGAGCCTTTCAGCGGCGTATCGCCGACGTGCCCCTGCTCGACTATCTGCAACGCCGCCATCAGCTCCTGGCTGAAAAAGGCCTCGCGGCGCCCTTCAAACGCCAGCGTCGCCAGCGCGGACACCACGTCTTCCCGCCCCTGAATCTTGCCGTAGGCGCTCTCCATGCCCCACAGCGCAATGATATAGCGCCCCGGCACCCGGTAGCGCTCGCTGGCGCGCGCCCATTGCGCCTGGCGCTGCCGATACAGTTCGCGCCCTTGGCGCACCTTGGCGGGCGACATCACCCGCCGCAGGTAGTCGTCCAGGGTAATTTTCTGCTCCGGCTGATTGCGATCGGCCTTGATCACCCGATCGACGAAATGGATTTGCGCAAAAGCGCGGTCAAGGGTGCCCTGGCTGATGCCCTGCTCCCGCGCCCGGCGCTTGAGCTGCTCGACATACGCCGGGAACTGCGCCGGATCGCGGCCGCTCGCCGCCAGCGTCGTCTCCTGAGCCGCCTGCGGCGCGCCGGGCATCAGCACACCGCCCAGCGCCAGCCAGGCGGCCAATACGGTTCTTCTCGCCGAACGTGTCATCGCGCCTCCCTTGGCCGTGGCGACTGTCTCAGGCCTTGTCGCCCGCCAGATGCTGATTGAGCAGGTTTTCAACCGGCGGCGGGAACTGCAGGTAATAGCCTTCGTCTTTCAACGCCTGCTTCACCTTTTCGATATCCGCCGAGGCCAATTTCTTGCGCTCATCGAGCGAAAGCATCATGGCGAATTGCGGCACGCCGAAACTTTTCATCAGATCCTCTGGCACACGAGAGAAATCGTCTTTTTTTTCGACATAAAGATAAGTTTGATCGCGTTTCGGGCTTCTATAGATCACACAAAGCATTTTTTTAACTCTATTTAATTGAGGGAGCGTCTTGCCTGGATATAACTCTGACTATAACATGCTTATAGTACATCGGAATATCGCACCCCGAGTGGTATTCCGGGGATTTAAAGTTGCTGAGACTGAGTCAGGATAGATGTCACAATCGCCAATTGAGCTAAAAGGCAGCAGTTTTACCCTATCGGTTGTTCATTTGCATAATTCGCAGCCCGAGGTAATACGTCAGGCGTTACAGGAAAAAGTTGAGCAAGCGCCCGCTTTTCTGAAAAACGCCCCTGTTGTTATCAACGTCGCAACGCTGGAAGGCGATGCGAACTGGAAAGAACTTCAACAGGCTGTCGCGGCAGCAGGTCTGCGCGTTGTGGGTATCAGCGGTTGCAGAGATGAGCGTCAAAAGCGCGCGATAGCCCGCGCCGGGCTGCCGCTGCTGAGCGAAGGCAAAGGCCAGAAAATGGCGGCGCCGGAGCCTGCACCTGCGCCCGTGGTGGCGGATAACGCCCCCGCCAAAACGCGCATCATCAGCACGCCTGTCCGTTCCGGCCAACAGATTTACGCCCGCAACTGCGATCTTATCGTGACCAGCAGCGTCAGCGCCGGCGCCGAACTGATTGCCGACGGCAACATTCATGTTTACGGCATGATGCGCGGTCGCGCACTGGCAGGCGCGTCAGGCGACACGCAATGTCAGATTTTTTGCACCCACCTGGCGGCTGAGCTAGTCTCTATCGCAGGGCAGTACTGGTTGAGCGACCAAATCCCGTCCGATTACGTCGGGCAGGCCGTACGACTCAGCCTGTTGGATAACGCTTTAACCATACAACCTTTAAATTAAGCCCTTTTGACAAGGAATCCATTTCATGGCACGCATTATTGTTGTTACATCGGGTAAAGGGGGCGTTGGCAAGACCACTTCGAGCGCGGCCATCGCTACCGGCCTGGCCCAGAAAGGCAAGAAAACCGTCGTGATCGATTTCGATATCGGCCTGCGTAATCTTGACCTGATCATGGGCTGCGAACGTCGGGTAGTGTATGATTTCGTGAACGTGATTCAGGGCGATGCCACGCTGAATCAGGCGTTGATCAAAGACAAACGCACTGAAAACCTCTATATCCTGCCTGCTTCGCAGACGCGCGACAAAGACGCGTTGACCCGCGAAGGCGTTGAAAAAATTCTCAACGATCTCGGCGAGATGGATTTTGACTTCGTGGTGTGCGATTCACCGGCCGGTATCGAAACCGGTGCGCTGATGGCGCTGTATTTCGCCGACGAAGCTATCATCACCACCAACCCGGAAGTGTCTTCGGTACGCGACTCCGACCGTATCCTGGGCATCCTCTCCTCCAAGTCACGCCGCGCCGAGAAAGGCGAGTCGCCCATCAAGGAACACCTGCTGCTGACCCGTTACAACCCGGGCCGCGTCAGCCGTGGCGACATGCTGAGCATGGAAGACGTGCTGGAAATCCTGCGCATTCCACTGGTGGGTGTGATCCCGGAAGACCAGTCCGTGCTGCGCGCTTCCAACCAGGGTGAGCCTGTCATTCTGGATGCCGAGTCAGACGCCGGTAAGGCGTACGACGATACCGTTTGCCGCTTGTTGGGGGAAGAACGCCCATTCCGCTTCATTGAAGAAGAGAAGAAGGGTTTCCTGAAACGCCTTTTTGGGGGATAAACCATGGCCTTATTAGACTTCTTTCTGTCCCGCAAAAAACAGACAGCCAATATAGCCAAGGAACGGCTGCAGATTATCGTCGCAGAGCGTCGTCGCGGGGACAGTGAGCCCCCGTATCTGCCTGATCTGAAACGCGATATTCTGGCGGTTATTTGCAAATACATTCAGATCGATCCTGAAATGCTGCACGTGCAGTTCGAGCAGAAAGGGGACGATATTTCGGTACTTGAACTTAACGTGACATTACCGGAATCGGAAGAAGCAGCTAAATGATTGCGACGCATTAATTACCCCCTGTATATTTTATACAGGGGGTAACTGTATGTACATCCAGTTATTAAGCTTTATCGGCAGCAAAAAAGTGATTTTTCCCTTTGGGACTATTCCCAATTAACTTTGCCGCCGCCTCGTTTAAAGTAAATTCTGGCCAGATTTACCTTCAACGCATTATTTCCTGCCTATATTCACCCGAGCAGAGTTTCCCTACCCTGCCCTGGTGATAATCAGCGATTAATAATCTTTCAGGATGTCCTGCAGCGGTGCCATTAATAGATCGCCACGCCAGCCGCTGATTAATTCAGGGCGACTTTCGCCGTCTTTCAGTTGCCAATGCCAGTTCAGCAATTGGTTAATTTGGCGACGGGATGCCAGCAGCTCGCTGCTCAACCCGCTTTGCTCGCTGACGGTAGCGATCGCCGCCTTGATGTCTTTGAACACCTTCTTGTAGCCCGGCTGATCGATCAGGTTTGCCAACGGCGCCGGCAGCTCGGATTCGTCCAGCGCTTCGGCCTCCGCCACCAGCGCCAGCAGCGTTTTACCGTGATAACGGATCTCCGGCCCGCTCAGGCCCAGCGAATCCAGTTCTCCCAGCGAAGACGGCATATAGCGCGCCACCTGCCACAGGTTTTCCTCACGCACCACGAAGTTCACCGCCAGATCGCGCTCGCGCGCCTGGCGCAGCCGCCATTCCGCCAACTTCTGCAAACAACCGAGTTGACGCGGGCGCAGCTGCCAGGCATTGCTGATTTCGCGATAGGCCAATTCCGGCGCCAGCGCCTCGCTGCGGCGCTGGCACAGCAGCAGGCACTCGTTGTTGGCCGCCGCGGTCCAACCGGCCTCTTCGGTCTCCTGCACCAGCTGTTTGGCCATCGGCAGCAGATAGAACACGTCGGCGGCTGCGTACACGCACTGCCTTTCGGTCAACGGACGCGCCAGCCAGTCGGTGCGCGACTCGCTCTTGTCCAGCTCAACCTTCATATACTCCGCCACCAGCGTCGCGAAACCGCAGGAGAGCGGCCGGCCGGTAAACGCCGCCAGGATCTGGGTATCGACCATCGGCGTCGGCAGCGTTTTAAAGGCGTTGAGAAACACTTCAAGATCTTCACTGCCGGCATGCAGGAACTTCACCACGGCGGTATCGGCCAGCAGGTCGACAAACGGCTGCCATTGCTTGATCGGCAGAGGATCGATAAGGGAGAGTTGTTCACCGTCGTAGAGCTGGATCAGGCCCAGCTGCGGATAGTAGGTGCGCGTTCTGACAAACTCGGTGTCCAGCGCAATCTGGGCATGCTTTCTCGCCTGCTCGCAGACCTGCTGCAATCCGGCATCGGTAGTGATCAACTGATAATTCAAAACATCATTCTCTTGTAGGATTCAAACACAACAACGCCGGCATTCACCGGCGTTGTCGATAGTCAGGCGCAAGAGCGAAACCTAGGCGGCATCGGCCGGTTTCGGCGTTTTTAGCTCATCGCGCAGTTCTCGCCGCAAAATCTTGCCGACGTTCGACTTCGGCAATTCATCGCGGAACTCAACAATTTTAGGCACTTTATACCCGGTCAGGTGCCGACGGCAATGGGTCAACAGCTCTTCCTTGGTCAGCGAGGCGTCTTTCTTCACCACGCAGATCTTCACCGTCTCGCCGGAGACCTCGCTGGGCACCCCGATCGCCGCACATTCCAGCACCTTCGGATGCTGGCTGACCACGTCCTCGATCTCGTTCGGGTAAACGTTGAAACCAGAGACCAGGATCATGTCTTTCTTACGGTCGACGATGCGCACAAACCCCTGCTCGTCCACGGTCACCACATCACCGGTCGCCAACCAGCCATCTTTCAGCACTTCGTCGGTAGCTTCCGGGCGTTGCCAATAGCCTAACATAACTTGCGGGCCTTTGACCCACAGTTCGCCCGGTTCTCCCGGCGGCACATCCTGGCCATTGTCGTCCAACAGCCGAATATCCGTCGACGGCACCGGTAAGCCGATGCTGCCGCTGTAGTGTTTCAGATCGTAAGGGTTGCCGGCCACCAGCGGCGCGCACTCCGTCAGGCCATAGCCTTCCAGCAGGTGTTTGCCGGTGGTTTTCTCCCACTTCTCGGCCACCGCTTTTTGCACCGACATGCCGCCGCCGACCGAGAAACGCAGCGTGGAGAAGTCGAGTTTGTGGAACTCTTCGTTGTTCAGCAACGCGTTGAACAAGGTATTCACCCCGCTCATGGCGGTGAACGGGTATTTGCCCAGCTCCTTCACCAGCCCCGGAATATCGCGCGGGTTGGTGATCAGCAAATTGCGCCCGCCCAGATCGATAAACAGCAGGCAGTTCACCGTCAGCGCGAAAATGTGGTACAGCGGCAACGCCGTCACCACCAGTTCCTGCCCTTCACGGAACAGCGGCGAGTAGGCGGCTTTGGCCTGTTCGAGGTTGGCCTGCATGTTGCGGTGCGTCAGCATCGCGCCTTTCGCTACGCCGGTGGTACCGCCGGTGTATTGCAGGAAGGCCAAATCGGTATTAATGATGTCCGGCTTTACATATTGCAGACGGCGTCCGCGCTGCAGCGCGCTGCGGAATGAAATGGCGTCCGGCAGGTTATATTTAGGCACCAGGCGCTTGATGTACTTGACCACAAAGTTGACCAGCGTGCCTTTGGCGGCCGAAAGCTGATCGCCCATGCGCGTGAGGATCACGTGCTTGACCTGGGTGTTGAACACCACTTTTTCCAACGTATGGGCAAAGTTGGAGACGATGACGATGGCGCTGGCGCCGCTGTCGTTCAACTGGTGTTCCAGCTCGCGCGGGGTATACAGCGGGTTGACGTTAACCACCACCATACCGGCGCGCAGAATGCCGAACAGGGCGATGGGGTACTGCAACAGGTTAGGCATCATCAGCGCGACGCGGTCGCCCTTCTTCAGGCCCAGTTCATTTTGCAGGTAAGCCGCGAAAGCCCGGCTGCGCTCTTCCAGTTTGCGGAAGGTCATCACCTCGCCCATGTTGATAAAGGCGGGCTGATCGGCATAGCGCTGCACGGCATGCTCAAACATTTCGATCAACGACGAATAGCGATCGGCATCAATCTCTGCGGGCACATCTGCCGGATACCGTTTTAACCAGACCTTATCCAAGGTATTACTCCTGAAATCATTACTAATTATCATCGCAGCCTCAAACTCGCAGCCTAACCATAACAATATTTTAACTCAGCAGACCAGTGCAGGTTTTAAACATTATTCAGGTTGCGATGTACGTCACTAATTGTCGGATATTCCTTATCCCAAAAAGCAAAAGGGCGGCCTGAGCCGCCCTGTCAAATGTGATCACATCAAGCGTATGCTACTCGGTTACGATGGTTTGCACCTGTGCCGGGCCAGGATTGTACCAGCCATAGCCTGCGCCCCAACCGGGTCCCCACGGGCCACCGCGCCAGCCCCAGGGGCCCATTGGCGCAGGCGGCATTACCACCTGCTGCACCAGGTGCCAGCGTTTGAAACCGGTCACGTTCATCGTCACGAAGCGATACGGCGTCATGCCGATACGCCCCTCTTTCAGGCCGGTAATGGGGCCGACGACGGTCACCAACTGGCCTTTGAAATCAACCGGTTCGAGGAAGCCGTTTACCGTGGCCAGCAAGCGGCCGCGCGACGGTTCGCCCAAAATCGGCCGCGCACCGCTGTCGAGCGGCACCGCCGCGATCTCCAGCACTGTGCGCCCTTGCTCGTTGGCGACGTTTACTACGGTGCCGCCGAAGCGGGCTTCCGCGCCGGTAAACAGATTGGGTGCATTTTGTACCGAGGAAAGCTGAGTCACCGGCGAAGGGGTGGAACCTTTGATCGCATCCGGTACGGTGACGCACCCGGACAGAACCAGCGCGCCGCAGGCGACGGCCAGCAGCGACAGCTTTTTACTTGCAGTGCGGATTAACATGGTCGCAATCTCCTGAAATGGCTGTAACTTTGACCGCGTTTCATCGTTCAAGTTGCAGGCTTTCATCGCCCGGCCTTAACAACAGCACAATAGGCCGCGCTTACTCGCGGCCCGGCAGTTTTTTCCAGGTGACTTCATTGCGCAGATAGGTCGGCTCGGCGTTTTCCACCGCCACCGCCAGCCCCTGTTGCCAGGCGTGCAGCGCCAGCGGCAGCATGTCTTGCGCCTGCGGCAACAGCATCTGCCCGTCACGCACGCTCAGCGTAGACCCCTTGACCAGATCGGGATAGGTTTGCCAGCCGGTGCCGACGTGGGCCCATTCGCCCTGCAGGCGCTGCGCACGCTCCAGCGCCTGCGCCGGCGACAACACCGCCTCGCCTTCGCTTTCCAACCAGCTACCGTCCGCCTGGCGTTCGAACTGCCCCCAGTAGACTTCGCCCATGCGCGCATCTATCGCCGCCAGCACCCGCTCCGCGCCGCAAACGCGCCAGGCGCCCTGCGCCATGGTTTGCAGCGTGGAAATGCCGAGCATCGGCAGATCGGCGCCCAGCGCCAGGCCCTGAGCGATGCCAATGCCGATGCGTACCCCGGTAAAGCTGCCGGGGCCGCGGCCAAAGGCCAGCGCATCGAGCTGGTTGAGCGCCAGGCCGGATTCCGCCAGCACCTGCTGCACCATAGGTAAAATACGTTGCGTATGCTCGCGTGGGCACAGCTCAAACAGGGCGTGGATTTCGCCTTGATTCCAGACGGCGACGGAACAGGCTTCCGTCGCGGTATCGATCGCTAAAATTCGCGTGGACATGCCAACCTCTGGCGGGAATAAAACTGGGTTTTTCATACAGGGCGCGCATTGTAGCACAGCCCCGTAAGCCCTTCATCTTTCAAGTGGCCGACGTGTCGGCGGCCTGCAGGAAGGCGATCGCCTGCTTCAAATCGCGGGTGCGCGGCGTAGGTGGCAGGCTATTGAGGAACACCTCGCCGTAGGGCCGCATGACCAGACGGTTATCGCAAATCACCAGCACGCCGCGATCGTCGGTGTCGCGGATCAAACGGCCGACGCCCTGTTTCAGGGTGATGACCGCATCCGGCAGCTGCACGTCATTGAACGGATCGCCGCCGCGCAGGCGGCAATCTTCAATGCGCGCCTTCAGCAGCGGATCGTCCGGTGAAGTGAACGGCAGTTTATCGATGATCACGCAGGACAGCGCATCGCCGCGCACGTCCACCCCCTCCCAGAAGCTGCTGGTCGCCACCAGCAGCGCGTTACCGGCGGCGACGAACTGCGCCAGCAGCTGCCCTTTGCTGGTTTCCCCTTGCAACAGCACCGGCAGCGTCATCGTGGCGCGGAACTCTTCCGCCAGCTCGCGCATCATCTGGTGCGAGGTGCATAAAAAGAAGCAGCGGCCGTTGTTGGCTTCAATTAATGGCCGCAGCATGCGCGCCAGCTGGCGCGCTCCGCCGCGCTGATTCGGCGAAGGCAAAAAGCGCGGCACGCACAGCAGCGCCTGCTTGGCATAGTCGAACGGGCTCGGCAACAGCAGCGTTTTGGCCTTGGTCAGCCCCAGCCGTTCGGTGAAGTGGCCCAACCGATCGTTGACCGACAGCGTGGCCGAGGTAAAGATCCAACTGCCCGGCTTCTCGTCCAGCATTTCGCGGAACCGATCGGCTACCGTCAGCGGCGTCAGCGCCAGCACGAAATGGCGCGAGTTGCATTCATACCAATAGCTGTAGCCCGGCTCCGTCACCGCCTTCAGCCGCTTGAGGCGCGCGCGGTACAGCGTGGCGCGCTCAAAGGCGGCGTCCAGCAGCGCCGAACGCCCCAGCGACAGTTTCATCACGTCATAACACAGCTCCAACGCGTCATCGAGCAGCAACAGAGCGCGCTGCACGTTCGGTTCGCCGAGCACGTCACGCAAATTGCCGCGAAAACCCGGCTCGCCCAGATTCAGACGGAAATCTTGCGTGCTCAGGCTGAGACGGTCGGCGCTTTTTTGCAGTTGAGCGGCGTCGCGCACCTCGGTGCGGTAGGCGATGGTGATGTCCTTCGCCAGATCCAACAGTTGGCGGCTGGTGAGCTGTTGGCCGAAATACTGGCTGGCGATGTCGGGGATTTGGTGCGCTTCGTCGAAAATCATCACCTCGGCTTCCGGGATCAGCTCGGCGAAACCGCCCTCTTTCACCACCATATCCGCCAGGAACAGGTGATGGTTTACCACCACCACATCCGCATCCATCGCGCGGCGGCGTGCCTTGACCACGAAGCAATCCTGATACAGCGGGCAATCGCTGCCCAGGCAGTTGTCATTGGTGCTGGTCACCAATGGCCAGACGAAGCTGTCTTCCGCCACTTCGCTGCAGGTGCTGATGTCGCCCTCTTTGGTCTGCGACGACCACTTGCGCAGCTGCACCAGATCGATCAGCGTCTGCCCCGCCAGCTCACCGCCGGCCATCGACTGCTGCTCCAGCCGCTCCAGACACAGATAATTGGAGCGCCCCTTCAGCAGCGCCAGCTTGCCTTTGTACTTCAACGCTTTGGCGACGGTGGGCAGATCGCGCGCATACAGCTGATCCTGCAACGCTTTCGAACCGGTAGAGATGATCACTTTGCGATCGGAGCGCAGCGCCGGCGCCAGATAAGCGAAGGTTTTGCCGGTGCCAGTGCCGGCTTCCACCACCAGCTCCTGCTTGAAATTGATCGCCTCGGTGACGGCTTGCGCCATCTGCCGCTGCGGCTCACGCGGTTTGAATCCCTTGATAGCCTGCGCCAATGCGCCGTCTGTTGCAAAATCGTCTGTCACGCTGTCTCTCTGCCGGTGTCATTCAGCGGTGATTATGCCAAGCCTGCCGCCCGGCTACCACCCACTTTATCGCCGCGCTTTTTCATTACCGGCTGTGCTACCCTTAGCGGGACTATGATATGGAGATAAGCAAATGAATATCGAAAGAATTGATCCCGATCAGCGCTGGTCCGAAGCCGTGGTGCACAACGAGACCGTTTACTACACCAGCGTGCCGGAGAACCTGGACGACGACGCGACCGCGCAGACCGCCAACGCCCTCGCCGCCATCGACGTGCTGCTGGCGCGCGTAGGTTCGGACAAAAGCCGCATTCTGGATGCCACCATTTTCCTGGCCAACAGCGCCGACTTCGCCGCGATGAACGCCGCCTGGGACGCCTGGGTGGTCGCCGGCAGCGCGCCGGTGCGCTGCACCGTGCAGGCGCAGCTGATGAATCCGAAGTACAAGGTGGAAATCAAAATCATCGCCGCGCTGTAAGCCTGAGCGCAGACGAAAAAAAACCGCAGACGCAACGCCTGCGGTTTTTTATTGCCCGTTATCAGGACAGTTTAAGGATCACCATCCCCATCAGCAGCAGCGCCAGGCCAATCCAGCCTTTGGCGTTCAACCGCTGGCCGAACATGATCCAGCCTGCGGCGATGGTGGCGGCGATACCGAAACCGCCCCACAGCGCATAAGCGATCGACAGATCGATGCCCTTCACCGCCTGCGCCAGGGCGCTGAACGCGCCGAGCACCGACAGCAGCGACAACAGCCCCAGCCAAATTTTACGGAAGCCGTCCGACATCTTCAGGAAGATGTTGGCGATGATTTCCAGCACGATCGCCAGCCCCAGGAACCCAATGTGGTACAACTCAAACTGTTGCATGGTTGTTACCTCGCGGGCTGACCTGTTTTCGCTCTTTGCGGGTACCGGATTTCACCAGCATGATGCCGGCGATCAGCGTAGCCAGGCCCAGCACCTTCAGCGCCGAGATTGGCTCGTCGAACCACAGCACGCTGAACAGGGTAATGAACAGAATACCGATGCCTTCCCACAGCGCATAGGCCACGCCCAGCGCCACGCGTTTTACCGCTACGGACAGCAACACATAAGAGGCGGTGATCATCACGTACATCACGATGTGCCCAATCATGCCGCCATTGACGCTGGCGTATTTCATCGACAAGGTGCCGATGATTTCGGTAATGATGGCCAAACCTAAAAAGATCCAATAAATCATAATTTTTCTCCCAAACGGCGAATAACGCGCGCCAAGGCATATTTATCCCGATTTATCTCGTCGAACGGCCGCATTGCGGCGCGCAAGACGCAGAGATCCCTGGGGATAAACTGACCCAAACGCAAAAAGAATGTTTGCCCGGCTGAACGGTAGAGCGAAGGCGAAAGCCCGCTACCGGCACCGGTTAAGGGAGAAAGACGCTATAGCTCGCTGCACCAGTGATGCTCACTGGCAAGGATCGCAGACAGGAAGAGTTGGCACGTAGAGGTTCTGAGGGTAATTCCGTTAATAGTCATCATAATCGTTCTCTATTATCAGCCGCACACCGTGCGATTTGCCCAATATCCTCATGAAAGTAAAATTTTCGACTGAGATATTTTTACCACAGCCAAAATAAGAAAGCAAACTGCCGTTTTCATAAAAATCGAAAAAAAACGGGTTAAAAATAAGAACGTTAATCACGATAAAAATTAAAAAAGGCTCAACGGAGCGTTGAGCCTTGCGATATTCGCGGGCGCGCAAATAAGCGCCAACCCCAGGCGCGGCGCGGGTTACAACGCGGCCCCGCTGACGGCGCTGCGCGCCAGTTCAGTGATGCGCGCGTAGTCGCCGCTTTCGAGCGCGTCCGCCGGCACCAGCCAGGAACCACCGATGCAAAGTACGCTGTTCAGCGCCAGATAATCGCGGTAGTTGTTCGGCGTAATGCCGCCGGTCGGGCAAAAACGCACCTGCGGGAACGGGCCGCCGATCGCCTGCAGCGCCTTCACGCCGCCGTTGGCTTCCGCCGGGAAGAATTTGAACTCGCGCAGGCCGTGATCCATGCCCTGCATCAGCTCGGAAACGGTGCTGATGCCCGGGATCAGCGGGATTGGCCCCGCCGTCGCCGCCTGCAGCAAGGCTTCGGTCAGCCCCGGGCTGATGGCGAACTGCGCTCCCGCCTCGGTCACCTCCCGCAGCTGCTGCGGATTGATCACCGTACCAGCGCCGATAATGGCCTCCGGCACCTCTTTGGCGATAGCGCGGATCGCCTCCAGCCCGCAGGTGGTGCGCAGCGTCACCTCCAATACCCGCACGCCGCCGGCAACCAGCGCTTTCGCCAGCGGCACCGCCTGCTCCAGCTTGTTGATCACGATAACAGGCACCACCGGCCCTGCCGTCAGGATCTGCTCGGCGCTGGTTTTCCAGTTTTTCATCGTTATTTCTCCATTACTCGCGGTTAACAATGGCACGCCCCTGCCACAGGGCTCCGCGCAAATGCGCGGACGTCCGGCCGTACCGTAAGTGATGTGGCCCACGCGCAGATCGCAGGCAAAAAAAAGCCGGCAGACAGGCTGCCGGCATTGCGCATTACTCGAACTCGTTCCAGGAACGGCCGTCGCGGGTGATCATCGCCACCGAGGCCACCGGCCCCCAGGTGCCCGCCTGATAAGGCTTCGGCGCCTCGTTGTCGGCTTTCCATGCGTCCATGATGGAGTCGACCCACTTCCAGGCCTCTTCCACTTCATCGCGGCGCACAAACAGCGCCTGAATGCCGCGCATGGTCTCCAGCAGCAGGCGCTCGTAGGCGTCCGCCACGTGCTCCTGGTTGAAGGTTTCCGAGAAGCTCAGATCCAGCTTGGTGGTCTGCAGACGGTGCTTGTGATCCAGCCCCGGCACCTTGTTCAGCACCTGAATTTCGATGCCTTCGTCCGGCTGCAGGCGGATGGTCAGCTTGTTCTGCGGTAGCTGTTGGTAAGAGTCGCTGAACAGGTTAAGCGGTGGGTTTTTGAAGTACACCACCACTTCCGAGCATTTGGTCGGCAGACGTTTACCGGTACGCAGGTAGAACGGCACCCCGGCCCACTGCCAGTTGTCGATATCCACGCGGATGGAGACGAAAGTTTCGGTGCTGCTGCTCTTGTTCGCCCCTTCCTCTTCCAGATAACCCGGCACTTTCTTGCCCTGGACGAAACCGGCGGTGTACTGACCGCGCACGGTGGTTTCCCGTACATTGGTCTGATCGATGCGGCGCAGCGAACGCAGTACCTTCACCTTCTCGTCGCGGATACGGTCGGTGGTCAGATCCGCCGGCGGCGACATGGCGATCATGGTCAGGATCTGCAGCAGGTGGTTCTGGATCATGTCGCGCATCTGGCCGGCCTGGTCGAAGTAACCCCAGCGCCCTTCGATGCCCACCTCTTCCGCCACGGTGATCTGCACCGAATCGATGGTACGGTTATCCCAGTTGGATGCGAACAGCGAGTTGGCGAAACGCAGCGCCAACAGGTTCAGCACCGTCTCTTTGCCGAGATAGTGGTCGATACGGTAAACCTGGGATTCGTTGAAGTACTCCGCCACCTGGTCGTTGATCACGCGGGAAGACGCCAGATCGGTGCCCAGCGGCTTCTCCATCACCACGCGCGCCGGCTCATGGTTCAGCTTGGCTTCACCCAACCCTTTGCAGATGGCGCCGAAGGTGCTTGGCGGCATGGCGAAGTAGTTGATGGTGGTGCGGTGTTTCTGATCCAGCATTTTACCCAATTTGGTAAAGTTCTTGCTGTCGTTGACGTCCAGATTGCAGAAGTCCAGGCGTGCGCTCAGCGTGGCCCAGAGTTCGTCATCCAGTTTTTCCTTCATGAAGGTGCCAAGCGCTTCCTTGACCACTTCGGTATAGGCTTTTTTATCCCACTCCGCGCGGCCGACGCCGATGATCCGCGTTTCCGGGTGGATGTGTCCGGCTTTCTCTAACTGGTACAGGGAAGGCAGCAGCTTACGGCGCGCCAAATCACCTTTCGCGCCGAAAATAACCAGGTCACACGCCTGGGCTGTAGAGGTTACCGCCATGTTCATCTCCTCGTTGCAGGATATTTGTAATTTTCTTACATTACTAATGTACTCTGTTTGACTACGGCCAGCAAACCCAGCGCAGAAGCAGAAAAAAAGACCTCAATATTCCAGTGGAAAGCGCCAATGTGCGCCAGCGCCCTCGTCCCGGGCAAAACTGTAATTTTTCGTCTTTTTTGACGCTCTGTTACCATTATGAAAGTTAGACACAGGTCATATTCTGGTGAAAAAAGCCTGCATACGCCCTGTCGAGACTGCCAACGGTTACCAGCACGTAGTATATTTTCACTAAACCGGCATTGATTTCTCCTTTGTTTGAAATCGTCATACCCTATCGATTCCAGGTTACAGCCGCTCGTTTGGCGTCTGCTTGCACGGCAAACACGGGCGAGATTCGACGCTGTTGCTTGAAAGCCACAGGGATAAAACCATGAGTGACTCTCGTTATATGAATACGCTGGACAAAATCCAGAGCCATCTGGAACTCCTGAGCAAATCTGAAAGGAAAGTCGCCGAGGTGATCCTGGCCTCCCCGCAGACCGCCATTCACTCCAGCATCGCCACGCTGGCGCGCATGGCCGACGTCAGTGAACCCACCGTCAACCGTTTTTGCCGCCGCCTTGACACCAAAGGCTTTCCCGACTTCAAACTGCATCTCGCCCAAAGCCTGGCTAACGGCACGCCCTACGTAAACCGTAACGTCGAGGAAGACGACAGCGTCGATGCTTATACCAGCAAGATCTTCGAATCGGTCATGGCCAGCCTGGATACAGTAAAGGCAAATTTGGATATTGCCGCAATCAATCGTGCGGTTGACCTGCTCACCCAGGCAAAAAAGATCTCTTTCTTCGGCCTGGGCGCCTCCGCGGCGGTGGCGCACGATGCGATGAACAAATTTTTCCGCTTCAACATTCCGGTGGTCTACTTCGATGACATCGTTATGCAGCGCATGAGCTGCATGAACTCCGGCGAAGGCGACGTGGTGGTGCTGATCTCACACACCGGCCGCACCAAGAATCTGGTGGAGATGGCCCACCTGGCGCGAGAAAACGACGCCACGGTACTGGCTATCACCTCGCGCGACACCCCGCTCGCCCAGGCGGCGACCCTCGCTCTGCTGCTCGATGTGCCCGAAGACACCGACGTTTACATGCCGATGGTGTCGCGGATCGCGCAATTAACGCTCATTGACGTGCTCGCCACCGGATTTACCTTGCGCCGAGGGGCTAAATTCAGAGATAACTTGAAGCGGGTCAAAGAAGCGCTCAAAGAATCGCGCTTTGATAAAGGCGTGGTCATTCCCAACAGTTTTGATTCGTGACCCGACGAAGAAAAAATCGCCGTTCAACAGACATTTGAATGACGGCATCAGAGGCGGTACCCTGTTAACATGCTCATGCGGGTAACCCGGGTGAAATATCAGTGTTGTAAAATTACATTTCACGCCTGGTTTCGTTATCCGACGTTATCGCAACACCAATATTTGCTTCACCAGTCAACGGAGTAATACATGTCCAGACGGCTCAGAAGAACCAAAATCGTTACCACCCTGGGTCCGGCTACTGACCGCGACAATAATCTGGAAAAGATCATTGCCGCCGGCGCCAACGTAGTTCGGCTTAACTTCTCCCACGGCAGCCCGGAAGATCACCAGGCTCGCGCTGACAAAGTGCGCGAAATCGCCGCAAAACTGGGACGTCACGTCGCTATACTCGGCGATCTGCAAGGGCCGAAAATCCGCGTCTCCACCTTCAAGGAAGGCAAAATCTTCCTCAACGTGGGCGATAAATTCCTGCTGGACGCCAACCTGTCAAAAGGCGAAGGCGATAAAGAAAAAGTCGGTATCGACTATAAAGGCCTGCCTGCCGACGTGGTGCCGGGCGATGTCCTGCTGCTCGACGACGGCCGCGTTCAGCTGAAAGTGCTCGAAGTTCAGGGCATGAAAGTGTTTACCGAAGTGACGGTCGGCGGCCCGCTGTCCAACAACAAGGGCATCAATAAGCTCGGCGGTGGCCTGTCGGCCGAAGCGCTGACCGAAAAAGACAAGGCGGACATTGTGACCGCCGCCAAGATTGGCGTCGACTATCTGGCGGTTTCCTTCCCGCGCACCGGTGAAGACCTGAACTATGCCCGCCGCCTGGCGCGCGACGCCGGCTGCAACGCCAAGATCGTGTCCAAGGTTGAGCGCGCCGAAGCGGTCTGCAGCGACGAAGCGATGGACGACATTATTCTGGCCTCCGACGTGGTGATGGTTGCCCGTGGCGATCTCGGCGTCGAAATCGGCGATCCGGAACTGGTCGGCATTCAGAAGAAACTGATCCGCCGCGCCCGTACCCTGAACCGCGCGGTGATCACCGCAACTCAGATGATGGAGTCGATGATCACCAACCCGATGCCGACCCGCGCCGAAGTCATGGACGTGGCCAACGCCGTGCTGGACGGCACCGACGCCGTTATGCTGTCGGCGGAAACCGCCGCCGGCCAATACCCGGCGGAAACCGTGGCGGCGATGGCGCGCGTTTGTCTGGGCGCCGAGAAGATCCCGAGCATCAATGTTTCCAAACACCGCCTGGACGTGCAGTTCGACAACATTGAAGAAGCGATTGCCATGTCTTCGATGTATGCCGCCAACCACCTGAAAGGCGTTACCGCGCTGATCGCCATGACCGAATCCGGCCGCACCGCGCTGATGATGTCGCGCATCAGCTCCGGCCTGCCGATCTTCGCCATGTCGCGCCATGAGCACACGCTGAACCTGACTGCGCTGTATCGCGGCGTGACGCCGGTGTATTTCGACAGCCACAAAGACGGCGTGATCGCCGCCAATGAAGCCGTCAATCGCCTGCGCGACAAGGGCTTCCTGGTCTCCGGCGATCTGGTGATCGTTACCCAGGGCGACGTGATGGAAACCGTCGGCACCACCAATACCAGCCGTATCCTGCGCGTCGAGTAATCCACGCCGCAGACGAAATGCCGGCCGGCTCACGTTGGCCGGCATTTTTTTTGCCCTGACACCGCCATAAAAGACGGAGAACGCCATGCTCCACCAACACACTCCCGCAGCGAGCGGTGATGAGCTCGATCTCGACGGCCACGGCCTGACGCAGCTCGACGAGTCGCCGTTAGCCGGCCACGCGCTGCGCAAGATTAGCCTGTACGATAATCAGCTGACGGCCCTCCCTGTCGCCCTCTTCAGGCACCGAAATCTGCGGGTGCTGAATATCTCCTGCAATCAGCTCGACCGCCTGCCGCCGGAGATTGGCCAGTTGCAACAGCTCGAGATGTTCGACTTTGGCCACAATCGCGCAAACGAACTCCCCGAAGAGCTGGGGCAGCTGCATCGGTTGAAATATCTCTATCTGAGCGATAACGGCTTTAGCGATCTGCCGCGCTCGCTGGCGCAGCTGCAGCAGCTGGTTTACCTCAACGCGACCGACAACCATTTAACCGTTTTGCCACAGGCGATACCGAGGCTGGCGGCATTGCAAGAGCTGCGTTTATACAACAACCGCATCGGCAACCTGCCCGCCGAAATCGGGCAACTGCACGCGCTGCGCGAACTGCATATCATGAAAAATGCCCTGAACTCGCTGCCGGCGGAAATGGCTCAGCTCGGTGAGCTGGAGATACTCGACGCGGCTAACAATGCCATCGCCGAGCTGCCGCAGGCCTTCTGTCGGTTGCCGCGGCTGAGCGAGCTGAACCTGCGTTTCAATCAGCTGACGCGCCTGCCGGAAAATATCGGCGAGCTGACGGCGCTGAGAAGTCTGGATCTGCGCGCCAACCGCCTGAGCGACCTGCCGGAAAGCCTTGGCGAACTGAGCCGCCTGCGCAAACTGGATCTGCGCTGGAATGATTTCACCCACACCCCCAACGTCATCGACATCCTGCGGGCTCGCGGCTGTAGGGTGCATATATGAAGAGACGCCGGCCGGATTGCGGCCCGGCCGGCGTTAGCGGCAGAAAGGATTAACGATACAGATCGTCGCGCGAGTAAGGTTCAATCTCCCCTTCCTTGCGCGTCTTCAGCAGTTTGAGGATCCAGGTATACTGCTCCGGATTCGGGCCCACCAGATTTTCCACTTCTTCATTCATGCGGCGGGCAATGCGCGGATCGTCGGCTTCGGCCAGATCGTCCATCGGCTCGCGAATATAAATATCCAGCATGCTGGTTTTGCCGTCGTACACCGGGAACAAAGGCACGATCGCCGCACGACACACCTTCATCAGCCGACCCACCGCCGGCAGCGTCGCCTTATAGGTGGCGAAGAAATCGACGAACTCGCTGTGCTCGGCGCCGTGATCCTGATCGGGCAGATAGTAGCCCCAATACCCCTGCCGTACCGAACTGATAAACGGTTTGATGCCGTCGTTGCGCGCGTGCATGCGGCCGCCGAATTTACGCCGCACGGCATTCCACAGGTAGTCGATCAGCTGATTACGCTGATTGTGGAACATCGCCGCCATCGGTTGGCCGCGCGCGGCCATCAGCATCGCCGGCACATCCACCGCCCAGCCGTGAGGCACCAGGAAAATCACGTTGCGCCCTTCCGCCCGGATCTTGTCCAACACCTCTTCACCGTGCCAACGCACGCGCTTGAGCACTTTCTCGGGCTTGGTGCAGGCCAGCTCCGCCATCAGCACCATCGACTGCGGCGCACAGGCGAACATCTGGTCGATAATGTGCTCGCGGTCGCTTTCCGGCAGCCCCGGCAAGCAATACAGCAGGTTGATGCGGGCACGGCGGCGCGCGCCCTTCGCCAGCTTGCCGGCCAGTTTGCCGACCGCACCCAGCACCGGATCGCGCAGGCGCGCAGGCACCAGCGAAATGCCGGCCATCAGGCCGGTTCCCAACCACACGCCCCAGTAGCGCGGATATAAAAAGGCTTTTTGAAACTGCGGGATGAACTCTACGTTCGATTTCTTCTCGTTTTGCATGCACATGCTCTTAGCTTAGCGATTCGGCTAATCATAATTGCCATCACCGATTTTGCAATTAACAACCGCGAACCGCCCAGATAAAACAGCATCGGCCCGCAATCAGGCCGATGAAATTAGCGGCGCCGAAGCGCCGGAAAAAGGGCGGGCGTTAATCCAACTGCAGTTGAGGAACCACTTCCTTCACCTGCGCCAGATAATCGCTGCGATCTTTGCCGCTCAGCCCTTCGGAACGCGGCAGCTTGGCCGTCAGCGGGTTCACCGCCTGTTGGCCGGTCCACAGTTCAAAGTGCAGGTGCGGCCCGGTGGAGCGGCCGGTGTTGCCGGAGAGCGCAATGCGATCGCCGCGTTTCACCTTCTGGCCCGGTTTCACCAGCAGCTTTTTCAGGTGCATATAACGCGTGGTGTACTGACGACCGTGGCGGATCGCCACATAGTTGCCCGCTGCGCCACTGCGTTTGGCGATCACCACTTCACCGTCGCCGACCGCCAGCACCGGCGTGCCGACCGGCATGGCAAAATCGACGCCTTTGTGCGGCGCCACGCGGCCGGTCACCGGGTTCACGCGGCGCGGGTTGAAGTTGGAGGAGATGCGGAACTGTTTCATGGTCGGGAAACGCATGAAGCCGCGCGCCAGGCCTGAGCCCTGGCGATCGTAGAATTTGCCGTCTTCGGCGCGGATCGCGTAGTAATCCTTGCCGCCTGTGCGCAAACGCACGCCCAGCAGCTGGCTTTGCGATTTCTTGCCGTCGAAATGCTCGCGCGACATCAGCACGGAGAACTGGTCGCCTTTGCGCAGCTTGCGGAAATCGAGCTGCCACTGCAGCGCCTTAATCACCGAGTTGATTTCGTTACGGCTCAGCCCGGCGTCGCCGGCGCTGCTGACGAAGCTGCCGTTGACCCGGCCGCTGATCACGTTGTTGCGCCATTCGCCCTGCTGCGCCTCTTTCGACTCTTTGAAGCTGTTGCCGACGCGGTCATAGGTGCGGGTTTCGCGGCGGGAAACTTCCCAGGTCAACTGCTGCAGATCGCCCGCATCGTTCACGGTCCACGACAGCTGTTGGCCGATCTTCAGATTACGCAGATCGCGGTTTTGCGAGGCCAGCAGCGTGACATCCGACATATCGATGCCATATTGCGTCAGAATGCTGCCGAGGGTGTCGCCGGTGGAAACCACATATTCATGCACGCCATCGTCGCCGGCGTCTTTCTGATCCAGCTCATCCTGCGGGATTTCGTCATCGGGAGTGGGTTGGTCGGCATCAATCGGCTCACTGGCTTCGGGGAGCAATGACCGCATCTGGCTGGATTCTAACTCGACGCTCTTGGCGATGGGATTGTGTTCTGGGTGGTAAACAAAAGGCCGCCAAACAGCGACGGCCAATGTGACGACTGTCAGCGACCCCAGCATGACGCGGTGGGGCCGTGGCAGGTTGTTATACGCCAGAGCGATAGTTCGGACTATCTGCTGCACTCGATATTATCCTCATAAGCTTTACTTCAGGCAGCTCACGTACTGGCTTGACAGCTGAGTCAGGAATTTCCCGTAGCTGTCCTTCCCCAGCGCGATGCCGACGCCCAGCGGGTCCAGCGTTCCGGAACGCACTTTGGTACCCTTGGCGACGGCATTGATTACGGCCGGCCTGAATTGTGGCTCAGCAAAAACGCATACCGCTTTCTGCTCAACCAACTGTGTTCGAATTTGGTGTAGGCGCTGTGCTCCAGGCTGAATTTCGGGATTGACGGTGAAATGGCCCAGCGGACTCAAACCGTAGTGTTTCTCAAAGTAGCCGTAAGCATCATGAAAAACAAAATAACCCTTACCTTGCACAGGCGTAAGCATGTTACCAACATTTTTGTCAGTTTGCGTCAGCAGATTCTCGAACTGGCGCAGGTTTGCGTCTAATTTGTCCTTATTTTGCGGCATAAGTTCCAACAATCTGTCGTGAATCGCGATCGCGGTCACTTTTGCTATCTCCGGCGACAGCCAAACGTGCATATTGTACTCGCCGTGATGATGCCCATGATCGTCATCGGCATGGTTATGCGCTTCGCCTGCATGATCATGATCGTCGTCCTCTTCGCCTTTCATCAGCAGCGGCTTCACCGCCGGCAGTTCGCTGATGGCCAGTTTTCGGGTCGCCGAGATCGGCACCAGCGCCTTGTTCAGGAACGCCTCCATATCCGGCCCAACCCACAGCACCAGGTCCGCGGAACGCAAGCGCTGGATATCGGAAGGACGCAACGCAAAATCGTGCGGTGAAGCGCCATCCGGCAGCAACACTTCGGTCGGCGTCACGCCGTCGGCGATGGCCGAAGCGATAAAGCCCAACGGACGAATCGAGGTCACCACCGCCGCGGAAGCGCTGCTCAGCGGGCCGGCCATCAACAGTGCGCTGGCCAGCAGCGTGCGCTGCAGCCATTTATTTTTCTTTGCCATCATCAGTAATCCCATCGTTTTCATCAACAAGGCGTGATATTATAACATTCGCTTCGTTCTGCAACCTGTAATCTCGAGATGTCTACACTGATAACGCTAAAAAATATCTCCGTCGCCTTCGGCAGCCGCAAGGTGCTGTCGAACATTTCCCTCAGCCTGCAACCCGGCCGTATTCTCACGCTTCTGGGCCCGAACGGCGCGGGCAAGTCTACGTTGGTGCGCGTGGTGCTGGGATTGGTCAAACCGACCGCCGGCACGCTGGAGCGTGAGCCCGATCTGCGCATCGGCTACGTGCCGCAAAAGCTGCACCTTGACGCCACCCTGCCGCTGACCGTCAGCCGCTTTATGCGCCTCAAGCCCGGCGTCAAGAAAGCCGACATTCTGCCGGCGCTCAAGCGCGTGCACGCCGCCCACCTGCTCGACCAGCCGATGCAAAAGCTCTCCGGCGGTGAAAACCAACGCGTACTGCTGGCGCGAGCGCTGCTGAACAAACCGCAGCTGCTGGTGCTGGACGAACCCACGCAGGGAGTGGACGTCAACGGCCAGCTGGCGCTCTACGATCTGATCGATCAACTGCGTAAAGAGCTGGGTTGCGCCGTGCTGATGGTGTCGCACGATCTGCATCTGGTGATGGCGAAAACCGACGAGGTCTTGTGCCTCAATCAGCACATCTGCTGCTCAGGAGCGCCGGAGGTGGTGTCGATGCATCCCGAATTCATCGCCATGTTCGGCAACCGCGGCGCAGAGCAACTGGCGGTGTATCGCCACCATCACAATCACCGCCACGACCTGCAGGGAAGAATTGTCTTGAAGAAAACCGGGAGCCGCGAAGCATGATCGAACTGTTACTTCCCGGCTGGCTGGCCGGCGTGTTGTTGGCCGGCGCCGCCGGGCCGCTGGGCTCCTTCGTGGTCTGGCGCCGCATGTCCTACTTTGGCGATACCCTGGCGCACGCCTCGCTGCTCGGCGTCGCCTTTGGTCTGCTGCTCGACATCAATCCTTTCTATGCGGTGATCGCCATTACGCTGCTGCTGGCTCTGGCCCTGGTGTGGCTGGAACGCCGCCCGCAGCTTTCGGTGGATACCCTGCTCGGCATTCTGGCCCACAGCGCCCTGTCGCTGGGCCTGGTAGTGGTGGCGCTGATGTCCAACGTGCGGGTCGATCTGATGGCCTACCTGTTCGGCGATCTGCTGTCGGTCACGCTGAGCGATATCATGATGATCGCCGGCGGCGTCGCCGTGGTGCTGTTGGTGCTGTGGTGGCAGTGGCGCGATCTGCTGTCGATGACCATCAGCCCGGAGCTGGCGCACGTCGACGGCGTCAATCTGGCGCGGGCGCGCACCGTGCTGATGCTGGTGACCGCGTTGACCATCGGCCTGGCGATGAAATTCGTCGGCGCGCTGATCATCACTTCGCTGCTGATCATTCCCGCAGCCACCGCTCGCCGCTTCGCGCGCACGCCGGAACAGATGGCCGGCGTCGCGGTGCTGCTCGGCATGGTGGCCGTCACCGGCGGCCTGACTTTCTCGGCGTGTTACGATACGCCGGCCGGCCCTTCGGTAGTGCTCTGCGCCGCCGTGCTGTTCACGCTGAGCCTGTTAAAAAAACAGCAGGCTTGATTGAAGCCAGAACCAGAATATGACGAGGGCCGCAGATGCGGCCCTTTTGTATGGAGGATGGCAAACTTATGCTTCGCGTTCCAGCCCGAAATGCCGGTAGGCATGCTGCGTCGCCAGGCGGCCGCGCGGCGTGCGCTGGATAAAGCCCTGCTGGATCAGGAACGGTTCGATCACGTCCTCGATGGTTTCGCGCTCTTCGCCGATCGCCGCCGCCAGGTTGTCCAGCCCAACCGGGCCGCCGGTAAACTTGTCGATAATCGCCAACAGCAGCTTGCGATCCATATAGTCGAAACCTTCGGCGTCAACGTTGAGCATATCGAGCGCCTGTGCCGCCACCGCGCCGCTGATCACGCCGTTGGCGCGCACCTCGGCAAAGTCGCGCACCCGGCGCAACAGGCGGTTGGCGATACGCGGCGTACCGCGCGCACGGCGGGCCACTTCATGGGCGCCCTCATCGGACAGCTCCAGCCCCAGGCAGCCGGCGCTGCGCGAGACGATGTGCTGCAGATCCGCCACCTGATAAAACTCCAACCGCTGGACAATGCCGAAGCGATCGCGCAGCGGCGAGGTCAGCGAGCCGGCGCGAGTGGTAGCGCCCACCAAGGTAAACGGCGGCAGATCGAGCTTAATCGAACGCGCCGCCGGCCCTTCGCCAATCATGATATCCAGCTGATAGTCTTCCATCGCCGGATACAGCACCTCTTCCACCACCGGAGACAAACGGTGGATTTCGTCGATGAACAACACGTCGTGCGGTTCGAGGTTGGTCAGCATCGCCGCCAAATCACCCGCCTTCTCCAGCACCGGGCCGGACGTGGTGCGCAGATTCACGCCCATTTCGTTGGCCACGATGTTGGCCAGGGTGGTCTTCCCTAAGCCCGGCGGGCCGAAGATCAGCAGATGGTCGAGCGCGTCGCCGCGCTGCTTGGCCGCCTGGATGAAAATCTCCATCTGCTCGCGCACGTGCGGCTGGCCAACGTATTCGGTCAACAGCTTGGGACGAATGGCGCGATCGAGGACTTCTTCCTCGTTGATCGGTTCGGCGGAGATCAGGCGATCGGCTTCAATCATTATCTACCTCTTAGCGGCCTTACAAAGCCGCGCGCAGCGCGTCGCGGATCAGGGTCTCGCAGTCGGCGCCCGGTTTGGCAATTTTGCTGATCATGCGGCTGGCTTCCTGCGGCTTATAGCCCAGCGCCACCAACGCCGAGACAGCTTCGGCTTCTGCGTCCGCTTCCGGCGCGTTGGCGGCGGCGGACGGCAGGCTGATCTCGCTGCTGCTGTTGAACAGATCGCCGTTCAGCCCTTTGAAGCGGTCTTTCATCTCTACCACCAGGCGCTCGGCGGTTTTCTTGCCTACGCCCGGCAGCTTGACCAGCGCGGTGATCTCTTCGCGCTCCACCGCGCTGACGAACTGCTGCGCGGACATGCCTGACAGGATCGCCAACGCCAGTTTCGGCCCGACGCCGTTGACCTTGATCAGCTCGCGGAACAGCGCGCGCTCCTGCTTGTCGTTGAAACCGTACAGCAGTTGTGCGTCTTCACGCACCACGAAGTGGGTAAACACGATGGCCTCTTGCCCCAGTTCCGGCAGCTCGTAAAAACAGGTCATCGGCATGTGTACCTCATAGCCCACGCCGTTCGCCTCCAGTAACACCAGCGGCGGCTGCTTTTCCAGAATATTTCCTCTGAGACGACCTATCATTTACCCTCCTGCAGAATGACCGGGCATGGCGCCCTGCCATGCCGTTGCTGGTAAAGCTTATAACATAAAAAAGGCTGGATGAATATCCAGCCTGAGCAATCATCGCTTTGCGTCAGCGCAAACGCCCGCGCGCCAGGTTCAACCGCCCTTCGCTCATCCGCAGCACGTTCTGGCTGAGGTGGCAGTGGGTAATGGCGATGGCCAGGGCATCGGCGGCGTCCGCCTGCGGGTTGGCCGAGAGTTTGAGCAGCGAGCGCACCATGTGCTGTACCTGCGCCTTTTCGGCCGCGCCGGTGCCGACCACGGTCTGTTTGACCTGCCGCGCCGCATACTCGAACACTTCCAGATTCTGATTCACCGCCGCGACGATGGCGACGCCGCGCGCCTGGCCGAGCTTGAGCGCCGAATCCGGGTTCTTGGCCATAAACACCTGTTCGACGGCGAAGAAGTCGGGCTGAAACTGGGTGATGATCTCGCTGACGCCGGCGTAAATCAGCTTCAGTCGCGTCGGCATGTCGTCCACCACCGTGCGGATGCAGCCGCTGGCAATATAGCTCAACTGACGCCCCTGCTGGCGGATAAGGCCATAGCCGGTGACGCGTGAGCCGGGATCGATACCGAGTATGATCGCCATATCTACATCCACCTTGCATGCACGGCGCCGCCGAACGGCGGCGCCCGTTTTACCGGATTACAGCGTCGCCGCCACTTCGTCGGAGATTTCACCGTTATGGTAAACTTCCTGCACGTCGTCGCAGTCTTCCAGCATATCGATCAGGCGCAGCAGCTTAGGCGCGGTTTCCGCGTCCATGTCGGCCTTGGTCGATGGGATCATCGACACTTCCGCCGCTTCGGCTTCGAAGCCCGCCGCGGTCAGCGCGTCTTTCACCGCGCCCAGGCTTTCCCAGGCGGTGAACACGTCGATGGCGCCATCGTCATAGGTCACGATGTCTTCCGCACCGGCTTCCAGCGCCGCTTCCATCACGGTGTCTTCATCCAGGCCCGGTGCGTAGGTGATCACGCCCTTCTTGGTGAACAGGTAAGCCACGGAACCGTCGGTGCCGAGGTTGCCGCCGCATTTGGTGAAGGCGTGGCGCACTTCCGCCACGGTGCGGTTGCGGTTGTCGCTCAGGCATTCGATCATCACGGCGGTGCCGCCAGGGCCGTAACCTTCATAGATGATGGTTTCCATATTGGTATCATCATCGCCGCCCACGCCGCGCGCGATTGCACGGTTCATGGTGTCGCGCGTCATGTTGTTCGACAGCGCCTTGTCCATCGCCGCGCGCAGACGCGGGTTGGAATCCGGATCGCCGCCGCCCAGCTTGGCGGCCGTGACCAGCTCACGAATAATCTTGGTGAAAATTTTACCGCGCTTGGCGTCCTGCGCCGCTTTACGGTGCTTTGTGTTGGCCCACTTACTATGACCTGCCATAAAAAATCTCCGAAAAAAACTACTGGACTGAATTGATCACGAACTCTTCAATCGCCTGCTGATTGCTCCACGACTTGGTCAACTTCACGGCCTCGGCCGCCTCAAGCCATTGGTAAGCGTGATGCTCGGTAATCACCGGATCGCGCTCTTCGGGCAACGCCAGACAGAACCAGTGCTCTTTATTGCGCGTGGTTCCCGGCGCATAGCGATGCCGCAAATGGACAAAGAGTTCAAACTCCACGCAGCGCTGGCAATCGAACAACGGCAGGTGCTCTGCTTCGATATCGATGCCGACTTCTTCCATGACTTCACGCCGCGCGGCATGCGGCGGCGACTCATCCTGTTCCAGGCTGCCGGTGACCGACTGCCAGAACTCGGTATCGTCGCGCCGCTGTAACATCAGCACCCGACCACTGGATTTCGCATAAATCACTACCAGGATAGATTCAGGGCGCTTGTAACTCATCACTCGCTCTCTTGTTCCGCACCGGCTTTCTTTACCACGCTGATCGCCAGCTCCTGCAGCGCAGCCGGGTTAGCGAAGCTCGGCGCGTCGGTCATCAGACAGGCCGCCGCGGTGGTTTTCGGGAAGGCGATGACGTCGCGGATGTTGTCGGTGCCGGTCAACAGCATCACCAGACGATCCAGGCCGAAGGCCAGGCCGGCGTGCGGCGGCGTACCGTACTTCAGCGCGTCCAGCAGGAAGCCGAACTTCTCGCGCTGTTCGTGTTCGTTAATGCCCAGAATGCTGAACACCGTCTGCTGCATTTCGCTACGGTGGATACGCACCGAACCGCCGCCCACTTCGTAACCGTTGATCACCATGTCATAGGCGTTGGCGATGGCGTTGACCGGCGCTGCCTCCAGCTCTTCCGGGCTCATGTCGCGTGGCGAGGTGAACGGGTGGTGCATGGCCGCCAGGCCGCCCTCTTCGTCTTCTTCGAACATCGGGAAGTCAACCACCCACAGCGGTGCCCAGCTGTCGAGTTGGGTCAGCGCCAGATCGCGCCCCAGCTTCAGACGCAGCGCGCCCATCGCATCGGTGACAATCTTGACGCTGTCGGCGCCGAAGAACAGGATATCGCCGGTCTGCGCATCGGTGCGCGCCAGGATGCCTTCCAGCACGTCTGCACTGAGGAATTTGGCGATCGGGCTCTGCACGCCTTCCATGCCGGCGGCGCGGTCGTTGACCTTCAGCCACGCCAGGCCTTTGGCGCCGTAGATATTGACGAAAGCGCCGTACTCGTCGATCTGCTTGCGGGTCAGCTGTGCGCCGCCCGGTACGCGGATCGCCGCCACGCGGCCTTTGGCGTCGTTGGCCGGGCCGGAGAACACTTTAAACTCGACGTCTTTGACCAAGTCAGCCACGTCCACCAGCTCGAGCGGGTTACGCAGGTCCGGCTTGTCGGAACCAAAGCGACGCATCGCTTCGGCGAAGGTCATGACCGGGAAATCACCCAGATCCACGCCCTTCACGTCCAGCCACAGCTCGCGCGCCAGTTTTTCCATCACTTCACGTACCTGATCGGCGGTCATGAAGGAGGTTTCGACGTCGATCTGGGTGAATTCAGGCTGACGGTCCGCACGCAGGTCTTCGTCGCGGAAGCATTTGACGATCTGGTAGTAACGATCGAAGCCGGACATCATCAGCAGCTGTTTGAACAGCTGCGGGGACTGCGGCAGCGCGTAGAATTTGCCCTTGTGTACGCGGCTCGGCACCAGGTAATCGCGGGCACCTTCCGGCGTCGCCTTGGTCAGCATCGGCGTTTCGATATCGAGGAAGCCGTGGCTGTCCATGAAGCGGCGCACGAAGCTGGTGATTTTGGCGCGGGTCTTCAGACGCTCGGCCATTTCCGGGCGGCGCAGATCCAGGTAGCGGTATTTCAGGCGCGCTTCTTCGCTGTTGACCTGATTGGAGTCCAGCGGCAGCGGCTCGGAGCGGTTGATGATCTCCAGCGCGTGGGCGAACACTTCCACTTCGCCAGTGGCCATATCTTTATTGATCTGGCTGTCCGGACGCGCACGCACGGTGCCGACGATCTGGATGCAGAACTCATTGCGCAGGTCGTAGGCCTTGTCGAACGCCACTTTCTGGTCCGGATCGAAGAACACCTGCACGATGCCTTCGCGGTCGCGCATATCAATAAAGATCAGGCCGCCGAGATCGCGACGACGATTGACCCAACCACACAGAGTGACTTCCTGGCCCACGTGGGACAGATTCAACTGCCCGCAATATTCAGTACGCATACGCTATCCTTTTACACAGCCGATGCCGCGCCGGGCTACTGCGCCCCTGTCGCGCGGCTGTTATCTGATAAATTCTACTTGTTACCCGGTTTAAAATCCGTCGCATACCAGCCGGTGCCCTTAAGCTGGAAACCGGAGGATGAAATCAACTTGGTCAACGCGGGCTGCCCACACGCCGGGCAGTCTGCCAGCGGCGCATCGGAAAATTTTTGCAATTTCTCTAACCGATGGTTGCAAGCACCACATGCATATTCATAAATCGGCATAGGTCGTTGGATTAAAGAGTGTTGAAAAAAGGGAGTCATTATAAAGGAAATTCATCCGCCCGATAAGTGCGAACACAGCATTGTTACTGCACTAAATGGCGCGTTTTTGCTCGAATCAACACATCGGTTAACAAATTTCCCATTAACCTGCGACAGTTTTTTCACGTAGCCTGATTCTCCCCCGGTTCTGCGCCGAACGCAGCTCGCCCGGCGCACCGAACAGTTTTTATCCACTTCGCAACGAGATGAAATCCATGCTGAAACTTGACGCCCAAACCACCGCTCTGGTGCTGATCGATTTGCAAAACGGCATTCTGCCCTACGCCGGCGGCCCGCACAGCGCCGACCAGGTGGTGGCGAACGCCGCCCTGCTGGCCGCCCGTTTTCGTCTGCTTGGCGCGCCGGTGCTGCTGGTGCGCGTCGGCTGGTCAAACTCCTTCGCCGAAGCGCTGAAACAGCCGGTGGACAAGCCGGCTCCCGCGCCCGCCGGCGGCTTGCCGGCCAGTTGGTGGGAGTTCCCCGCGCCGCTGGCGGTCTGCGACAGCGATATTCTGGTCACCAAGCGCCAATGGGGCGCCTTCTACGGCACCGATCTGGATTTGCAGCTGCGCCGTCGCGGCATCAAATCCGTGGTATTGGGCGGCATATCCACCAATATCGGCGTGGAATCCACCGCCCGCGCCGCCTGGGAGCATGGCTATGAGCTGGTGATCGCCGAAGATGTCTGCAGCGCGCAGAACGCGGAAATGCACCGTTTCGCGTTCGAACACATCTTCCCGCGTTTGGCACGGGTGCGCGACACCGGCGAAATTCTTGCCGCGCTCGAGCGGTAACGTTAAGTTGTAGCCTGATAAGCCAAGGACAAGTAAAGGAAGACGACGCCGTGATCTACATCGGACTGCCGCAATGGCAACATGCAGCCTGGAATCGCATCGGGCTGCGTGATTTGGCGGATTACAGCCGCTATTTCAACTGCGTGGAAGGCAATACCACCTTCTACGCGCTGCCGAAGCTGGAAATCGTGCAGCGCTGGCGCGACATGACCGGTGACGATTTTCGCTTCTGCTTCAAATTCCCGTCGGACATCAGCCACAAGGCCTCCCTGCGCAACTGCGCCGCCGAGCTGCAGGCGTTTTACCACTGCCTGAGCCCGGTGCATCAACGCATCGGCCAACTGTGGCTGCAGTTGCCCGCCGCCTTCGGCCCTGACGAGCTGCCGCGCATGTGGCAGTTCTTCGAAAGCCTGCCGAAGGAATTCACCTACGGCGTAGAAGTGCGTCATCCGGCGTTTTTCGCCAAGGGCGAGGAAGAGCGTGCGCTGAATCAGGGATTGCACCAGCGCGGCATCAATCGGGTGATCCTCGACAGCCGCCCGGTGCATCACGCCGCCCCCGACACCGCCGCCGTGCGCGATGCCCAGCAGAAAAAGCCGAAGCTGCCGGTGCACGCCCTGGTCACCGCCGACCAACCGCTGGTGCGCTTTATCGGCGGTGACCAATTGGCCGACAACCTGCGCTGGTTCGACGCCTGGCAGCAAAAACTGCCGCTGTGGCAGCAACAGCATCAGCCCTATCTGTTTATTCATACGCCGGACAACGGCGATTCGCCCCAGCAGGCGCAAAAAATTTGGCAGCAGCTACGGCTGGCGATCCCCGATTTGCCTGCGCCGCCGGACTGGCCAGAACAAGATGCACTGTTTTGACCTATTAATCTGACCAATAACATCAAATATTTCCCCGCGACAGTGAATACAATGACGGCTATGATGCTGGCTGCCAGTTTTGGTTAGGGAACGGAGTTAAAAATGGTAAGCGCGCTTTATGTGGTGCTCGGCGCATTGTTGTTGATCAAACTCTCTTATGACGTAGTCAGATTAAGGATGCAGTACCGCGTAGCCTATGGCGACGGCGGTTTCTACGAATTGCAGACCGCCATCCGCGTGCATGGCAACGCCGTTGAATACATTCCGATTGCTGCCGTCTTGCTGGTGATTATGGAAATGAACGGCGCGGAAATCTGGATGATTCACCTTTGCGGCCTGATGCTGATGGCCGGGCGACTGGTGCATTACTACGGTTTACGCAACCGCGAGGTTCGCTGGCGCCGTTCGGGCATGGCCGCGACCTATATCTCTTTGTTGTTGATGGTTCTGGCAAATATCTTCTATCTGCCCTGGGATCTGATTTTCAGCCTGCACTGATCTCGTTTTATCATCAGGCGGCCGCGCCGCCTGCTTCCGCTCCGCTTTTTTGCGCTTTTCTGTTAGACTACGCAGCTTCGAATTCTGAACTGATTTGCCGCTATGCCAAACCGCGATACCCTTTTTTCCGCCCCCATCGCCAAACTGGGCGACTGGACCTTTGACGAACGCGTCGCCGAAGTGTTCCCCGACATGATCCAACGCTCCGTTCCCGGCTATTCCAACATCATCTCGATGATCGGCATGCTGGCCGAGCGCTTTGTGCAACCCGACAGCCGGGTGTATGACCTGGGCTGCTCGCTGGGCGCGGCGACGCTGTCGATGCGGCGGAATATCAAGGTGCCCGGCTGCAATATCGTCGCCGTCGACAATTCGCCGGCGATGGTGGAACGTTGCCGCCGCCATATCGACGCCTTCCGCGCCGACACGCCGGTCGATGTCATCGAAGCCGACATTCGCGACATCGAGATCGAGAACGCCTCGATGGTGGTACTGAACTTTACGCTGCAGTTCCTCGAACCGGCCGATCGCCTGCGTCTGCTGGAGAAAATCTATCGTAGCCTGCGCCCGGGCGGCGCACTGGTGCTGTCGGAGAAGTTCAGCTTTGAGGACACTGAAGTCGGCGAGCTGCTGTTCAACATGCACCACGATTTCAAACGCGCCAACGGGTACAGCGAGCTGGAGATCAGCCAAAAACGCAGCATGCTGGAAAACGTGATGCTCACCGACTCGGTGGAAGCGCACAAGGCGCGCCTGCAACAGGCCGGGTTCGAGCATGCCGAAGTGTGGTTCCAATGCTTCAACTTCGGTTCGCTGATCGCCCTGAAAGCGGGGGATGCGCAATGATCGAGTTCGGTGATTTCTATCAACGCATCGCCAAAAGCCCCCTCAGCCATTGGCTGGACACGCTGCCTGCGCAGCTGAGCGCCTGGCAACGCGAATCGCTGCACGGCAAATTCAAACAGTGGTTCAACTCGGTCGAGCATTTGCCGACGCTGACCCCAACCCGTCTCGATCTGCTGCACGGCGTGCGCGCCGAGATGGAGCCGGGCCTGTCGCCGGGCCAGCTTGAAGGCATCGAGAAAATGCTGCGCACCCTGATGCCATGGCGTAAAGGGCCGTTCTCGCTGTATGGCATCGATATCGATACCGAATGGCATTCCGACTGGAAGTGGGATCGCGTGCTGCCGCACATTGCTCCGCTGGCCGGCCGCACCATTCTCGACGTCGGCTGCGGCAGCGGTTATCACCTGTGGCGCATGATTGGCGCCGGCGCACACCTCGCCGTCGGCATCGATCCGATGCAGCTGTTCCTGTGTCAGTTCGAAGCGGTGCGCAAGCTATTAGGCGGCGATCAGCGCGCCCACCTGCTGCCGCTCGGCATCGAGCAGTTGCCGGAATTGGCGGCATTCGACACCGTGTTCTCGATGGGGGTGCTGTATCACCGCCGCTCGCCGCTCGATCATCTGTATCAGTTGAAAAACCAGCTGGTGGCTGAAGGTGAACTGGTGCTGGAAACGCTGGTGGTGGAAGGCGATCGTCACCAGGTGCTGGTGCCGGGCGATCGTTATGCGCAGATGCGCAATGTGTATTTCATCCCTTCCGCCGAGGCGCTGAAATGTTGGTTGGAGAAGTGCGGCTTCGTCGACGTGAAGATCGCCGATATGTGCGTCACCAGCCTCGAAGAGCAGCGCCGCACCGGCTGGATGACCAGCGAATCACTGGCCGAATTCCTCGATCCGAACGATCGCAGCAAAACGATCGAAGGCTATCCGGCGCCCCTGCGCGCCGTGCTGACCGCCAAAAAGCCCTAGCGCTCGCTAATCGGGCCGGCCTGGGCCGGCCCGACGTTACCCGTTGTTGACATCGACAATCCGCAGCTCATACACCATGGTCGCGTTCGGCGGGATCTGCGGCGCATAGCCCGTTTCACCGTACGCCAACGCCGGCGGCACCACCATCGTCAGCGAACCATGATTTTTCAGATGGCCGATCGCCTCGCGGAACAACGGCGGATAGGCAGAGAGCGGCTGTGACATCACCTTCCCACTGCGATCCATATCCTGAATCACGCTGCCGTCGGTTAAACTTTCCTTCACCACGATGTCCACCCGCGCGTTTTCCTTAATGGCTTCATCACCCGCATAATCGATGCGATACCAGAAACCGGAAGGCGACTTCTGCGTGCCCTTTTTCTTTTTAAACTCGGTGACGAACGCCTCGCCCTTGCTGGTTTGCACCTTCGCAGCCTGGTTCCGGGCGTCGTTCACCGCTTTTTCCGACTCCGCGAGCGCACGGGTCAACTGCGCATCGCTTAGCTGGTAATGGCCGTTGAAGGTATCGATCACGCCCGCCAGCAGCACGGTTTTATCGGGATTGATGCCCCAATTTTTACGCTCCGCCAGCATCGTTTGAATATCGCGCCCCAAAGCGACACCGGCAGCATAGCTCTGTTGCGCCGGCTTTTTCTCGAGCGCCCGCGCATCCGGCAGCCATTTGGCGCGAGAGCGCAGCCCATCCAGCTCCTCACGCAATGCCTGCTGCGTTTGGTTGGCGTCCGCTAGCGCCAATGCGTTTTTTTTTGCCTGCTCCGTCGTTTTCGCCAGTTGCAGCGTTGATTTTTCGCTTTCCGCCACCGCCGTTGCCAGCCGCTGCGCCAATGCCTTCGCCTGCTCGGCTTGCGTCTTGTTTTTTTCCTGTAGCTGCGCCAGCTGTTGCTGAAGTTCGCCCGTCGCCTTGGCGGCTTCGGCCTTTTGCTGTTCCAGCGCCGTTTTCAGGCTTTTCTCTTGCCGCTCGGCCTGTTGCCGTTGTTCATCCAGCTCTTTCTGCCGCAGTGCCAGCTGCTGCTGAAGTTCTCCCGTCGCCTTGGCGGCTTCCGCCTTCTGTTGCGCCAGCGCGGTCTTCAGGCTTTTCTCTTGCCGCTCGGCCTGTTGCCGTTGATTCTCCTGCTCTTTTTGCAGTTGCGCCAGCTGCTGTTGCAATGCGCCCAGTGCCTTGGCGGCTTCTGCCTTCTGTTGCGCCAGCTCAGCGGCGGCCGCTTGTTTGTCCTGCTCATAACGCTGGCGCGCTTTATCGTTGGCGGTCTGCGCCGCCGTCAGTTTCTCCTGCCAGTCGCTATCCGCCTGTTCAGGCAACGCCGCCAGCCGTTGTTCCAGCAAGGCGATACGCCGATCGCGCTCCTCGGTTTGTTGTTTTTCCTGCGCTAACGCTGCCTGCGCCTCGGCGATCTGCGCCTGAGCCTTGCGCTCCTGCGGCGTCAGGTTCAGCGCCCGTCGCACGCCGCTGGCGAAGTCGCTCAACGCGCTCAGATCGGGAGCAGCTGTCGGTTTATCGGCAGCCGTCAGGGACGACGCAACCCGCAACGCGGTCAGCTCCTGCTGCAGTGATTGAATAGCGGTTTGCTGTTGCTCCAATCGAGCCTCTTTCTCGCGCAGCGTCTTTTGCAACTGCGCCAGTTGCTTTCTCTGCGAGCTCGTTTCACGCGGTTGAACCGGCCGGGGCGCCGGCTTTTGGGTTTCCCGGGAGGGAGTAACCGCGGCGTCAGCTGCCGGTGCGTCCTGCCGCTGGTAGCGCTCGGCGAACTGCAGTAATGCCGGCACATCGTCATCCGCTGCGGCCATCGCTGGCGCAAACGCCAGCGGTATCATCAGGCTCAGTAATGCCTTTCTCGCACGAGGGGTCATTGGGCGCGCTCTCCGCGCTCAGCCAGGCCGGTCATCATGGCAGAACTGATGTCTGCGCACAGACGGCTGGTGCGATAACGATACAGGGCGTCGACGGTTTCCTGCGTGCCCGTGTTGACCCGCTGGCGTACCCCGGCATACTGCGCGGCGCCGCCCATCAAGGTATCGAATTCGCGTTTGAATTTTTGGTATTTTTCGTTATCCATGCCGCGCATGGCATCCAACTCGCGCTGGCACTGCTGTATACGCTCGGCTTCACGCTGCCGCTTGTCTTGTTCCGCAATGTCTTCTGCACTGGGCGGCTTACTTAATGTAGAAACAGGCCGCTTGGCGGTCTGGCAGCCGCTCAGGGTCAAGGTCAGCAAAAGCGCAGCGGTCAAACAGTGTGCCGTTCGGGTCATTATCGTTATCTCCTTGTTAAGTCCGCCGCCAACGCGCTCCGCGGCTGCATCGACGGCTCTCCTCATTAATGCTGTGATGTTCCGGCCATAGGCCGGCAATGAACAGGTATGAAAATGCAGACGTGGCGATGAGCGGCAGAGCGCAAATCATTCACCACGAAAATGCATACCAAAAAATCATTTAATATTATGATATTTAAAGGATTTTAACTCACAAACTTATCAGCAGGGCATGATGAGCGCAAGAAGAGATGGGGGGCAGTGCGACAGAGAAACAGCGTGAAACGGGCACCACGTCTTCGCAAGTGACTAGTCCTAGTATAGGTTGACACTTTTATGCCTGTAAAACGCCTGATGCACCGCATCAGGCGTTTTGTATTTTAGCGACTGGTGAGGCCGTTCTCTGTTGTAAATTTCTATCGATTCCCTCACCATCTTTCTTGCCTGCTCCAGATCTGCCGGGCGTGATAGCAAAAACTCCGTCTTCAGTATCCCGTTCACCCTTTCCGCCAATGCGTTTTGATAGCAGTCATAGCCATCTGTCATTGAGCAGATTAGCCCGTATTTTTCATGGATTGACTGGTAACCTGCTGAACAATATTGTATTCCACGGTCCGAGTGATGGATCAGTGGCTGAGTCGTTTTTCTCTGCTTTAAGGCCTGTTTCAGAGCCTGCACAGCATTGTCAGTACGCAGATCGCTGTGTACATGATGGCCCATTATTTTCCTTGAGCAGGCATCCGTTATTAGGCTCAGATAGACCATGCCATTCCGGGTTGGCAGATAGGTAATATCTGCTACCCATACCTGTTCTGGTCGCCTGACCACCACCTGTTCCGGTCCCGTTTTTAATAAATTGGGATGTCGCCGAAAACGATGATGGCTGTCCGTTGTTTTATGGTACGCCCGTCTGACTGGCACCAGCAGCCGGCGTTCCTTCAGCAGAGAGAACAACCGGTCACGTCCAACATGCAATCCATCATCTGATTGTTTATTCAGTAAATAATGCAGCTTACGGGTCCCGATACGCGCCTGACGTACTCTTATCGTTTTAACAAAATCGACGATCCGGACATCACGAACCCGCTGCTTACTAAGCCGTGTATTGTGCTGATACCAGGCTTGTCGGCTGTGTCCCAGGAACTGGCAGGCCCGGGTAATGGTTATTTTTGGGGGCTGTTTTTGCGTGAGGACTTGCCTGGCCGCTTTTTTATGACACTGATCCCATAATCATTTTTCAGCACGTTAACGACAGCATCCAGGAACTCCGCTTTCTGGGTGACAAGCTCAAGCTGTTCTTCAAGTTCCCTGATCCTTTGCTCAGGAGTTAAAGGGGCAGACGGTTGGCTCATGGGCAACTCCCGGCTGGAGAGAGGAAGACCTGGGGCCCAGTTAAGGTGGCCATGCTTGCGCAACCAGGTCAGAACGGTCGAACGACCCTGAATACCATAGCGCAGTTGAGCCTGCTTGTAGGTCATTTCGCCTTTTTCAACCTGCTCAACAACAGCAATTTTAAAAGACAAAGGATAGTCGCGTTGTGTGCGTTTAAACTCGGCCATTATCACGTTCTCCGGATTTAAGTCGAAAACGTGTCAACGCTATTCAGGACGGGTCAAAGACATAAAAAAAGCCCCGGCAAAACGCCGGGGCCTGGTACTTGCGTGATCGCCGAGGGCTCAGTGACACGCAAAGGGGTCTTACGGCCCGGAAACCGGTTGTCAAACGCGGTTAGCTGCGTGTTTATGCGCTTTGCGCCAGGGGATCAACCAAGGCCAGCGCGTTTTTCATCGCCTCCACCATTTCGCCATCCACGCAATAATGGCTGAATTCGTCAAACTCGTTATCGGAGCACATGGTGACGCCCGCCTTGCGGTAACGCATGGTCGACGGCACCAGGTGACCGGAAGAGCTGTGCAGTTCATGCAGGCCAATATCGACAAACTTGTGCAGATTGCTGAGGCGCACGCCGGCACCCGCCATGATTACCGGGCCCTGACTGGCCTGGCGCAAATCGCGCAGCAACGGCAGGCCCAGTTCGGCGCTCTGCTGCTGGCCGGAGGTCAGAATGCGCGCCACGCCCAGCTCGCTCAGTTGCTCCAACGCCACCATCGGGTTCTGGCACATGTCGAACGCGCGATGGAACGTCACCGCCATGCCCTCGCACAGCCTCATCACTTCGCGCATGCGCGGCAGATCGATGTGCCCTTCTTCGTCCAGCATGCCGACCACTACGCCGGGGAACCCCATCTCGCGGATCTGGCGAAGATCCTGTTTGATCACCTCGAAATCCACCGCGCCGTAGCAGAAATCGCCACCGCGAGGGCGAACGATCGGATGCACCGGGATCGAAACCCGCTCGCGCGCCAGACGCAGCGTGCCATAGCTCGGCGTCAATCCCCCCTCGCTCTGGCTGGCGCACAACTCAATGCGATCGGCGCCCGCCCGTTCGGCCGTCAGCGCACAGTCGACGCTAAAGCAACAAACTTCCAGTTTTATCATTGTCACCCCCAGATAACGGCCAACATACGGCGGCAATTGTTCATTTCTTCATTTCTCACGTAGGCTCATGCATAGGCATAAACCGGCTCAGGGTTGTAACTATGGCATTCAATTTTGATCAATGGGTAGACCGCAGTCACAGTGACAGCGTTAAGTGGGATAAATATCGCGGCAGCGACATCATCCCGCTTTGGGTCGCCGACAGCGATTTCACCTCACCGCCGGCGGTGATCGAAGCCCTGCAGCGCCGCGTGGCGCACGGCGTATTCGGCTACACCCACCCATCCCCTGATCTTATTGAGGTTTTTACCCGCCGCATGGTAGAGCGCTACGGCTGGCACATCAAGCCCGAATGGATCATTTTCCTGCCTGGGCTGGTGTGCGGCCTGAACCTGTGCGTGCGGGCCTGCACCGAAGGACATCAGAGCACGCTGGCCCCCTCTCCCATTTATCCGCCGTTTCGCAAAGCGGCCAAATTCGCCGGGCGCGAGCACCTCGCGGTGCCGCTGAAGGCGACCGGCCAACGCTGGGTGCTGGATTTTTCCTCGCTGCATGATCGGCTGAGCGGCAACGAGAAACTCCTGTTGCTGTGCAACCCGCAGAATCCCGGTGGCACCGTTTATCGCCGGGATGAGCTGTTGCAGCACCATCAGTTCGCTCGCGAGCACGATTTAATCGTCTGTTCCGATGAAATCCACTGCGAGCTGCTGCTTGAACCCGGCGTGCGGCATACCCCTTTCGCCACCCTGAATGACGATGCGGCCCAACGCAGCGTGACGCTGATGTCGCCGTCAAAAACGTTTAATCTCGCCGGACTGGGCGCTTCACTGGCGATCGTTCCCAACGAAGCGCTGCGACAAAAGCTGAAACGCGCGCGCAGCGGTATCGTGCCGGAGGTCAATCTGTTGGCGCTGGTGGCGGCGCAGGCGGCTTATCAATACGGGCAACCCTGGCTGGATGAGCAGCTGATTTACCTGCGCGCCAATCGCGATCGGCTGGCAAAGCGTATCAACGCCATGCCGGGTTTGACGTTGCTGCCTGTCGAGGCCACCTACCTGGCCTGGATAGACTGCAGCACGTTGCCGGTGGATAACCCGCATCAGTTCTTCGAACGTGCGGGCGTTGGGCTAAGCGCCGGTTTGGACTTTGGCGATCGGCACTTTGTGCGGCTTAACTTTGGTTGCCGATGGGCCCTGCTCGATGAAGCGCTCGATCGCATGGCGCGAGCCTGTGCGGCACTGCCTGGCTAACCTTGTTCGCTGGCGACGATGTCTCGAATGGAATAAGGATGAAACTTGATCGTGACCGTTCCGTCGGTGATGGCCAGCGTCGGGTTCGGCAGCCGTTCGCCCTCGCCTTTTGGCGAGCTTTGCTTCAGCTTGATCCCCGGTGCCAGCAACGCTTCATCGGCCAGGTGGCTCAACGCCCGGGCGTACAGCGTCTGCGGATCGCCACTGAGCACTAATTCAACGTGTTCCCAGCCTTCGTGCGGATAGCGTTTCTCCCCCGGATACGGCAGTTCGATGCAGTCTATCCGCCACGGCCCAACGGCCAGTGGCTGAGACAAATCGAACAGACAGATAGGTCGCCCGTTGATCATCGATTCGGACAGCAGTGTCCCGCACTGCATCAGCCCCTGGCGCCAGCGCTCGGCGGTGGCGTTCTGGTGACAGCGCAGAGAGATGTGATCGGCGGTAAACGCGGACAGATCAAGCCGCAATTTGGCGGCAAATTGGTGCAACGCCTGTTCGAAACGCGGCAGGTCGAGCTTCAGATCGTCAAGCTCGGCAATGGCCTGCAAGGGAGTGGTCATAGGAACCTCAAAACAACGGGGCGCAAAGTTAAACGCCGTAATTTACACGCTGGCGACAGCGCTCGCCAGCGTTGCGAGGTTTTTCGGCGGCAGTTCAGCATGATTTTTGGTTGCGGGCACGGAGAATAAAAGCCGGATTTTTATTAAGGTGGCAGCTTATTAAATCAACGGAAAAATAAAAAATAAGATTTTTCGCAAGACATTATACCTTTTCTTTATGACGCTATGATTTAAGTTATTTTGCACAAAATCCTCTGCAGGCCATTGGTCAAGCCGATTGAATCGCTGGGTTTAATCAAAACGACTCACTTATCAATGTCGCACAAATCCGCAATCACAACCCATTGTAAAAGAAGAAAATAAAACGCATTAATTGATTAAAAGCTAAGGATTATCTTAATTTAACCCCAGACAATTGATTCACCAAGACAACTCGGCTACTTTGGAGGAAATTTAAATTCGAGATGATCATTATGTTATTGCTGACGATATCCTTGGTGTTGATAATTATCGCCGTATACGCCATCTACCGTCATTTCAAATCACGCAGCGTCAACACGCTGGATGCCGGTCGCCGCAATAAAAAGCGCTAGCTTCGCAACTCTCCCCTCCGTACATTCTGTTCAGCTCATTCTGCTTTTCACCTTCCGGCAATCAACGCGCCGCACCCGACAACTGTTTCATCGCAGCGGCCGCGCCAACTGCTGACGGACTCCGTCAGATCGGTTACAATTGCAGGCTGTTTTGTGGCGGTCGCCCATCGCGCCCGCCACCGTTGAATCCCACAGGGGCTGGCTTCAGCCCCTCGTTCGTCATTAAGGTAACCCGGTGAATATTCAGGTTCTTCTTTCAGATAAAGTCAGCCAGGCGCTGATCGCCGCTGGCGCGCCAGCCGATTGCGAAGCGCAGGTTCGCCCTTCCGCCAAGGCGCAGTTTGGTGATTACCAGGCCAACGGCGTGATGTCCGTCGCCAAAAAGCTGGGCATGCCGCCCCGGCAGCTGGCGGAAAAAGTGGTGCAACTGCTGGATCTCAGCGACGTCGCCGGTAAAGTGGAAATCGCCGGTCCCGGCTTTATCAACATTTTCCTGAACAGCGACTGGGTCGCCCGCCAGGCCGACCAGGTGCTGAACGCACCGAAACTGGGCATTGCGCCGGTTGAGCCGCAAACCATCGTTATCGACTACTCCGCGCCGAACGTGGCGAAAGAGATGCACGTCGGCCATCTGCGCTCCACCATCATCGGCGACGCCGCGGCGCGTACCCAGGAGTTTCTGGGCCATAAAGTGATCCGCGCCAACCACGTCGGCGACTGGGGCACCCAGTTCGGCATGCTGATTGCCTACCTGGAAAAAATGCAGAACGAAAACGCCAGCGACATGGGCCTGTCCGATTTGGAACAGTTCTATCGCGAAGCCAAGAAGCATTACGACGAAGACGCCGAGTTCGCCGAGCGCGCGCGCGCTTACGTCGTCAAGCTGCAGGGCGGCGATCAGTACTGCCTGAAAATGTGGCGCAAGCTGGTCGACATCACCATGGCGCAAAACCAGCTGACCTATAACCGCCTGAACGTCACGCTGACCGAAGACGACGTGATGGGCGAAAGCCTGTATAACGCGATGCTGCCGGGCATCGTCGCCGATCTGAAAGCCAAAGGGCTGGCGGTGGAAAGCGAAGGCGCCACCGTGGTGTTCCTCGACGAATACCAGAACAAGGACGGCGATCCGATGGGCGTCATCATCCAGAAAAAGGATGGCGGCTATCTCTACACCACCACCGATATCGCCTGCGCCAAGTACCGCTACGAAACCCTGGGCGCCAATCGCGTGCTGTATTACATCGACTCCCGTCAGCATCAGCACCTGATGCAGGCCTGGACCATCGTGCGCAAGGCCGGTTACGTGCCGGAGTCCGTCTCGCTGGAACACCACATGTTCGGCATGATGCTGGGCAAAGACGGCAAGCCGTTCAAAACCCGCTCGGGCGGTACGGTGAAGCTCTCCGATCTGCTGGATGAGGCAATCGAACGCGCCGAACAGCTGATCGCTGGCAAAAACCCGGACATGCCGCAAGACGAAATGAAGACCGTGGCCCGCGTGGTCGGCATCGGCGCGGTGAAATACGCCGATCTGTCGAAAAGCCGCACCACCGACTATGTCTTCGACTGGGATAACATGTTGGCCTTCGAAGGCAATACCGCGCCTTATATGCAATACGCCTATACCCGCGTGGCATCAGTATTCAAGCGCGCCGGCATCGACGAAAGCAGCCTGACGCTGCCGCTGACGCTGACCGAAGAGCGTGAAATTGCGCTGGCTACCCGCCTGCTGCAGTTCGAAGAGGTGCTCACCACCGTCGCGCGTGAAGGCACGCCTCACGTCATGTGCAGTTACCTGTACGATCTGGCCGGCTTGTTCTCCGGTTTCTACGAGCACTGCCAAATCCTGAACGCCGACAGCGAAGAAGCGCGTCAGAGCCGCCTGAAGCTGGCGCTGCTGACCTCGAAAACGCTGAAAACCGGTCTGGATACGCTGGGTATCGAAACCGTCGAACGCATGTAAACCGCACCGTGCGGAAAGCAAAAAGGTCGCCTGGGCGACCTTTTTTTGTTCTTGCTTTCGGCTCAGGCGGCGCGGCGCGCAAAGTCGCGCGGGCGGAAGCCCAACCCTACCAGCACGCCAAAGTAGGCCACCACACCGGCCACCACCACCGCAGCCAAACGCAGCAAACGTTCCAGCATATTGCCCTGATCCCAGGCCGGCATCAGCCACATCACGCCAATCAGCACCGCCGACATCACCAGCACGGCGATCACCAGCTTGGTAAGGAACAGCGCCCAACCCGGCTGCGGCTGGAAAATCTTCTGCTTGCGCAGCTGCCAATACAGCAGCGAGGCATTCAGGCAGGCCGCCAAACCGATCGACAGCGCCAGGCCGGCATGCTTCAGCGGACCAATAAACGCCAGGTTCATCACCTGCGTCATAATCAGCGTGATGATGGCGATCTTGACCGGCGTTTTAATGTCCTGCCGCGAATAGAAGCCCGGCGCCAGCACTTTAACCACGATCAGCCCCATCAGCCCAACCGAGTAAGCCACCAGCGCGCGTTGCGTCATCGCCGCGTCAAAGGCGCTGAACTTGCCGTACTGGAACAGCGAAACGGTCAATGGCTTGGCCAAAATGCCGAGCGCGATGGCGCTCGGCAACGCCAGCAGGAAGCACAGACGCAGCCCCCAATCCATCAGGCGCGAATACTCGTCGTGGTTGCCGCTCGAGAAGCTTTTGGCCAGCGACGGCAGCAGGATGGTGCCCAGCGCCACGCCCAGCACGCCGGAGGGAAACTCCATCAGGCGGTCGGCGTAGTACATCCAGGACACCGAGCCGGACACCAGGAACGAAGCGAAAATGGTGTTGATGATCAGCGAGATTTGGCTGACCGACACCCCGAGGATCGCCGGCCCCATCTGGCGCATCACTCGCCAGACCCCGGCATCGCCCAGCTTGAGGCGCGGCAGCACCAGCATGCCTATCTTGCGCAGATGCGGCAGCTGATACCCCAACTGCAGCACGCCGCCCACCACCACCGCCCAGGCCAGCGCCAGCACCGGCGGGTTGAAATACGGAGCGGCGAACAGCGCGAAACCGATCATGCTGACGTTAAGCAGCGTTGGCGCAAAAGCCGGGATCGAGAAGCGGTTCCAGGTATTGAGGATCGCCCCCACCAGCGAAGCCAGTGAGATCAACAAAATATAGGGGAAGGTGATGCGCAGCAGCGCCGACGTCAGGGCAAACTTGTCGGGCGTATCGGTAAAGCCCGGCGCAGTAATGTAAATAACCCAGGGCGCGGCCAGCATCCCCAGCACCGTCACCACCGCCAGCACCAGCGTCAGCAGCCCGGAGACGTAGGCAATAAAAGTGCGCGTCGCCTCTTCACCCTGCTGGCTCTTGTATTCGGCCAGGATCGGCACGAAGGCCTGCGAAAACGCCCCTTCGGCAAAGATACGGCGTAACAGATTCGGGAGTTTGAACGCCACGAAAAAGGCGTCCGTTGCCATGCCGGCCCCGAACACGCGCGCAACGATCGCATCGCGGGCAAAGCCCAACACCCGCGAAAACATCGTCATCGAGCTGACGGCAGCCAAGGATTTGAGTAGGTTCATGTGGTTGTCTGATAGGTACCGTAAATATCAACGCCTGCAACAGCAGGCGTCAGTGAAACAATCGGCTCAGTTTACGCATCCGGAAAAGAATAGCTACCGCCATATGTTACATAGAGTTATCCCGCAGCAAACGCTCGACCACCCGCTGGGCGGCCAGTGCCTGTTCGCCGCCGGTTTCCGGCGCGCTCTGGTTGGCGACGGCATCAAGGAAATGCCGCACCGCACCGTCGAAGCCGCGTTGCACCAGCGTGCTTTGCCAGCCCGGCACCGGTTGCTCCAACTCGCCCTGCGCATCTTCACGCAGCCAGTGGCGCATATCGATCAACTGATACAGCGCGCCGTCGGTCACCGCCTGCACGCTTTCGCGCTGGCTGCCGCCGCGGCGATGCATACTGGTCGTCACCTGCGTGTCGCCGCAGGCGAAGTGATGCTCGGCGTACAGCATTTCACCGGCGGCGTTGGCGCGCAGGCTGCCGCTCAGCAGTTGCTCCCGCCCGCCCGCCAGCCACAGCGCAGTGTCCACCACGTGCAGGTAATCATCCAACAGGGTAAAACGCAGATCGTGCGGGCCGACGCTGTCCGCCCGATGTTTATCCATGCGAATGGAGGCCGGCTGATTCATTTGCTGTTTGAGCTGCCGGTAAAGCGGCGCGAAACGGCGGTTGAACCCCACCATCAGCGTTTTGCCTCGCCGCTCGGCCTGCTCAAGCAGCTGCTCGCCCTGCTCCAGCGTCTCCGCCAGCGGTTTATCGACGTAAACGTGCACGCCGCGGTTCAGCAACTCGCCTATCACCGAAAAATGGCTCGCGGTGCTGCTGTGAACAAAGACCGCGTCGCACTGTTCGGCCAGGCTGTCCAGACGGGAGAAACAGGCCATACGGTAGCTGTCGCACAGCGGCTGGGCTTTTTGCTGATTGGGCGAAAAACCGCCCACCAGCGTCCAATCCGCCGCCTGGCCGAGGATTGGCAGATACGCCTTCTGCGCGATACTGCCCAACCCCACCACGCCTACACGCAATTTAGTCATTCGCATCCCTCGCCAACAGCTGTTGCAACTGCCGTTTCAGCTCCGCCACTTCGCTTTCCAATGCGCTGACTCTGGCGCTCAGTTCGCCGTCGTCCTCAGCGTCGAACGCCGCCGGCGGCGCTTCATCAATTTGACCGCTGAACAGATGCATGAACCGGCTTTCGCGCTTGCCCGGCTCACGCGCCAGGCGCACCACGAACGGGCCATCTTCGCGCGTGGCCAGTTGCTGCAGCACCTGTTCGACCTCGCTGACATCGCTGAACTCGTGCATCCGATTGGTGCGGGTGCGCAGCTCGCCCGGCGTTTGCGCGCCGCGCAACAGCAAGGTGGCGATCACCGCCAGTTCGGCAGGCGAGAGTTTCAGCTGGCCGAACTCGGAGTTGCAAAACCGCTGTTCGTACTTCACCACCCGATTGCCGAACCCGCTGAGGGTGCGCAGGAAATGTTTGCGCAGCAACAGATCGAGCAGTTGCTGCACTTCGCTTTCGCTCAGGTCCATCACCGGTTCGCGGTTGGTTTTTTGGTTGCATGCCAGCGTAATGGCATTCAGCGAAAGCGGGTATTGATCCGGTGTCGTGACCTGTTTTTCCAACAGACAGCCGATAACCCGGGCCTCTCTGGCGTTCAATTCATATTTCATCGTTTGGCCTCAACGTGGGGGTAGCCACTCTTTATTGGTGTATGCCGTCAAAACGTGGTCTTGCCACTGGCCGTCGATCAGCAGGTAATCCTTGGCGTAACCTTCGCGTTCGAATCCCAGACGCGTCAGCAATGCGCCGCTGCGCTGGTTGTGTGGCATATAGTTGGCCATGATGCGGTGCATGCGCTGTTGGCGCAGCATATAGCGGATGGCGGACTGCAAGGCTTCGAACATCAGCCCTTGCCCCTGCCACTTTTCCCCCAGCGAATAGCCGAGGAAACAGGCATGAAACGAACCGCGCAGCACGTTGCTGAAGTTCGCCACGCCGCGCACTTCCTGCTCTTCTGGATCGAGCAGGATAAAATAGTAGGCGCTGCCCTGCTTTTGCATTTCGGTGATCATGCCCAGACGCGCCTGCCAGCCGGAAGGATAACAGTGGCTTTCGTCGCGCACCGGCTCCCAGGGTTTGAGAAAGGCTCGGTTCTCGGCATAATAATCCGCCAGACGGTAGGCATCCCGTTCATTCACTAAACGGACCACCATCCGGTCGGTTGTAAGACGTACTTTTGGCGATGCAGAGCGATAGCCGAACATCATTTCCCCCGCAGTCAAAACGGTTCGATAAGAAGTATTTATTGGGAAGCCGCGTGGATAATTCTCCGGCGCCGATCTGATGCCATGACTTTATTTTGCCAATAGCGCCTCAGAACCGCACTTCCCCGCATTCAATATAACCGTAGCCCGCCCCCGAGGTAAAATCCCGGTCGCTCAGTAAATCGCCGAATACGCGTTTTACGGCGTTTTTCCGCCCATTTTGCAGCACAGGTAACACCTTGACGATAAAAAAATATTATCTACACGCCCCCTGTCGCCGTAGGGGAATTGGGTAGAGAATGGAAGCGTTGTTCCCCCCTCTTTCTTTAATTGCTCATGGTGAAGCATGTCTCTGGTGTCGCAAGCACGCAGCTTGGGTAAATATTTTCTGTTGCTCGATAATCTGCTGGTGGTTTTAGGCTTCTTTGTCGTTTTTCCGCTTATTTCGATCCGCTTTGTCGATCAATTAGGATGGGCGGCGCTGATCGTCGGCATCGCGCTGGGTTTGCGGCAGCTGTTGCAACAAGGGCTCGGCATCTTTGGCGGTGCCATCGCCGATCGCTTCGGCGCCAAGCCGATGATCGTCACCGGCATGCTGCTGCGCGCCGCCGGTTTCGCCACCATGGCGATGGCCGATGCCCCCTGGATCCTGTGGTTCTCTTGCGCGCTGTCCGCCCTCGGTGGCACGTTATTCGATCCGCCGCGCACCGCTTTGGTGATCAAGCTGACCCGTCCGCACGAACGCGGCCGTTTTTTCTCGTTGCTGATGATGCAGGACAGCGCCGGTGCGGTGGTCGGCGCGCTGATCGGCAGTTGGCTGCTGCAGTACGACTTTCACTTTGTCTGCTGGGTTGGAGCGGCGATCTTCGTGCTGGCCGCCGGCTGGAACGCCTGGCTACTGCCGGGTTACCGCATCTCTACCGTACGCATACCGATGAAGGAAGGCATGTTGCGGGTCCTGCGCGATCGCCGCTTCCTCACCTATGTCCTGACGCTGACCGGTTATTACATGCTGGCGGTGCAGGTGATGCTGATGATGCCGATCGTGGTCAACGAAATCGCCGGTTCACCGGCGGCAGTGAAATGGATGTATGCGATTGAAGCGGCGCTGTCGCTATCGCTGCTCTATCCGCTGGCGCGTTGGGGAGAAAAACACTTCCGGCTAGAGCAGCGCCTGATGGCGGGCCTGTTGCTGATGACGCTCAGCCTGCTGCCGATCGGTCTCGCCACCAGCTTGCAGGGGGTATTCACGCTGATCTGCTGCTTCTATCTGGGATCGATCATCGCCGAACCGGCGCGCGAAACGCTGAGCGCTTCGCTGGCCGATCCGCGTGCGCGCGGCAGCTATATGGGCTTCAGCCGCCTCGGCCTGGCGCTGGGCGGCGCGTTGGGTTATACCGGCGGCGGCTGGATGTACGATACCGGCCGGACGATGAACATGCCGGAGCTGCCCTGGTTGCTGCTTGGTGCAGTAGGCTTCGCTACGCTGCTGGCGCTGTACTGGCAGTTCAGCCCGCGGCGCAGCGCGTCGATGATGCTGCGCCGCGGTTGACGCCATAGAAATCCGGCCGAATCGGCAACAGCTGCTATCCTGTTAGTAAAAACACCCACAGGAGCCCGTCGGCATGAGTGAAGAAGCAAAATTACCGCAACTACTCGAACATATGATACTGAACTTGCGCATGATTTATGCGCGCGCCACCCTGGTGGAGAAGGCGCTGGCCCATATCCTCGCCAGCGACGCCGGCCTGAAAAACGATATTATCAAACAGCTGCAGGTCGTCACCGCCGCCAACGAACGTGACCGAATCGATCTGGATGAAGCTCGCATTCACCTGATCGATGTGCTCAACTCAGTACCGGCCAAGAAATAACGCCCCCTGTCCCGCGCCGATGCGCGGGCAATTTCGCAATAACGCACCATCCAACACACGCACGTCAAGACAGCCTCGATAAGCTGTGGTAACTATTGCTGTTAAAACCTGACAACCCGGAGCAAGCATGAAACTGTTTATTTACGATCATTGCCCATTCTGCGTGAAAGCCCGCATGATTTTCGGCCTGAAACGTCTGCCGATTCGCCTGGTCACGTTGCTCAACGACGATGAAACGACTCCGTTTAACCTGATCGGCCAAAAAATGGTGCCTATCCTGGTCAAAGACAACGGTGAAGCGATGCCGGAAAGCCTCGATATCGTGCGCTATGTCGATGCTCTGGACGGCAAGCCGGTACTGACCGGCCGCACCAACCCGGCCATCGCCGAGTGGCTGCAGCGGGTGGGCGGTTACAGCGCGAAATTGTTGTTGCCGCGAATTGCGCATGCCGATTTCGAAGAGTTTGCCACCGACAGCGCCCGCCGTTACTTTATTGATAAAAAGCAGGCGTCAATCGGGGATTTCGCCGAGCATCTCGCCAATAGCGCCGATCTGATCGCCCAGTTGGAAGCCGATCTGCAAGCGCTGTCGCCGCTGATCGTCTCCGCCGACGCGGTGAACGGCGAACTGTCCGAGGACGATATTCACCTGTTCCCGCTGCTGCGCTCATTGTCGATCGTCGCCGGGGTTGCGCTGCCGGATAACGTGGAAGCCTACCGCAACCACATGGCGCAGCGCAGCGAGGTGCCGTTGCTGCTGGATATGGAACAATAACGTTTGAGCAACCAAAAGGATATGGCGTACTGATGCTGAAAATGGTGCTCGCCACCGCTCGCGATCGGGCGCGGCTGAAGGAAATAACCTCCGTTCTGATCCGTTATGGCCTGCAAGACGTTCTGCGTCTGCTGGGTCTGGGGGCTTTGCTGCGCGGCGCCCGCGCTGGATCCGCCCAACAGGACGCCCAAACCCTGCCTGAGCGGCTGCGCGAAGCGCTCGAGGCGCTGGGGCCTACCTTCGTCAAATTCGGCCAGATCCTGGCCACGCGTTCCGACCTGCTGGATCCGGCCTGGACCGACGAACTGGATCGCCTGCACAGCCGGGCGGCAGTGTTGCCATGGGAAACGCTGGCGCCACAGATCGTTGCCGACCTGGGCGGCGAACCCGAGCGGCTGTTCGCCGAATTCGATCGCACGCCGCTGGCGGCGGCGTCGATGGCGCAAATCTACCGCGCACGCCTGCACAGCGGCGAACAGGTGGTGGTGAAAGTGCTGCGGCCCGGTCTGGCGAAAACCATCCACGCCGATTTGCGGCTGCTGGCCTCGCTGGCGGAAACCGTAGAGCAGCAGAGCCCGGCGCTGGCGCGCTATCGGCCGCGGCAGATGGTCAGAGCGCTGGCGACGGCGCTCAATCATGAACTGGATTTGACCCACGAAGGGCATAACTGCGACCGCGTCGCCGGGATGTTCGCCCATCAACCTGACGTCGTCGTGCCGAAAATCTATTGGCAATGGTCTTCCCCGCGCCTGTTAGTGCAGGAATACCTGCCCGGCACCGCGCCGGAAAACCCTCAGCAGCTGGCGGCAGCGGGCTTTGACGGCCCGCTGCTGGCGCAACGCGGCGCCCGCGCCTTTATGAGCATGGTACTGGAACATCGGCTGTATCACGCCGATCCTCACCCCGGCAACGTCATGGCGCTGAGCGGTGACCGCGTCGGCTTTATCGACTTCGGCATGGTGGGCCAGCTGTCCGAGCGGCGGCGCAACCAGTTGCTCCTGCTGCTGCAGGCCATCGCCGATCGTCAGTCCGAAGGCATCGTCAACACGCTGATCGCCTGGTCGGACAGCGAACCGCTGGATTTGATGGATCTGGAGCTGGCGGCGCAAAACTTTCTCGACAAACAGGCCGCCGCCACTCTGACCTTGGGCAAGGCCCTGACCGACCTGCTGGTGATGGCGCGTGAGCACCAACTGGCGCTGCCGCCCGATCTGGTGCTGCTGTTCAAGGCGTTAATCACTGCCGACGGCGTGCTGCACCGATTGGATCCGGCCTTCGACATCGTCGCCACCCTCAAACCGATGCTGCAACAAACGGTGCTGCAACGCTATGCCCCGGGCGCCGTGCGCCAGCGGCTGTTGGCTCTGGGCGGGGAAGCGCTCGACGCCGGAGAAGAACTGCCGCAAACCCTGCGGCTATTGGTTCGCCGTCTGAAACGCGGGCAGCTCAATGCCGATATCAACGTCAGGAACCTCGGTCAGTTGAGCAAAGCGCTGGAGCGCGCCGCCGTCACCCTGGCCATCGCTATCGTCACCGCCGCTTTTGCCCTGGGCCTGGCGCCTTATCTGATGCATTCTTCGCTGCGGCTGTGGGGCATTCCGCTGTTCCCGCTGTTGGGGGGCGCTGCCTGCCTGGCCGGCGTGGCGCTCTTGGCGCTGCGATTGCGGCGTTGACGCTTTCGGCGTTATCCGATAGGTGTCGCCCGCTTTTGCGCGCACTATCCCCTGCACATCGCCGCCTGCCGTTTTCAGGGGCAGGCGGAACGTTTATAATGATTAATCAATTATCTGCAGCACTTTTCGCCAGCAGTCGCAATGAGGCATTAATGAAGAAGATCCTGATGGGCGCAGCCGCCCTGCTGTTCGCCGGCGTATTGGCCGGTTGCAATCAACTGACCCAGTACACCCTGAGCGAGCAGGAAGTGAATGATTACCTGCAGAAACACAACGACTATCAGAAGCAGATCGGCGTGCCCGGCCTGGTGGACGCCAACATCGTACTGACGCAGCTGCAAAGCCAGATTGGCCGCAGCGAGCCGGGCAAGGTCACCCTTTCCGGCGATGCCAAGGTCAATATCACGTCGATTCTCGGCCCGCAGGCGGCGGATCTGAAGCTGACGCTGAAAGCGCAGCCGGTTTACGACCGTGCACAGGGCGCCATTTACCTTAAAGACATGGAACTGACCGATTACAGCGTGCAGCCGGAAAAAATGCAGACGGTGATGAAAGCGCTGACGCCATATCTGAATCAGTCGCTGAAGTCTTACTTCGACCAAAAGCCGGCTTATGTGCTGAATCCTGACAACAGCAAAACCGAAGCGCTGGCGAAAAAACTGGCGAAGGGATTGGAAGTGAAACCGGGTGAGTTGGTGATCCCGTTTAGCGACTGACCGCCTCTTGATGCATCAAGCCCGCCGCCAGGCGGGCTTTTCATTGCGGAAAACGATTACTGCGGCGCGCTGTAGGCGATCTCGCCGGTGTTGCAGTTGAGCGTCACGTTGTAGGTTTTATCCGCTTTGGTGCCACGCACCGTCAGCGGCACCTGCCACACCTGATCCTTGCCGGTGATGGCATCCGGGCTAACCCAGGCGATCGGGGTAGCGGTGCCCAGCAGTTTTTTGTCCGCCTCCCAGCGCGTGATGCGGTTCTGCAAGAAGTCGCGCTTGACCTGGGCGGCGATATCCGCCGGCTGCAGCCCCGCACACTGCCCCACCTTGGCGCTGCGTTGCTCTTGAACCTGCGCCCACACCGCAGTCGATGCTCCCATCATGGCCAACAAGGCGATAGCCAAAGCCGTTTTTTTCATGTCTCCTCCCGTTGTGATTAGCGCTATCCGGGCGCCCATCCCTGGCTCACAACAGGGTTTCGGCAAAGGGTTACCGTTTGACGAACTCGATGACAAACAGCGCATCCAGACCCGGATAGATTTCCTTGATCACCTGCTTCAGTTCGCCGAGCGACATGTTCTCCTGCTGTGCATGGCGTTCGGTCAGCGCATCCAGGCGCACCGGCGTTACCGACAGCACTTCGATAAAGCAGAAAAATACGCCGTCTTCATTGCGGCTTACGCGCAATACCTCGCCCGGTTCGAAGTGCGACTCACTGGCATCCCGAATGGTGATGGTTTTGCGCCCCGCCAGAATGTCTTGCTCAAAGCGGCTGAAGAAAGTTATTTCACGGCTCATTTTAGATCCTTTTTCATCACAACACCGCAACATAAGCCATTATGCCGCTTGCTTTTCTGACGCAGATCCCTCTTTTGAGTTAGAGACTGCTTTTTTCGCTTTCGCTTCCGTCGGTTTCTTGCCGGTTTCCGCCGGTGATGCGCCGCGCAGGATCAGCCCCAGCGCATCCTTATTCTCCGCCAGGAAGAAGCTCAGCCCTTCGCGCTGTTCGTCATCCAGGTTCAGCGGTACCTGTCGCAACCACTCTCCGAGGTTATCCGCCAAATCCAGCATTTTGTCGTAGGCGTCGGCTTCTTTCTTGCTCGCGAAAGTCATTTTTTCCTCACCGTTTCTCACCACCACATATTTAACTTCAACCGCCATGCGTGCGTCCTCAAATGCTCAAATACCTGTAAATATATACAGTATAAATAGATAGTGGCGGGAAGGCAAACCGCCGCCCGCCTTCGGCTTATTTCAGCAGCCGCACCTTGCAGCTCTTGCCTTTGATTTTGCCCTGTTGCAGCTGTTGCAGCGCCTTGCGTGCGCTGGCTTTACGGATCGCGACGTAGGCATGCACCGGGAACATGTCGATCTTGCCCACTTCCGCCGCCGTCAGCCCGGCATCGCCGGTCAGCGCGCCGAGGATATCGCCGGGGCGGATCTTCGCCTTGCGGCCGCCGTCGATGCACAGCGTCACCATCTCCGCCTCCAGCGAGCCGTTGGCGGCCCCGCTCAGCTCGGACACCGGCGCCCAATCGACGGTCATCTGCAGGTAGTCTTCAATCGCATGCGCCCGCGCCATTTCCTGCGGCGTGCACAGGCTGATCGCCAGCCCGCTCATGCCGGCACGGCCGGTACGGCCAATACGGTGCACGTGCACTTCGGGATCGAACGCCAGTTCGTAGTTAACCACCAGCTCCAGCTCTTTGATGTCCAGCCCGCGAGCTGCGACGTCGGTCGCCACCAGCACCCGGCAACTGCGGTTGGCGAAGCGCACCAACACCTGGTCGCGATCGCGCTGCTCCAGATCGCCATGCAGCGCCAATGCGCTGATGCCGCGGGCCTCCAGGGCCTCAAGCACCGTCTGACAATCGCGTTTGGTATTGCAGAACACCACGCAGGACGCAGGTTGATGATAACGAATGGCCGACACCAGCAGCGCCGGGCGCTGATCGCGCGTGGTCTCATAGAAGCGTTGTTCGATGGCGGTCTGCGCTTCGTCATCGCCCACTTCGACGCTCAGCGGCTGGCGCTGAACGCGTTCGCTGATGCGTTCGATACCCGCCGGATAGGTGGCGGAAAACAGCAGCGTCTGACGCTGCGGCGGCGTGTAGCTGATCACATCGTCGATATCGTCGGCGAAGCCCATGTCCAGCATGCGGTCGGCCTCATCCAGCACCAGCACCTTCAGTTCGTCCAGCAGCAGCGTTTTCTTGCGCAGATGCTCCTGAATGCGCCCCGGCGTCCCCACCACGATGTGCGGCGCGTGCACCAGCGAATCGAGCTGCGGCCCCATCGGTTGGCCACCGCACAGCGTCAGGATTTTGATGTTTTGCGTGAAACGCGCCAGGCGACGCAGCTCTTTGCTCACCTGATCGGCCAATTCGCGGGTGGGGCAGAGCACCAGCGCCTGCGTGGCGACCTGAGCGACGACGATATTATTCAGCAGACCAATGCCGAACGCCGCCGTTTTGCCGCTGCCGGTTTTCGCCTTGGCGCGCACGTCCCGCCCTTGCAGAATGGCGGGCAACGCGGCGGCCTGCACCGGCGTCATTTTGGCGTACCCCAGTTCGTTGAGGTTGGCCAACTGTTCGGCTGGCAGCGGCAGGGAAGAAAAAGAAACTGTGCTCACGGCGATAACTCTTATATGACGAATGGAATGGCGGCGCGCCCGCAGGTTGGCGCCGAATCAGCGGCAAATGATAACAGAGATGGGCGGCGTTACGGGCAGCGGGCATAAAAAAACCCGCCGGCGGCGGGTTTCTTGGCGGCTCCGTCGTTAAATGGCGACGACGTTGGCTGCGGCAGGGCCACGTTGGCTGTCCTGGATGGAGAACTCAACCTGCTGGCCTTCAGCCAGGGTCTTGAAACCATCGCTAACGATAGCGGAAAAATGAACGAAAACGTCTTTAGAACCGTCGGCAGGCGTGATGAAGCCGAAACCTTTGCTTTCGTTGAACCATTTAACGTGACCAGTGATCTTGCTCATTTGTGTTTCCTTTACTTGATAAACCTGCCTTGACGGCACGAGACGCGAAAACCATGCTATATGTAGGCTTTCTTTCGTCGTCGGTTATTAACGCATAATCGCCCATGCAGGGCAAATATTTCTGCTTGTTATAAAAACAGCAAGTTAGCAACAAACTTGGCGCAGCGGCTGCGCACGCAATCGTTTTCGTATATACTGCCCGCCGATCATCAATCCGCTTACTTTCACCGATCCAGGTACGAAACTATGTTAACGATTGGAACCGCCCTGCGCCCTTCCGCCACCCGCGTTATGTTGCTCGGCTCCGGGGAGCTGGGCAAAGAAGTCGCCATTGAATGCCAGCGCCTCGGCCTGGAAGTGATCGCCGTCGATCGCTATCCCGACGCCCCCGCCATGCACGTGGCGCACCGCAGCCACGTCATCAATATGCTGGACGGTGACGCGCTGAAAGCCGTTATCGAACAAGAGCGGCCGGACTATATCGTTCCCGAAATCGAAGCGATCGCCACCGCCATGCTGGTCGAGCTTGAACGCCAGGGCCACCGCGTGGTGCCCTGCGCCGAAGCCACGCGCCTGACCATGAACCGTGAAGGCATCCGCCGTCTGGCGGCGGAAGAGCTTGGCCTGCCCACCTCCAGCTACCGCTTTGCCGACAGCGAGGCGACTTTCCGGCAGGCGGTCGAGCACATCGGCTACCCGTGCATCGTCAAACCGGTGATGAGTTCTTCCGGCAAAGGACAAAGCCTGATCCGCACGCCTGAACAGCTGCAAAGCGCCTGGGATTACGCCCAACAGGGCGGCCGCGCCGGCGGCGGCCGGGTGATCGTCGAAGGGCTGGTAAGATTTGATTTTGAAATTACGTTGTTGACCATCAGCGCCGTGGACGGCGTACATTTCTGCGCGCCGATCGGCCATCGTCAGGAGGATGGGGACTATCGCGAATCCTGGCAGCCGCAGCGCATGTCAGCCGCGGCGTTGAGCCGTGCTCAGGCTATCGCGGAGAAGGTGGTGAAGGCCCTGGGCGGTTTCGGCCTGTTCGGCGTGGAGCTGTTCGTCTGTGGTGACGACGTGATCTTCAGCGAGGTGTCTCCGCGGCCGCACGATACCGGCATGGTCACGTTGATCTCACAGGATCTGTCCGAGTTCGCCCTGCACGTTCGCGCGTTTCTCGGGTTGCCGATTGGCGCCATCCGCCAGTTCGGCCCTTCCGCTTCGGCGGTGATCCTGCCCCAGCTGACCAGCAGCGATGTGCGCTTCAGCGGCCTGGGACACGCGCTGCGCGGGCACAGCCAGCTGCGCCTGTTCGGCAAACCGGAGATCGCCGGGCAGCGTCGCCTGGGCGTGGCGCTGGCGACGGCGAACACAACGGAACAGGCGGTGGAGCAAGCGAAACAAGCCGCCGCCGCCGTAGCGGTCAACGGCTGATACTCACGGGGCCGCTTGCGCGGCCCCGATAACGTCAATAGTCTTCGTCTTCTTCAGCATCGTCATTCCGCGACGCCTCCGGGGCGGCCTCATGCTGCTCGTCTTCATCATCGTCATCGAACAGTACCGCAACCTGAGCGCCCTGATGCTTCTCGCGAATTTCCTGCGCAACGCGAGCAATGGCTTCACCGCTGCTCATGCCCTGCTCCATCAGTTGATGGATGCGATCCGCCGCTTCCTGCTGCTCCGCGTGACTCAGTAATGGCATACCTGCATGCATGTGTCGTTTTCTCCGGCAAAAGGGAGAAGGAGTATACGCGCTAACGCGGCGGATCCCAACGTCTTGTGGCTCAGGCCGGTTGCGAGCAGCCGTTATCGCTGCGCCACTGCTTCAGCCGATGCCGCCACAGCATGACATGCCACCCCTGTTTCAGGCCGCGCGCATTGGCGAACATCGCTCTGTCGATGCCGCGCTGATAGAACTCTTCGGTGATCTGACTCTGGGCTGCCGGATCCGGTTCACGACGAATGCTGTGGCAAATGCCCAGCGCTTCGCGGGTGATTTGCCAATGGAAAGCCGGACGAATGGCGACAGTGCCGGCATAGCGCCGGTTGAGCCGCTCCAGCATCTCGACGATTTTCATATAGTGGCGTTGATAATCCACGTTCGCCTGACCGGTGCGACGGCGGTTGCTGATCGATTTGTCGTGCACCCGTTGACGGTACAGCGGCGTGCTTAAATATTTGACCCGTTTGGCATTAAACATGACTTCCGTTGTCCAGGGAATATCCTGGTGATGCAATCCCGGCTCGAAATAAAGCCGATGCTGGCGAATAAAGTCGAGGCGATATATTGCCAGCCATACAACGTGAATAAACTTTCGCGATTTCAGCGCACGTTCAAACCACTGTACGCCGGTGATAACGTCGGTGGTGCGCAAACGCGCCTCGGGAAAAATCGGCTGCAATTCATCCTGGCTGGTGAAATAGCGTTCGCCATTGCATTGCATCACGTCTAATTGGTGTTGTTCCGCCTGTTCCAGCAGCGTGGAATACATGTCCGGCGCCAGCACATCGTCGGCATCGGGAAACGCCACATATTTGCCTCGGGCAACGGCGAGCCCGGCATTGCGCGCGTTAGAAACACCGGCATTGGCTTGATCGATCACACGAATATGCGGATGCGCCGCCGCGTAACGGTGTGCGATCTCCCCCGAACCGTCGGTGGAACCATCGTTAACGATGATCACCTCCAACCGCTGCTCACGCTGGGCCAGCAGCGAGGCCAGGAAAGGCTCCAATAATTCCCCCGCATTGTGCATCGGGACGATCACGCTCAGCATTAACGACATAGGCAGCTCTTTAAGGATAATGTAACAAAATAATAATTTTACTTTTCTAAAAGACGCATAGGGTTCAGCGCACGCTGAAATAGCGTGACGCCTGCAAATTCCCGCAGCGGCTAATGGAACCGAACCTGCTTTTCTTTATTCAAACCAGCGCCAGAAAGCGCTGAGTAATTAACCCATTAATTCCAAAGGGCGGCGACGCTGGCTAAAATCAGGCAAAACCACGCCGCTCCGCATCTAATAACAAGCAGAAATAATAAATTTATGAAATTAACGAATCTTTTTTTATATTTTTCGGGCCTTGCGCCCGCGGCAAATAGGCTTCCAGTGCATTTGACGTTAAATTTTTAACATATCGAAGTATAATCAATGGCGCAAAAAATGCCTTATTTCAGGTTTATTGAACTGCCGTTTATGTGAACTGTGCTGCATGCCGCGCATGGCAAAACATGCATGACGTGACCGTCTATGGCACACTAGCCGCCAGATATCGCCGCCCTCACAGCCAGGTTTATTGACGTTCATGAGCGTAACCGCCCCAAACATAAAATCGTTGCCCTACAGCCGCAGTGCCCTGATGACGCTTTTCGCCCCGCTTTCAGCACAGCCCTGGGCGATGCTGCTGCATTCTGGCTTCGCCGACCATTCGCATAACCGCTTCGATATCCTGGTCGCACAGCCGCGCGTTACGCTCACCACCCAGGGCGCCGGCACGACAATCGAAAGTGACGGCGTCACCATTGAGTCTCAGAAGGATCCGTTCTCCCTGCTGCAGCAGCAGCTGGCGGCGCAAGGCTGGCAGCCGGCGTTTAACCCGGATCTGCCGTTTCAGGGCGGCGCCCTGGGGCTGTTCGGTTATGATCTCGGGCGCCGGGTGGAAACCTTGCCGCAGTTGGCTGAAGCCGACCTCGCTCTGCCGGACATGGCGGTGGGCATTTATGACTGGGCATTGATTGCCGATCACCAATTGCAAACCCTGACGCTGCTCAGCTATGGCGATGTGGAGCAGCGCTGGCGCTGGCTTACTAGCCAAACCGCGCCGACGGAGCGCCCCTTCACGCTGCTAAGCGGCTGGCGTGCCAATATGAGCCGCCGGCAATACGGCGAGAAGTTCCAACGTATTCAACACTACCTGCGCAGCGGCGACTGTTACCAGATTAATCTGGCGCAGCGGTTCTCCGCCGACTATCAGGGGGATGAATGGCAGGCGTTTTGCCGACTGAGCGCCTGCAACCGTGCGCCGTTCTCCGCTTTCCTGCGGCTACCGCACAACAGCGTGCTGAGCGTCTCTCCCGAGCGCTTCCTGTGGCTGGCGCAGCAGCGCATCCAAACCCGCCCGATCAAGGGCACGCTGCCGCGGCTGGCGGACGCGGAGCAGGACGCCGCGCAGGCGCGCCGCTTGGCCGATTCGCCCAAGGATCGCGCTGAAAATCTGATGATCGTCGATCTGCTGCGCAACGATATCGGCCGCGTCGCCCAGCCCGGCAGCGTACGGGTGCCGGAACTGTTCGTCGTGGAGCCGTTCCCCGCCGTGCACCACCTGGTGAGCACCATTACCGCCACCCTGCCGGAGCAGGCCTCGGCCACCCAGCTGCTGCGCGCCTGCTTCCCCGGCGGTTCGATCACCGGCGCGCCCAAGGTGCGCGCGATGGAAATCATCGAAGAGCTGGAGCCGCAGCGGCGCAACGCCTATTGCGGCAGCATCGGTTACCTGAGCGCCTGCGGCACCATGGACACCAACATCACCATCCGCACGCTCGTCACCGAAAACGGCCGCATCCACTGCTCCGCCGGCGGCGGCATCGTGGCGGACAGCCAGGAGCAGGCGGAATACCAGGAGACCTTCGACAAGGTTGGCCGTATTCTGCCGCAGCTTGGGGAGTATGCCCCGTCGTGATCCCATCGAACTCACCGGCCTCGCTGCACGCCTTTATCAGCCGTTTTCAACTGCAGCTGCCGCAGGCGGCGCAGATCTCGCACAATGTGCGCCCGGCGGCGGTGCTTATCCCGATCGTCTGCCGCGCCGAGCCGACGCTGCTGTTGACCCGCCGCGCCGACTCGCTGCGCAAACATGCCGGCCAGGTGGCCTTCCCTGGCGGCAAGACCGACGCCGAAGACGGATCGGCGATCGTCACGGCGCTGCGGGAAGCGCAGGAAGAAGTGGCGATACCGCCGCACGCGGTGACCGTCCTCGGCCAAATGGCGCCGCTCGACAGCAGCACCGGATTTCAGGTCACGCCTATCGTCGGCCTGATCCCGCCGGACGTGCAGTTCCGCGCCAACGAGGGTGAAGTGGCGGACGTGTTCGAGATGCCCTTGCGAGAAGCGCTGACCCTGTCGCGTTACTACCCGCTGGATATTCATCGCGCCGGCCGCACGCACCGCATTTATCTCTCCTTGTATCACAGCCAGTTTATCTGGGGGCTGACCGCCGCCATCATTCGCCGCCTGGCGCAACAGGTCAGTATTTAGCCCGCATTGCGTGATCTGACTCGCAATCTGGCATGGCCGTCGGCGTCAGCTGCAGGTAAAGCGATCGAAATCACTTCATTTGATCGCTTTTTCAACTACCGTTCCGGTTGAATGGTTTTAAAAAAACTGTAAACCCTCTCTTAAACCTTACGAAATACCTGTAAAATACCACCGCCCGAGATAAACCACTGTAGAAACAGGGATTAAGCCGGCGGCGTTCAGCACGGAAGGCTGGCGCGATTACCGCTAATGGAGCTTGGGCGAAAGCGGATACCCCGCTTAAGGGTTCGCCCCGGGTAATCAGGAAAAAAAGCGACACCACGGATTATTTAATTTCATGCGAAAAAGGCAGCCGAACCCGCACGGCCCTTTTACAATATCGCTGTTCCCTGCGCGGTTTTTAACCGCCGCAGCCATAACAATACGTCTCTTTAAGGAGTTTTAGCGTGATTAGCGTTTTCGACATGTTTAAGATCGGCATCGGCCCGTCCAGCTCTCATACGGTTGGACCGATGAAAGCCGGCAAACAGTTTGTCGACGATCTGGTAAATAAAGGCCTGATGCCTTCTATCACGCGTGTTGCCGTAGACGTTTACGGCTCACTCTCATTGACCGGCAAAGGTCACCATACCGATATCGCCATCATTCTCGGCCTGGCCGGCAACATGCCGGACACCGTCGATATCGATAGCATTCCGGGTTTTATTCGCGATGTAGAACAACGTCAACGCCTGATGCTGGCCAACGGCCTGCATGAAGTCGATTTCCCGCGCGACGGCGGCATGGTCTTCCGCAGCGACAACCTGCCGCTGCATGAAAACGGCATGCAGATCCACGCCTTCGCCGGCGATAAAGAAGTGTACAGCAAGACCTATTACTCTATCGGCGGCGGTTTCATCGTCGACGAGGAGAACTTCGGTAAGGACGCCGAGCAAGAGCTGCAAATGCCCTATCCGTTCAACTCCGCACGCGAAATGCTCGATCACTGCCGCGAAACCGGCCTGTCGCTGTCCGGCATGGTGATGCAAAACGAACTGGCGCTGCACAGCAAGCAAGAGATCGAGACCTACTTCGGCAACGTCTGGCAAACCATGCGCGCCTGTATCGATCGCGGTCTGAACACCGAAGGCGTGCTGCCGGGGCCGCTGCGCGTGCCGCGCCGTGCCTCCGCGCTGCGCCGCATGCTGGTGGCGTCGGACAAACTGTCCAGCGATCCGATGAACGTGATCGACTGGGTCAACATGTTCGCGCTGGCGGTTAACGAAGAAAACGCCGCCGGCGGCCGCGTGGTTACCGCGCCGACCAACGGCGCCTGCGGCATCGTGCCTGCGGTACTGGCTTACTACGATCACTTCATCGAGTCCGTCAGCCCGGACATCTATATCCGCTACTTTATGGCGGCGGGCGCCATCGGCGCGTTGTACAAGATGAACGCCTCCATTTCCGGCGCCGAAGTCGGCTGCCAGGGTGAAGTCGGCGTAGCCTGCTCCATGGCGGCGGCCGGCCTGGCCGAACTGCTGGGCGGCAGCCCTGAACAGGTGTGCGTGGCGGCGGAGATCGGCATGGAACACAACCTGGGGTTGACCTGTGACCCGGTCGCCGGCCAGGTGCAGGTGCCGTGCATCGAGCGCAACGCCATCGCCTCGGTCAAGGCGATCAACGCCGCCCGCATGGCCCTGCGCCGCACCAGCGAGCCGCGCGTTTCGCTGGATAAGGTGATCGAGACCATGTACGAAACCGGCAAAGACATGAACGCCAAGTACCGCGAAACGTCACGCGGCGGCCTGGCAATCAAGGTGCAATGCGACTGACAGATAACCCCGCCGCCCGGCGGGGTTTTTTATGGGTAATCAATTCATTGAACGTTTTAGTGATAATGTCACAAAAAAATATCCTGCATTTTTCTCATCGATCCGGCGGTTAGCCTGCAAATTGGCCTTCTGTTTTACCAAACTGAAATAATTTACTGAGTTACCATCAATCTTGTATAACCTCAGGCTAGAATTAGCCGAGCGCAACTTAAGGATCAATGGCCTGACTGTGACTCGGAGCTGGATTACCGAACAAGGATTTACCGGATGTTGATGACCCACCTCGCCGCGTCCCGATATCGTTACTACCGTTGGCTGCTGGCCGGAGCGGTGGGCGCGGCTATTCTGTTGGTATCGCTGTATACCCGTTACTATCAAGAGGTCAAAAGCATCGAGTTGAGCCAACACACGTTGGCCACCCGCACCGTCGGCAAGCTCAACCAGTTGCTGACGCCGGCGCAGCTGCAGGCGGAACGCAGCATGGACATGCTGAACCAGCCCTGCGAGAACGTGTCATCGACCCTGCGCTTTCGCGCCGCGCAAAATCAGGCGCTGCGCGCCATGTTGCTGGTGAAGAACGGCATTATTTATTGCTCCAGCCTGTTTGGTGCCCGTCATTATCAGCTGGCCGCGGTGATGCCTACCTTCGTCAACAGCGACGCCAGGCTGGCGCTGCGCCCCTCGCTGGCGGTGAGCAAAGGTCTGCCCACGCTGGTGCTGTGGACGCCATCGCCCCGCGATAAAACCAGCGGCGTGCTGCACGTATTCAATATCGAGCTGCTGTCCAACTTTTTACTCGAGCCGCAGGAGCCTTACGTTCAGCGCGTGGTGCTGAACGTGGCCGACAGCAGCCTGGAATACGGCCGCCGCGAAATCCTGAGCCGCGATACCCTGACCAACGATCTGCGCTACACCGCCGGCTCCGCGCTGTATCCGTTCTCGATTTCGCTGTTCGGCCCGCAGATCGGCATGCTGGCGCTTTCCGCCCTGCCGCGCCATATTCCGCTGGCGCTGCTGATCAGCCTGTTGGCCGCCTATGTGGTCTATCTGCTCACCGCCAACCGCATGAGCCTGTCTTATCACATCGGCCATGCCATCACCCATCGCGAGTTCCGCGTCTACTGCCAGCCGATCATCCACAGCGATACCGGGCGCTGCGCCGGCGTTGAGATGCTGCTGCGTTGGAAAAAGAAGCGGCAAGGGTGGATCTCGCCCGACGTGTTTATTCCGCTTGCCGAGCAGCATGAGCTGATCATTCCGCTCACCCGCTATCTGATGAGCACCGTGACGGAAAATCTGCAGCTGTTTCCGCCCCGGCCGTCGTTCTACATCAGCATCAACGTCGCCGCCGAGCATTTTAAAACGCTCAATATCATCGACGATATTCGCCAGATTTGGCTGCCGGCGCACCCGATGCCCTCATTGATGCTGGAACTGACCGAACGCACCGCGCTGTCGGCAATTCAGTATGACCAGATCCGCACGCTGAAAGACATGGGGATCATGCTGGCCATCGACGATTTCGGCACCGGTCACAGCTCGCTGAGCTACCTGAAGAACCTCAGCCCGGACGTCTTGAAGATCGATCGCGGGTTTACCGCCGCCATCGGCACCGACGCGGTCAACGCCACGGTGACCGACACCATCATTACGCTGGCGCAGCGCCTGAAGCTGAAACTGGTGGCAGAGGGGGTGGAAACGGAGGAACAGGCCGACTATCTGCGCTCACGCGAGGTCAATGCCCTGCAGGGATATTATTTCGCCAAGCCGATGCCGATCCACGTTTTCCCGCTGTGGTTGCAGCAGTACGAATCGCGCGTCAGGAAAGCGGAAGAGGATCCGCCGGAGGCCTGAGCCCCCGGCGGGAGGGTTACGCGTGCGCCGTCTCGTCCAGGACGACGCGGGTAACGCGCACCAGTTCGATACGGTATTCGGACACCTCAACGATATCGAACCGCAGGTGGTTCAGCTCAATGCTATCTCCCGCCACCGGCATCTGCCCGTAATGGGCCAACAGCAGCCCCGCCAGGGTTGCGTAGTCGGCGGTGGGGCTGACCAGGTCATCGCAGGCCAGCGCCTGTTCCAGCGAGTGCAGATCGGTTCCGCCCTTCACCAGCCAGCCGTCGCCTTCCGCCACGATGTCCGGCGTTTCGTCCTCGTCCGGGAATTCACCGGCAATCGCTTCCAGCACGTCCAGCGGCGTCACCAGCCCCTGCACCACGCCGAACTCATTGGTGACCACCACCAGACGCCCTTTGGCGCGGCGCAGCACCGCCAACAGCTTGATGACGTCCATGGTTTCCGGCACCACGATCGGCGGCGTGCGGGCGGCGAACTCGGCGATATCTTCCCCTTGCTCCAGCGCCACCAGCAGATCCTTGGCGCGTACCACACCGACGATCTCATCCACCGAGTCGCGGCACACCGGGAACAGGCTGTGTGGCGTATCCAGCAGCTGTGCGCGCACCTCCTCGCGGGAGCGCTCGCAGTCGACCCAGGAAATGTCGGTGCGCGGCGTCATCACGCTGCGCAATGAACGCGAGGCCAGCGTCAACACGCCGCTGATCATATAGCGCTCTTCCGCCGCAAAGGTTTCATCCCGCGGCAAGGCGACCGCATCGTCCGTCTGCTGCGTACGCTGCTGCCCCATCAGGCGCATGATCGCTTCCGCGGTGCGCTCGCGCATCGGGCGACGCGCTTGATGCTTGATAAAGTTGCGACGCGCGATCTGGTTGAACAATTCAATCAGGATCGAGAAGCCAATAGCGGCATACAGGTAGCCTTTAGGAATATGCAAACCGAAGCCTTCGGCGATCAGGCTCAGGCCGATCATCAACAGGAAGCTCAGGCACAGCACCACGATGGTCGGGTGCGCGTTGACGAAGTTGGTCAACGGCTTCGACGCCAACAGCATCACCGCCATCGCGATCACCACCGCCGCCATCATCACCGGCAGATCGTTCACCATGCCCACGGCGGTAATCACCGCATCGAGCGAGAATACCGCGTCGAGGATCACGATTTGCACCACCACCGCCCAGAACTTGGCGTAACCGCGGTTGGCGCCGTCTTGATGCGTCTGCCCTTCCAGCCGTTCATGCAGCTCCATGGTGGCCTTGAACAGCAGGAATACCCCGCCGAACAGCAGGATAAGATCGCGGCCGGAGAAGCTGAAATCGCCGACGCTGAACAGCGGCGTGGTCAGGGTTACCATCCAGGAGATCACCGACAGCAGGCCCAAACGCATCAGCAATGCCAGCGACAGGCCGATGATGCGCGCCTTATCGCGCTGCTTCGGCGGCAGCTTGTCGGCCAAAATGGCGATGAACACCAGGTTGTCGATGCCCAGCACGATTTCCAGCACCACCAGCGTCAGCAACCCCGCCCAAATAGAGGGGTCCATTAAAAATTCCATATCAGACTCCAGAGAAAAGTGGGAATGAGCGCACGCCGCTCAGACGTGACGATGCCGCCGCTGCATGGGTGCAGTCGACAATAGCAAGGTGACGGGATGGGATTGCCGGGAGATGGCCGAAGGGCCGAACAGCATATGCAACGCCAGCGGGTGGCGGGTGAAACCTGGAAAAACAGTAACTTCGGTGACAGTCCATAGGGAGGGCTGAGGCCCTTCACTCCTTAGTAATGAAAGAAGGAATTACTGTATCAGGATTTTTCTGGGGGACAAAGCGGCTTTTTCAACGGCGGTTTAGGGTGACGCCCCCGTCATGTCATCTGCGACAGCTAAGATTTCTCCGAGCATTCAATAGCGGAGCAGCGTCACAAAAAATATTTTTTCACTCACTAAAATAAATGTCGCGTTCGTGAAGTATTGCGCACAGGCATTTGAAACTGCGTGAGAAATGTTAGGCGTGCGTTTCTTTTTTTCTACCATAATGTATCTGAACCGCGGAAGTGACTGCCAAGACGGCGCGGAGAAACGACACAAACCGCGCCTGGAGTTCAACGAGGAGGTAGCGAGTGGCAATAGCTATTATCATCGGCACACACGGGGCTGCAGCGGAACAACTGCTGAAAACGGCGGAGATGCTATTGGGCGAGCAGGACAACGTCGCCTTTATAGACTTCGTTCCCGGTGAGAATGCCGAGACGTTAATCGTCAAGTACAACGAAAAAATCAGTGGGTTGGATACCAGTGGCGGCGTGCTGTTCCTGGTGGATACCTGGGGCGGCAGCCCGTTCAACGCCGCCAGCCGCATTGCGGTCGACAAGGAAAACTATGAGGTCGTCACCGGGGTCAACATTCCGATGCTGGTGGAAACCTTCATGGCGCGGGACGACAACCCCGCCTTCGATGAACTGGTGGCGCTGGCGTTGGAAACCGGCCGCGAAGGCGTGAAAGCGCTGAAAAAACCGCAGGAAGAACCCGCAAAACCCGCAGCACCCGTCGCCAAAGCCGCTGCCCCTCAGGCGCCGCTGGGGCCGAATGACCACATGAAAATCGGCCTGGCGCGCATCGATGACCGCTTGATTCACGGCCAGGTCGCTACCCGCTGGACCAAAGAGACCAACGTCAGCCGCATTATCGTCGTCAGCGATGAAGTCGCCGCCGACCATGTGCGCAAAACCCTGCTGACCCAGGTCGCCCCGCCGGGCGTCACCGCCCACGTGGTGGACGTGGCGAAGGCCATCCGCGTCTGGAACAACCCGAAATACGCCAACGACCGCGTGATGCTGTTGTTTACCAACCCGACCGACGTCTTGCGTCTGGTGGAGGGCGGCGTGGATATTCAATCCGTCAATATCGGCGGCATGGCGTTCCGTCAGGGGAAAACCCAGGTGAACAACGCCGTTTCCGTCGATGAAAAAGATATCGAAGCGTTTAAGAAACTGAACGATCGCGGTATCGAGCTGGAGGTGCGTAAGGTCTCGTCCGACAGCCGGCTAAAAATGATGGACCTGATTAACAAACTCAATTAGTGGCGCCAGCCGCTGATTATTTTACTCAGAGCTTTTTTGGTCATAGGAGAAGTGCAATGGAGATCACCACTCTTCAGATTGTGCTGATATTTATCGTTGCCTGTATCGCCGGGATGGGTTCCGTCCTCGACGAGTTTCAGTTCCACCGTCCGCTGGTCGCCTGTACCCTGATCGGCTTCGTTCTCGGCGATATGAAAACCGGCATCATTATCGGCGGTACGCTGGAAATGATCGCCCTGGGCTGGATGAACATCGGCGCGGCGGTCGCGCCGGATGCCGCCCTGGCGTCCATCATCTCGACCATTCTGGTCATCGCCGGCGGGCAAAGCGTCGGCGCCGGTATCGCCCTGGCCATTCCGCTGGCGGCGGCCGGCCAGGTGTTGACCATCATCGTGCGCACCCTCACCGTGGCCTTCCAGCACGCTGCGGACAGCGCGGCGGAGCGCGGCAGCCTGCGGGCCATCACCTGGATCCACATCGGCGCCCTGCTGCTGCAGGCGATGCGTATCGCCATCCCGGCGGTCATCGTCGCCATCTCGGTCGGTACCGCCGGGGTACACGCCCTGCTCAACTCGATCCCGGAAGTGGTCACCAGCGGCCTGAACATCGCCGGCGGCATGATCGTGGTGGTCGGTTACGCGATGGTGATTAACATGATGCGCGCCGGCTACCTGATGCCGTTCTTCTACCTGGGTTTCGTGACCGCCGCCTTCACCAACTTCAACCTGGTGGCGCTCGGTGTCATCGGCGTGGTGATGGCCGTGCTGTATATCCAGCTCAGCCCGAAATACAACAAGTCTCAGGTTGTCCAGGCCGGCCCGGCTAACGCGAACGATCTCGATAACGAACTCGACTAGGAATAGGTGAGAGAAATGGTTGATACAACTGCTCAAAAGAAACTCACGCCGGCCGATATTCGCGGCGTATTCCTGCGCTCGAACCTGTTCCAGGGTTCGTGGAACTTCGAGCGCATGCAGGCGCTGGGTTTTTGCTTCTCGATGGTGCCGGTGATCCGTCGCCTGTATCCGGAAAACAATGACGATCGCAAACAGGCGATCAAGCGCCACCTCGAGTTCTTCAACACCCACCCTTACGTGGCGGCGCCGGTGCTCGGCGTGACCATGGCAATGGAAGAGCAACGCGCGAACGGCGCGCCGATCGACGACGGCGCGATCAACGGCATCAAGGTCGGCCTGATGGGGCCGTTGGCCGGCGTCGGTGACCCGATTTTCTGGGGCACCGTGCGGCCGGTATTCGCCGCGCTCGGCGCCGGCATCGCCATGAGCGGCAGCCTGCTCGGGCCAATCCTGTTCTTCGTGCTGTTCAACCTGGTGCGCCTGTTGACCCGCTACTACGGCGTGGCCTACGGTTACCGTAAAGGGGTGGATATCGTCAACGACATGGGCGGCGGCTTCTTGCAGAAACTGACGGAAGGGGCGTCCATTCTCGGCCTGTTTGTCATGGGGGCGCTGGTCAACAAGTGGACGCACGTGAATATCCCGCTGGTGGTGTCCAAGATCACTGACCAGACCGGGCATACCAACGTGACCACGGTGCAGACCATCCTCGACCAATTGATGCCGGGCCTGGTGCCGTTGCTGCTGACCTTCGCCTGTATGTGGCTGCTGCGCAAGAAAGTCAACGCGCTGTGGATCATCATCGGCTTCTTCGTCATCGGTATCTTTGGCTATTGGATTGGCCTGCTGGGCCTGTAATCGTTCGAAACGGCCGGGGGGCAACCCCCGGCTTTTTTATGTGTGGAGCAAGAGATGTCACTGACCGACGCCGTACTGATGCTGTTTATCACCCTGCTGTTGCTGTACTCGCTGTATGACGAATTCGGCATGGATCTGCTGAAAGGCAAAACGCGCCTCAAGGTGCTGCTCAAACGCCGCCACCGCCTCGACAGCCTGATTTTCGTCGGCCTGATCGCCATTCTGATTTACCGCAATGTCACCGACAATGGTGCGGTATTAACCACCTACCTGCTTATTTCCTTGGCGCTGCTCGCTATCTATGTTTCTTATATTCGCGCTCCCAAGATGGTGTTTAAAGCGCAGGGGTTTTTCTTCGCCAATGTGTTTGTTGAATATAACCGCATTAAAGCCATGAATTTATCGGAGGACGGTATTCTGGCCATCGACCTGGAACAGCGCCGGCTGTTGGTTCAGGTGACACACCTGGACGACCTGGAGAAGATTTATCAGTTTTTCGTTGACAATCAATAGATAAACAAATAACCGCCTTGTTACCGCTCAAACCTTGCGCGGCCTGTGGGTAATTAATAGGCTGCGTCACTTTCACTCAGACTATTATTTCCGCAACATTGTTACCCGCATCTACATTATATTCCCACATGAAATTAGATTAATGAAAACGAGTCTCAATTAAGCGCGAACATCACGCCAGAATAAAGTTGTCGGTGGCGGAAATAATATGGTATGGTTGCGCCGTCATTGGGGAGTAGCCGGTTTCTGGAGAATAAAACGCCAGAAACGCCCGTATCAACATACTCGTTTCGCCGTATGAAACGTGGTGCGGGCAGCCAGGTAAGGTTGGCGAGACCATAGACACGTAACTCCGTCGTTTGGTTGGGGGTGGGTTACGTGTATATGGAGCCACCCGGCCGAGGCTATTTCACATGAACCTTTCAGCAACACTCATTCTCGCTTTCGGCATGTCCATGGATGCTTTCGCCGCTTCGATCGGCAAAGGCGCCAGCCTGCATCAACCCCGTTTCCGCGAAGCGATCCGCACCGGCCTGATCTTCGGCGTGGTCGAAGCGATCACCCCGCTCATCGGTTGGGCCATCGGCCTGTTCGCCAGCCAATACATCATGGAATGGGACCACTGGGTCGCCTTCTCGCTGCTGTTCATTCTCGGCATGCGCATGATTATCGAAGGGGTGCGCAACAAGCCCGATGAAGAAGAGAAGGTCAAACGCCACGGCTTCTGGATCTTGGTGGCTACCGCTATCGCCACCAGCCTCGACGCCATGGCTATCGGCGTCGGCCTGGCCTTCCTGCAGGTCAATATCGTGCACACCGCCATGGCCATCGGTTGCGCCACCATGATCATGGCGACGCTGGGCATGATGATCGGCCGCTTTATCGGCCCGCTGCTGGGAAAACGCGCCGAGATCCTCGGCGGCGTGGTGCTGATCGGTATCGGCGTCAACATTCTGCTGGAGCATCTCGGCTACCTGGCCTGAGACGCTCGCGCTACAAAAAAACCTGCCGCGGCAGGTTTTTTTGTTTCTGGGCTCACTGCGCCTGTTAAGCACGGCGCCGGTACAACGCCAGCACGAAATCCGTTTCGCACTCAAACTCGCCGCCGTGCGCCAGCCGCTGCTGCACCTCCGGCGTAGCGCGCCAGGCGAACGGCGTCATCTGCAGCAGGTTGGCGGCCTGTGCGCCCGGCAAGGTCATCGTATAGGCCAATGCCTCTTTACGCTCGCACTCGAATCCGTCGAACTGTTCGTCCTGTTCGGCATGCAGCTGCGCCTGCTGGTACACCTGCTCTTTCAGTTGGTACAGATGACGCGGGCCCGGCGAAACCGTCACCACCACGCCGCCCGGCTTCACCACTCGCGCCAGCTCCGCCGCCTTGCAGGGCGCATAGATGCGCAACACCGCATCCAGCGCCCCGTCGGCGAACGGCAGGCGGTGGCTGGAGGCGACGCAGAACGAGACCGCGGGATAACGCTTGGCAGCGTAGCGGATCGCCACCTTGGCGACGTCCAGCCCATAAACCGCCATATTGCGCTGCTGCGCCAGCCGTGCGGCCACGGCGGCGGTGTAATACCCTTCCCCACAGCCTATATCCAATAACGCGCCTGCATCGGCCGCCAGCGCCAAATCCAGCCACTCTGCCACCTGCTGTTGCAGCGGCTGATAAAAACCGCCGTCGAGAAACGCGCGCCGCGCCTGCATCATTTCCGTGCTGTCTCCCGGCTGCTTCGATCGCTTGTGCTGTACCGGCAGCAGATTGACGTAGCCTTCTTTGGCTTGATCGAACTGATGATTGCCGTCGCAACGCCAGTGTTGCGATGAAAAATGCAGCGGTTGATGACACAGGGGGCATTGATAGGACATGAATGGGCTTCCAGAAAGACAGGGCGCGGCTAGTCTAAAGAAGGCGTCGGCTCGATGCAAGGCGCATCCCCGCTCGCTTTCGCCGCCAACAACACCTGGTCAAGCGGGGAAAAAGCTGGCTACACTGTGAGTCTGTTTTCTCACGCAGGTGAAAATAACTTATGAGCGATCGTTCCGCGCTGCTCGATGCGGTGCCCCACATTCAGCACGGCTTCGGCAGCAAACTCGCGCTGCTGCCGGGGCATCTGCTGCCCTACAGCGCCACGCTGCCGGAAAAGAAGCAGGTGCACGGCACCCGTATCGTCGAGGTGTTGCAACCGGCGCAGGCGTGCGGTGAAGCCGACGGCTTCTACACCCGCCAGCCCGGCATTCTGCTCGGCGTGCTGACGGCGGACTGTCTGCCGGTGCTGTTCAGCCGCCGCGACGGCGGCGCCATCGCCGCGGTTCATGCCGGCTGGCGCGGGTTGCTGGACGGCATTCTGGAACAGATGGCAGCGCGCATTCGCCAGGACGGCGACACCGCCGACTGGGTGGTCTCTATCGGCCCCGCCGCCGGCGCATGCTGCTACGAAGTCGACGAAGCGCTGGTGGAGAATTTTAAACAGCGCCTGCCGCTGCCCGCCACGCTGATCAGCCCGCATTACCGGCATCTGGATTTGGCCGCGATTGCCGAACACAAGCTGGCGGCGCTGGGCTTCGCCGCCGTTGACCGCGCCGGCAGTTGCACCATCTGCACGCCGGACGTCGACCCGCAGCGGCCGCAGCGCTTCAAGTACACCAGCTATCGCCGCAACAGCCATCGGCGCGCGCAGGATCCGACGCATCCGGGGATCAAAGGCCGCAACCAGTATGCCGGCATCATCATCGCCGCCGGATGACGGAAACGAAAAAGCCCGCGCGGAGGCGGGCTTTTTGTACAGCTGACGCTGATTAGATAGCAGTAACGTTTACTGCAGATGGGCCTTTCTGGCCATCTTGGATTTCGAACTCAACGTTCTGGCCTTCAGCCAGGGTTTTAAAGCCGTTACCCTGGATTGCAGAGAAGTGTACGAACACGTCTTTGCTGCCGTCAGCCGGGGTGATGAAACCGAAACCTTTAGACTCGTTGAACCACTTAACTTGACCTTTGATCTTTGCCATCTTGAGTATTTCCTTTGGATTGTTTAAACCGCCCGTGGGCGTTACATAGACAAACTAGAGTCGTTACTGCTTGAGGCACTAAGATAAGGATCGGCAGAGAAGCGGTATTCAACGCTAACGTCTTTACTCAGAACTTCTTTACTGAAAATGCCACACATATACAGAACTGTACCTCGTTTTACCCAGATGCGTTATCACATACTCTGTATGCGATGGCAAGCCATTTTTAATCACTGAACGACATGTCGCACATATTTGAAACGGTCGAGCGCCGCATTTGCTTAAATAGCCCAAAAGATGTTGAAGCATCGGCTATTTTCTGCTTGCCAAAACCACGGCGCCAGACCCCGCATTCTGATAGCGTTTTAACAAAACTTTCATCGTTTTGACGCCTCTCCTTCTCGGCACTTTCGCTTTTTTGCCGCTTATAGCGTTAAAAAATTTGAATCTTTATGGAATGTCATATGCAACATTTGAATATCGATGAACGGGGGCCAATTTATTCAATGCTCCTCCGACCCTTTAGCGCCGGAAAGCGCATTCATCGTCGGTCTTCAACCCTGCCGCCACAGGGTGAGAACCCCATCGCGTCGGAAGGCGCAAGTGAAGCGGGTACCGCGGGCAACGGTTGCATAAGCATGCAACCTCCAGACGCCTCTCCCGCTGGCCGGTTGTTTCATCCTAAATAATCCGAAAGCCACGAGTCTGAATAACCGGAATAATCTTATGAATAGCGAAAGTGTGGCATGGAATTAAATCTTGAAGATCGGGTGGTTATTTGAATCACCACCCGTGCTTATCGATTCTGCTAATTACCGCCACGCTTTCAAACCGTTGATCTTATTCTTTCCCCGGTACCGCAGGGCGAAGAGAGAACGCTTGCTGCGAGTCCTGCAACGCGATGCGCTCGCCAATCTTCAACGGGTGGAATTGATGCTGATCCAGCCCCGCCTCGCTCAGCGCCAGGTTCAACTGCTGCGGCGGCTCGTCGAGCGATTCGTCCGCCAATTCGAATACCCCCCAATGGATGGGAATGGCGCGCGGCTGATTCAGCTCGCGATATAGCGTCACCGACTGCTGCGGATCCATATGCTGCTCCTGCATGAACCAGCGCGGCGCATAGGCGCCAATCGGCAGCGCCGCCACGTCGAACGGCCCCAGCCGTTGACCGATCTCCGCCAGCCGTTCCGAATAGCCGCTGTCGCCGGAAAAATAAAACCGCAGCACCGGATGATGGATCACCCAGCCGCACCACAACGAGCGATTGCGATCCCACAGCGTGCGCATGCTCCAGTGCCGCGCCGGCGTGGCGTAGACCGTCAGTTCGCCCAGCGACAGGCTCTGCCACCAGTCCAGTTCATGCACCTTCAGCCGATAGCGGCGAAACCAGCGCTTCAATCCGAGCGGCACGATAAACTCGGCCTGTGGAAAGCGCCGCGCCAGCTGCCGCACCGTGCGCCTGTCGAGATGATCATAATGATTATGGGAGATCAGCACCGCATCCACCGCCGGCAGTTGCCCCACCGTCAGCGGCGTCGGCGTTCTGCGCTTCGGGCCGTAGAAGCTCAGCGGCGATGCGCGTTCGGACAACACCGGGTCGATCAGGATATAGCGCCCGCCCAGCCGCAGCAGCATTGACGCATGCCCAAGCCACCAAATGCTGTCATCGCCGCCGCTGAGATCGGCGGGTTGCCACCAACGCTCGGTAAATTGCGCGTAGCCCTGCTGCGGCGGCCTGGGCAGCCCCTGCCGCTTGCGTTCATCCTGCCAACGCTGCAGGTCGCCCTCCTGGCGCTGCGAGGGTTCCGGGTTGCGAAATCCCTCCGGCGTGTGATGCGCCTTGGCCGCGTCGTAATAACGGTTGATTCTCTTCATCCTGCCTTTTCTCCCGACCACTGCGCCCTGCACGGGCATGACTTTCAGTGTAACAAACCCGATGAAGCTCGCACTTTGTCAGCCGTGCGCTGCATCTCGGGACCTTTTGCCGTATGCTGTTGTCTCACTCCGGTGAGACAGCCAGGGCCGCCAAGAGCCCGTTAAGACTCTCTTAAGATCTTTGTGATTGACTTGTAGGGCATACAGAAAAGGAGAAGTTATGAGTCGTTCTACATCCCGCAAATCAGGCATCGGCCTGGGGCGCCGTATTCGCAGCGCGCTGCTGGCGCAGAAGCAATACTGGAAAATGTATTTCGCCATGAAGCTGCGCCGTCTGCGCGTACCTGCCCCGCTGGTGGTGCTGGGCGGTTCGCTGCTCGGATTCTTCATGCTGACCCTGCTGATGCTCAGCGTGGTCGCCATCGACGTGATCAGCACCCTGCTGCTGCTGTGTCGGAAACTGCTGGGGCGGGGGCATAGTGAGGGGCGCGCCTTTATGCCGCGCGGCTAACGAGAAAAGAAGCGGAGGCGCGCAATACGCCTCCGCAGCATACCGATTAACGCTTGGTGCCTTTACGGCGCGTCAGCATAAACCCGCACCACAGCACCGCAATCCACACCGGCATCAGCAACACCGAAATGCGGATCCCTTCGCTGAAATACATAATCACCAGAATCAGGCTGAGGAACGCCAGGCACAGGTAGTTGCCGAACGGGTACCACAGCGCCTTAAAGCTGGGAATGACGCCCTGGCGGTTCTTGGCGGCGCGGAATTTCAGGTGCGCCAGGCAGATCATCACCCAGTTGATCACCAACGTTGAAACCACCAGCGCCATCAGCAGCTCAAACGCCTTGCCGGGCATCAGGTAGTTAATCAGCACGCCGATCGAGGTAATCAACGCCGATAGCGCAATGGACAGCACCGGCACGCCGCGCTTGTTAACCCGCGTCAGCGCCTGCGGCGCATTGCCCTGGCTGGCCAGCCCGAACAACATGCGGCTGTTGGCATAAACGCCGCTGTTGTAGACCGACAGCGCGGCGGTCAGCACCACCACATTGAGCACGGTCGCCACCAGATTGCTGTTCAACGCATGGAAAATCAGCACGAACGGGCTGCCCCCCTCCACCACTTGCCCCCACGGATAGAGCGACAGCAGCACGGTCAGTGAGCCGATATAGAAGATCAGAATGCGGTACACCACCTGATTGGTGGCTTTGGGAATGCTGCGGCGCGGATCGGCGGCTTCCGCCGCGGTGATGCCGACCATTTCCAGGCCGCCGAACGAGAACATGATCACCGCCATCGCCATCACCAGCCCGGAGAAGCCGTGCGGCATAAAGCCGCCCTGCTGCCACAGGTTGGTGATGCTGGCCTGCGGCCCGCCGTTGCCGCTGACCAACAGCCAGGCGCCGAACACGATCATGCCGACAATCGCCACCACTTTGATGATGGCGAACCAAAACTCGGTTTCGCCGTACAGGCGCACGTTCACCAGGTTAATCAGGTTGATCAGCACGAAAAACAGCGCGGCGGAGGCCCAGGTGGGGATCTCCGGCCACCAGTACTGAATGTAGATGCCGACAGCGGTCAGTTCTGCCATGCCGACCAGAATGAACATCGCCCAATAGTTCCAGCCGGAAAGAAAGCCGGCGAAGTCGCCCCAATATTTATAGGCAAAATGGCTGAACGATCCGGCGACCGGCTCCTCCACCACCATTTCGCCCAGCTGGCGCATGATTAAAAACGCGATAAAACCGCCGATGGCGTAGCCCAACAGCACGGCGGGGCCGGCCATTTTAATGGTTTGCGCAATGCCGAGAAATAAACCGGTACCGATGGCGCCCCCGAGGGCAATAAGCTGTATATGTCTGTTTTTTAAGCCGCGTTTTAGCGGAGTATCCTGATGCTGACCGCCCATCTTATCCTCATATGGCGTACACCCTTGCCGCTGTCGGCCAAGATTTCACCAATCAATAAATGTATCTGCGGGCGGCTTTTTAACACTTAACCCCGTGAGCATCAAGGAGAAGCGCCCCGAGACGGCAGGCCGGAGCGCGATTTTTTTACCGTGAGAAAGCGGATAAGAGCGGCGTTTAGCCCGGCATTCCGCACAGTTTGGTCAGGTTGCGCGCGCCGATCATCAGCGTGGCGACATAAGATTGGCTACGCGTGACCACTTCCACCGCCACGCGATCGTTTTGATATTTTATCAGGTAGGTCGAGGGCCAGCCCTGACGGCGCTGGCCGAAGCTTTCGGCATGACGATCGATCGCCGCATGGGCAATCACCAGATGAGACAAGTTTTTATCACCTTTGATAATGCGCTTCATAAACAGCCTCCGCCAACGACAGCTCTGTTATTAGAAAAAGGAGAAACTCTTACCAATCACCGGTATTTTTGACTCAGTTAGCCTGTCGGCTCATCAGGAAGCAGATCATCGCCGCGCGCAGCGGGCTTGCGCTGTCCGCCTGCCATTCACCGCCCTGGGTGCTCATGCGCGCCTGCCATTGCGGGCTGTCGCTTTGGTTATCGGGGTTCAGACTGATTTTGTTGGCGCAAATGATCGGCCAGGCATCGGAGGGATTCTTGCAGTAATCTTTACCTTTCACACCACCGTAGGGATACCACTTGTCCGGGTTCTCTCCGGTCAGCAGCGCGATGCTGCGGTTCACTTCGGCATCGCTTTCTTCGTACCATTTAATCATCGGCTTCATCCATCTTTCGTAAGGTTCGCGCTACATTACGATGTCTGTACGACAGTTTTATGACAGCGCCGCCGGTTTTCACATTATCTCTACTAATGCTTTGCCCCCTTTATCTTTCCTGAGCGCCTGCGTACACTTTTCTCTCTGTTCTGCGCCCAGGAAACGCATGCATGTTGACCGGCCTCAATCACCTGACGCTTGCCGTCAGCGATCTCGATCGCAGCTTCGATTTTTATCGTCATCTGTTGGGTTTTACCCCGCACGCCCGCTGGCAAGGCGGCGCCTATCTTTCGTTGGGGCCGTTGTGGCTATGCCTGTCGCTGGATGAAAGGCGCACGCAACAACGCGAGCGCGATTACACCCATTACGCCTTCAGCGTAGCGCCGGAACACATTGAACAGGCCAGCCAGCGGTTGCGCCAGGCCGGCGTCGAAGAGTGGAAAAGCAATCGCAGCGAAGGCGAATCACTTTATTTTCTCGATCCTGATGGGCATCAATTGGAGATCCATGCCGGCGATTTGGCCAGCCGCCTGGCGGCATGCCGGGAAAAACCTTATCAGGGCATGGTGTTTTACTGAGGCGCCCCGGCGGCAGCGGCAGCCGGAGCATCATGCTCAACGTTCGGGGATAAAACCTTTGAAATCCAGCGCGGGGCTGAGATCGTCGTCGTCAGCAGCAGCGCCGTCAGTGCCAGCGCGGTGCGCCATACGCTTCAACAGTGCCGTTTGCTGACGCTGTTGCTCGGCAATCTCTTGCAGCAGGCGAATCTGCTCGTTGGCGCGCACGCTGGCGCGGTTCACCAGGAACCAAACCCACAGCCCGGCCAGCAACGCCACGGCGGCGAGGGCCAGTGACAACAGGCCGTTCTGGCCAAAACCTAAATCGTACATGAAAAACCCTATCTACTGCGACATTCAGGCCGCCATCTTAACACTCGCGGCGGCCGTGCGAACATCCCTGCCGAAAATTGCTTACCAGGGTACGAAGCGGGTCACCGAACAGATGCCCAACGCAAAATTTCCACCATCGTCGCAATAGCTGTCCAGCGCCAGCAGGTAGAAAAACAGGCAGGCAGCGACGGCCGTCATTATCACGAGGATTTTTTTTCGCAACAAATTTAGCAGCCTCATTGTTATCTGGGTAATCTATCGCGCATGTTATCACAGCGAAGTTAAACGAAGTTTAACTTTTCGTTTAGATTTCTGGCTATCGCCCGGTTTTCAGACTGTTACCCTTGCCCTCGCATGCGCGCCGTGGCTAGATGCTCCCTCAGGGACAACGAGGAAATGCGATGAGTAAATTGATTAAGTGGGTACTGGTGTTGGCGGTCATTTACGGCGGCTTTTTGATCTCGGGCTACGGCGTGCTGATCGGCAGCAACAAAAACGTTGGCGGGTTGGGATTGCAGTGCAAATACCTGACGGCGCGTAACGTGGCGATCGCCCAGTACGTAAATGGCGACAACGGTTTCATCGGCGTAGCCGACTGCCCGCTGTTCAAGAAAATCGAAACGGTGGTGGATTAACCGCCACCGCCCGACGCCGCCGCTCTGCGGCGGCTCCGCCTCAGTTGCGGGTAAACTTCATCTCGATCAGCGCAATCGCCTTGTCAATCGCTCGGCGGGTCACCGGATCGGCGCCAGCAGGGTGCGTGGAGAAATCGATGCTTTTGAGCTGACCCGCCATCTTGTCGCGCACTTCGGTCGGCGCAATCACGTCGATAACGTCCAGAATCTGTTTGATGACCAGTTGGCAAGCGACCAGATCGGAAGCCAATTCCTGCTCGTTGCTCAGCATGTCAGACATAATAACTTTCCTTCTTGATTCAAACGCCGCACAGAATAGCATGGCGTCCGCGCCATTGCCCGCTCTCCCCGTCTTTTTCCCCCTTCTGCGCACCGCCGGGCAAAAGCCCGCGGCGGATTAGCCTATACTTGCAGCATGACGGTGGCAAAAACCACCCCCAAGCCACAACCAACAGGAGAAAGTTATGGCGAATCACAATGTGAAATCCTGGGCGACAGTGCGTGAAACTTCGGTGGAGATCGCCGAAGCCATTTTTGAACTGGCAGGGAACGACGAAGTGTTGGCGCAGAAAATCTGGGAAGAAGGCAGCGACGAAGCGCTGGAGAAGGCCTTTGCCAAAACCACCGCCGACCAGCTTTATTGGGGAGAGGAAACCGTCGAGCGGAAAAACGTTTGAGCGCCTGCGCAACAAAAAGCCCGGGTTTCTGACCCAGGCTTTCCCGATTGGCGTTCGCCCCGCTCAGCGGCGTGCAATATCTCTTGCTCTCACGGTTCTTCACCTCCCACACCTTCCGCGTTTTTCATGCTCATCACCGGCATCGCCATAAAAGCGCCGACGCCCACGATTACAACCAGAGTAATAATCACTGTCATTAACATGCGATCACCCCATCAACGTTGAGTTGTTACGGCTGACTCTGTTTTGGCGGTTACTTGCTGCGGCCTTCTTTGCGTCCCCCACCGAGGCGGTGACCGTCTCAGATTAGCCGTTTTTCCTTTCGGCTGACAAGCGGCGGTTACGCGGTTTTTCCGAATAATTGCCGCCCGACACCGGCGGCGTTTTTGTCCACGGCGGCAAGTTGTGTATACTTCATCGCTATGTAGGTCTCACACTGACGCACTGATGATACAAGAACACCACCTCTCATTGGTCTGCGCCCTCAGCAAATGGGTCGAAACTCACCTCGGACGAGTGATCCATCTCGAAGAGCTGGCCGAGTACTCCGGCTACTCGCTGTGGCACATGCAGAAGCTGTTCAAAGAAGCGACGGGAATTTCGCTCGGCAAATACATTCGCGAACGCCGTCTGGCCGGCGCGGTCTACCAACTCCGCAGCAGTGAAGCGTCGATCTTCGATATTGCCCTGGACTTTGGCTTCGGTTCACAGTCTCACTTCACGTACATGTTCAGAAAGCGTTTTAATATCACGCCCTATGATTTCCGCCAGGATTTGAGCGTCGATCTGCATATCGATCCGCCGCTGCACGTCATTCACCAAAAATCCGCCTGAAGCCCGCCGCAAACCGGCGGGTTAACGCGCCGCCCATGCAGCCAGTATCGCGATCGCGGCCGGCAGCGCCTGCACCCACAGAATTTTGCGGCTGGCGGTCAGCCCGCCGAACACGCCGGCCGCCAACACGCACCCGAGAAAGAACAGCTGCAGCGCCATATCCCCACGCCAGTAGCTCCATGCCAACCCCACCGCCAGAAAGCCGTTGTACAACCCCTGATTGGCGGCCAGCACCCGGGTGGCGGCGGCGAACTCCGCCGTCGTGCCGAATGCGCGCCTGCCGAGTGGCGTACGCCACAGGAACATTTCCAGCACCAGGATATAAAGATGGAGCGCTGCGATGAGCAGCAGCAAAATATCGGCAAAGAGCTTCATGAGGATCCCGGTCGTTTATTGAAGATGCCATCAATTATAAACTCCGCCTCTCATCTTCCCATCGGCGGAGATAAAAAAACCCGCCGAGGCGGGTTTATGCAGGAGTCATTTTTTGAGGTTAGTTTAATACGGCGACCAACAATGCCGCGACAGAGGCCCAAAACAGCGCCGTGGCAACCACGACATGGGACAGTCTTGCACGATAGAGTACCTGGCTCATAATGACCTCACTGACATCTGACTAACGGGAGACAACCTTACTTCCTGAGGATTATCCTAAACTTCTTCTCGCTGTCATTATATGCGCCAGATCACTTTTCCGCCGATAAACCTTATATTGTCGTAAAGCTGGAGCCGCGATCACATTAATTGCGCCTTATTAGAGCGAAATAAGCCGAATAATCGCGGCGATTATATCCTAACGCTATCAAACATCGCTCCAGGGCAGGCGTGGCGCGGTCATGCGCTCACCAGAATAACCGCTAACCGCCGGGAAGCGCGGCGCCCCTTGTTCCCAATCATGCTGAGCCCGAGTAATTTCAGCCTTGCTATGGCCAACAAAATTCCACCAGATAAGGACCTCTTCGTTTAATGGCGCCCCACCGATTAATAATCCCCGGCTGCCCTTTTGCGCATTTAACCCAATAGAGTTATTCTTCATGCCCAAATAGGCGAACTCATCAGGTGAAAAAGTTTCACCATTAAGTTCAAATGCACCAATAAGGGGCAAAAAGCCGATTTCATAATCATCGCGCAGCGGCAATTCGATCCTCGCCGCTTCCTGCCATTCCAGATCAATGGCGATTAATGGCGAAAGCGTAAACACCGGTGAACGGTAAGCGCCAAATTCCCCCACCAGCAAACGGTGATTCACGCCGTTATTCTGCCATTGCGGCAAGTCAGGATAATGATCGAAGCGTGGCGCCATGTCGGCATGTTCGGCCGGCAGCGCGATCCATAATTGTGCGGCATGCAATCGCCGTTGCTCACCCACCGACTGTTCGGTATGCGCAATGCCGCGCCCTGCGGTCATCAGATTAACCTGGCCCGGGCGAATCACCTGCTCACTGCCGAGGCTGTCTCGGTGCAGCACCTCCCCCTCTATCATCCAGGTGAACGTTTGCAGCCCGATGTGCGGATGCGGCCCCACATCCATGCCGGGCGAGGTGCCGTTGAAGACCGTCGGCCCGGCGTGATCGAGAAAACACCAGGCGCCGACGGTGCGCCGCTCCCGGGTTGGTAACGCACGGTTGATCGGGATGCCCCCCACTTCTGCGTTACGCACGGCAATACGTTGTATCTGGCGCACGCCGTCAACGACAGGGCATTCGCGTGCAGGTGAAGAGAGCGTAGGACGTGACTGACTCATCGCAAAAACCTCCTGAATGGCGCCGATTCGCCAAGGGTAACCGCCCAAGCTTAACACAAGACAGCTTCCCCACAGAGCGGCGACGCTCAGGCGCAGTTGCGCGGATCAGGACGCTTTGATATAGCAGCTCATGATGTCTATATCGTCCTGCGCGTGCCTGAGATCGGAGAAATAGGTCACGCCAAAGAGAATTGATACCACCAGCAGCACAGACACCAACAGGCCGATAATCGCCAGCAGTTTGGTCTCATCATGGAGATTAGGCTCCATTTTATCTCCCCTAGTTAATCGCGTCAGGTCACCCACAGCGTGACCGCCAGCGTAAAGATAATCAGTGAGCAGGACGCCACCGCCAACACGACGATCGCAAATTGCGCATCACCCAAGGTTTCTCGATAGTTTTTATCCGTTGAGGCGTTACGCTGTTGTTTCACTAAATCGGTTTCACTCGTTCAACTGCTGCATTGCTGTTTGACGGGGCAAAACATCCCCTCAGAATAAGGCGCCAACGTTGCCGCCTTGGTCGTTCCGGCTCAACCGGGGGATGACGCTATCAATTTTCCCCATCAGGGTCAACACCGCGCCTGCCGGCAAGCGAGCGGGTACACAGGGGAAATGTAACCGGCATCAAGATCGCAGGGAAATAAGAGACGCCTATTGCAGAGGACAAAAAAAAGCCCGGTACGCAACCGGGCTATGGCAGACCGACGCGTTATTGCGGGATACGCAACACCTGCCCAGGATAAATCTTGTCCGGGCTCGACAGCATCGGCTTGTTGGCTTCGAAAATCTTGTTGTACTGATTGGCGTTGCCGTACATCTCTTTAGAGATGGCGCTCAGCGTATCGCCCTTCTTCACGGTATAGAAGCGGCTCTCGGCGTCGGGTTGCGTCACCGCCACCTTATCCTCCACGCCGCTGATGCCCGCCACGTTGCCGACAGCCACCAGGATCTTCTCTTTTAACTCCTGGCTGACGGCGTCGCCGGTCACTACGGCTTTACCATCGATCACCTGCACATTGACTTTGTCGGTGCCCGGCAAGCCGCTCTTATCGAGATGCTCCTTGAGTTTGGCGCCTTGATCTTCGGCGGAGGCATTGCCGGTGACTGTGTCCCACAGTTTTTCGCCCGCTTCTTTGACGAAGTTAAACAAGCCCATATTCACTCCTTTTGATGGTTTCACTAATGCGTTTAAGTAAGGCTTGTTAAGCTTAGCATCGACAAAAGGATATGCCATCCGCTCACGACGTCAGAAACGGTTAGAGTATTCCGAAAGTGTCGTCAACGGCGTTTCGGTGGCGATTAATCGCGCAATGATGCTGAAAAATCGCGCTTTTTTACCTACACTGTTGCAGACAGAGCAACTCGACGAAGGAGGCGTGCAACGATGTACGCATTGGTGATGTTTGTCTGTTATCTGGATGGTGGCTGCAGTGAAATGGTGGTCGACATATTGCGCGACGAGCCGCAATGCCTGGTCGCAATGAAGGAACAGAACTTGCGACACGCCGGCTGTTATCCCATGGAAGAGTTTATCGACGGCTTCTGGTTGCCAGCCAGCGAATATTCGGATTTTTAACGCCCTCCCCGCGCGACGCTGAGGAATTTCTGATTTCATCGGAAACTGCGTCTTCCTCCGAGGCATAAGGCCGCTGTTTTGCTAAATTGCGGCTCCCGAAGAAGAAAGAGACAGAGAAAGGTCATGCCAGCATCGGCTCACTCCAACGAGCAATATGAAACTCTGCTGCACGACGTCAGCCTGGCGTTAGGCGACGCAGTGTTGCAGTTAATCCAAAACCATAAAAAGGTCTCCGGCAGCAATATTCTTTCACAGCTGGTGAACGAAATAGAGCGTGAGCAGGATCAGCAACGTTTCGCCGCGCTGCGTTCCGCCATTGAGCTGGTCGGGCTGGCGCCCAAAGGCTGAGATCCCGATAAAACGAAGGCCGGGCTTGCGCCCCGCCTGAGGTGAATGACAAGCCTGATGACATTGCCAGGTTTACCGAAAACAGCATTTAAAATAAGGGAAATCAATTCATTGATTTTCGGTTGCTCACCACAAAGAAGGAAAAACCACGCTTTTTCCGCCTTTGTCAACGAGCTAAGGCGGGGCTTGCGCCCCGCCTGATTACCAATCCCGACACAGGATGAAGGTAAGAGAATTGCAGATTAGAAGCGATACGTCAGGCTGACGGCAACAATATCATCGTTGGCCAATTTCAGTTTGTTATCGTCGCTCAGCTGGTTGATTTGGTAATCAACGTAGGTGTACATATTTTTGTTGAAGTAGTAAGTCGCCCCCACTTCCACGTATTTCACCAGGTCGGCATCACCGATCCCTTCGATATCCTTGCCTTTGGACTGCACGTAAGCCACGGAAGGACGCAGACCGTTCTCGAATTGATACTGGGCCACAACTTCGAAGTTTTGCGTTTTATTCGCGAAACCGGAAGTGCCGTTGACGCTGATCGGCGTCATGTTGCGGGTTTCGGCATACATCGCAGCCAGGTAAACCTGGTTGGCATCGTATTTCACCGCGGTGGTCCATGCGGTGGCGCTGTCGCCTTTACCGTACTGCAGCGCTTTTTGAGCGCTGGTGCGGTTGGAGTCGGAGAACGCCGCCGCTACGCCGATGCCGGAACCGCCGATGTCCTGATAGTCCAGAGACAGGCCGTAACCGTCGCCGTTTTGCTTGGTCACGCTGCGGCCGTCGCTATCGTTTTTACCCTGGTACTGCACCGCCAGATTCAGGCCGTCCACCAAACCGAAGAAATCACGGTTGCGGTAGGTGGCCAAACCGTTGGAACGGGCGGTCATAAAGTTATCGGTATAGCTGTAGGAGTCGCCGCCGAACTCCGGCAGCATGTCGGTGTAGGCCTCGGCGTCATAGACCACACCGTAGTTTCGGCCGTAGTCGAAAGAACCGTAGTTGCCGAATTTCAGCCCCGCGAAGCCCAGACGCGTTTTGGTGCCGGTAGTGCCCTGCGCTTCGTCGTGATTGGCCTGGACGTTGTATTCCCACTGGCCGTACCCGGTCAACTGATCATTGATTTGCGTTTCGCCTTTGAAGCCCAGGCGAACATAGGTCATATCACCGTCGTTGGATTTACTGTCGCTGAAATAATGCTTGGCGTTAACGCGGCCGTACAGGTCGAGTTTATTGCCATCCTTATTGTAGATTTCAGCCGCGTTGGCGAAGGAGGTGATCGCCCCGAGGGCGACAGCTAAGGCTAATACACTGCGTTTCATCATTTATTTTCCTAGATATTATAATTAGAACCCTGCCCGTCACGCCCATTTATAATTTGGGCTGTGATTTTATCTTTTGGTATTTTATGAGCACCCCTAATACGGGGGTGATGTGACATTAGCATCATGAATCAAAACTTAAAATCAAAAAGTTCATGAAACAACGAGGAGAAAGCATGTTTATTTGTAACTAAACATTACAAAACAAACATCACACAACCAATTGAATATATGAATATTTTGCCACATAAGTTATAACCAAAATGGTGCAACGCACCAATATGGTGCATTTAGGTTTCGTTTTGCGTGCTTTCTGCGCGATTCAAAAGTAACAATAAAATTAGCATGGTTATTAAAAACGTTACTTATTTCACATTTTTGTCTTAACATATTCACCAGGCAATTAAGACTTTCAGCTAATCATCTGACACCGCCTTTTATTCATTCACATAAGGGAATCTCTTCAGAACGAATAAAATTCGCCTTACGGCAATTAAAATAGCGGGAAATAGCAGACTAAAATAATGAAGGGAATAACGGCAGCGCGCTGAGGGCGCCGCCGTGGATAAATCAATACAGCGTAGAACGGGAAATTTCGCTCAACAACATACCGGCACGCAGGCCCAACGCCACACCGGGGTTAGGGAACAGTATCCACGCCCCCTCCTGGCCCACGCGATACTCCTCCTGCGGCTGCTCGCACAGCAACATCCCCGGTTTCAGCTCGGTGAAGTTGGCCGTGTCATCGTCCAGGTGCAGCTTGAAATCTTCGCTGTGCTTGATCAACGAGTGCATCACACGGAAAACCCGAATCTCGGCGCCCGCACGCATCGGCAGGGGCCCTTCGCTGACCGCCGCCCGCAGCGCGCGATCGATGGCGGCGAATTGCTGCAGATCGTTACTGCCGAACGGCCGCGCCTTGCCCAACTCGAGCGTACAGCTCGCCGCATTGAGATGTTCGCTGGAGTAGTGGCTAAAGGTACCGCCCGGCGCGCTGTGCACCACCAGCGCATCCAGATCGGCGGCATCCAGCAGCTGCAACATCGGCTCGCTGTACGGGCGTTTCTGGAAGGGCAGAATGCCGAAGCGCGGCAAACGCGATTCACGGATGGCGGTGTGCAAATCGTAGTGGAAACGCGCCGCCTGCTCGCCATCGAAAAAGGCGGCGAGCGCACGCTCCAACTGCTGCGCGCGCACGGTTTCGCCGCTGGCGGCGAAGTTGCGGTAGCGGCCGCCGAACATGCGGTTCATATCGCTGTGCAGATAACGCTTGCCGGCCCGCATCGCCGCCGGGTTACCCAGCACCACCAACAGCCGCACCTTCAGCGGCAACCGGCCGGCCAGCAGATCGCCGACCAGCTGATTGAGCAGTTCAATCGGCGCGGTTTCGTTGCCGTGCACGCCCGCCGACATCACCATCGCCTGGCGGTAAGGCTGCCGCGGCGTGAGCTCCAGCACCCCTTCCCCCTGCCAGCGCCAGCGCAGCTGTGGTGTTTCACCCTGCCATTCGACGGGTTCGTTCCCTTCCAGCGTCAGGGGCAGTAGATCGATCATGCCGCCTCCCTTAGCGTTGGAATGGATAGATGGAACCGAGGCCGAGGATCGACGTCAGCGAATCCAGCGCCTCGCGCCCTTCGCGCAGCAGCAGCGGATCGGCCAGGTCATCCTGCGTCAGGCGATCGCGGTAATGACGATCCACCCATTCGTTCAGCGTCGCAAACAGCCGCTCGTTCATCATCACGCGCGGATTGACCGCTCTCAACTCTTGTTCGTTGAGCGCCACCCGCAGCCGCAGGCAGGCCGGGCCGCCGCCGTTGCGCATGCTTTCGCGCAGGTCGAACACGCGGATTTCATCGATCGGGCCGCCGCTGCCGACCATGTCGTTCAGATAACGCCACACGCCGGCGTGCTGACGCGACTCTTCCGGCACCACGATCATCATCCTGCCGTTCGGTTTGGTAAGAATTTGGCTGTTGAACAAGTAGGTCGCCACCGCGTCCGCCACCGAAACGCGCTCGGTCGGCACCTCGATCGCCACCAGCTCGCTGTCCAGCGACGCCATCTTGCGGCGCACTTCATCCAGCGCCTGCTGCTGGCGGTGAAACGCCTGCTGGTGGTGGAACAGTACATTTTGGTTGCTGACCGCAATCACGTCGTTATGGAACACGCCCTGATCGATCACCGCCGGGTTTTGCTGCACGAAGACCGTATGCTGCTCGTCCAGCTGATGCAGGCGAGCGATCGCCTCACCGGCTTCGCGCGTCTGGCGCGCCGGATAACGCGCCGGCGCCGTTTCGCCGCCGAACTCCTGCCGACCGTAGACGAACACCTGCACGCTGCGCCTGGCGTAGTCGCCGCCCAAACGGTTGTGGTTGGCGGCCCCTTCGTCGCCGAACAACGCCACCTGCGGCAACGCCTCATGGTGGGCGAAATGCCGATCGTCGCTGAACATCGCCCGCAATACGGCGGTGGTGGTTTCCGCTTCGATGGCGCGGTGGAATTTGTTGTTCAGGTTGGCGGCGGTGAAATGCACCTTGCCGTCGGCGCTGTCCGCCGAAGGCGACACGGTGGCCGCATTGGCGGTCCACATGCAAGATGCCGAGCTGAGCGCCGACAGCAGGCGCGGCGACTGGCGCATCGCCTGCGCCAGCACCGCCTCATCGCTGCCGCTGAAACCCAGGCGCCGCAGCATCGGCAAGTGCGGCCGCTCCTGCGGCGGCAATACTCCTTGCTGGAAACCGAGATCGGCCAGCGCCTTCATTTTCAGCAAACCTTGTTTCGCCGCCAGCTTCGGGTTCGATACGCTGTTTTGGTGCTGCGTCGAGGCCTCATTGCCGAACGACAGCCCGGCATAGTGGTGCGTCGGCCCCACCAAACCGTCGAAATTGACTTCATATCCTGACATGGCTATCCCCTGGGGATGGCCTGCGGCGGCGCCATCGAGCCGCCGCAGACGATTAACGGAACGACAAGCCCGGCGAGAGCGTCGCCGGCAGCGACAGGCTTTCGCTTTCCAGCGAAGCCATCGGCCAGGCGCAATAGTCCGCCGCATAGAAGGCGCTTGGGCGATGGTTGCCGGAGGCCCCCACGCCACCGAACGGCGCCGCGCTGGACGCCCCGGTCAGCGGCTTGTTCCAGTTGACGATGCCGGCGCGCGCTTCCAGCAGCAGCCGCTCGAACAGCGCGCGCTGCGGCGATACCAGCCCCACCGACAGGCCGTAGCGCGTCCGGTTGGCCAGCTGCAGCGCCTCGTCGAAATCGCGGTAACGCACGATGGTGGTCAAGGGGCCGAAATACTCTTCGTCTGGTACGCCGGCCACGCCGGTCAGATCGACGATGCCCGGGCTGAGCAGCGAACTGCCCGGTTCCAGCAGGCGCATGCTCAGCAGCGATTTGCCGCCCAGCGCCAGCAAGCGCTGCTGCGCGTTCAGCATGTTTTCCGCCGCGGCTGCCGACACCACCCCGCCCATGAACGGCTGCGGTTCGGCATCCCAGCGGCCGACGCGCAGTTCGCCCGCCACCTGGACCAAACGTTCGATAAAGGCATCGCCTTCCGCCCCCTGCTTCACCAGAATACGGCGTGAACAGGTGCAGCGTTGGCCGGCGGAGATAAACGCCGATTGGATAGCCAGGTTGACCGCCGCATCGCGATCGTCAAAACCGTCGACGATCAGCGCGTTGTTGCCGCCCATCTCCAGCGCCAGGATCTTCTCCGGCTGCCCCGCCAATTGGCGATGCAGGTGATAGCCGGTGCCGGCGCTGCCGGTAAACAGCAGGCCATCGATATCCGCACTGGCCGCCAGCGCTTCGCCGGTCTCGCGGCCGCCTTGCACCAGGTTGATCACCCCGTCCGGCAGACCCGCCTGCAGCCACAGCTTCAGGGTCTCCTCGGCGGTCAGCGGCGTCAGCTCGCTCGGTTTGAATACCACGCAGTTGCCGGCCAACAGCGCCGGCACGATATGGCCGTTCGGCAGATGGCCGGGGAAGTTGTAAGGCCCGAACACCGCCAGCACGCCGTGCGGACGATGGCGCAGCACCGAAGCGCCGTCGGCCATCGCCGTCTGGCTAAAGCCGGTGCGCGTCTGATAGGCCTGCAGCGAAATGCCCACCTTGCCGATCATCGCCTGAATTTCGGTCAGCGTTTCCCAGCGCGGTTTGCCGGTCTCGCGGCTGATGGTTTCCGCCAGCGACTGCTTGTGTTCTTCCAGCAAGGCGGCGAAGCGTTTTACCAGCTGTTCGCGCTGCTCGAACGGCGTACGCGCCCAGGCCGGGAACGCGGCGCGCGCGGCCTCGCAGGCGGCGGCGACGTCGTCGGTATCGGCGGCGTTGGCGCGCCACAGCGGCTGGTTGCCGACCGGATCGGCCTTGCCGAACTCGGCGCCGCGGCCCTGCCGCCAGACGCCGTTAATCAACAGTGCAGGATGAGACATCATGCTTTCTCCTGTGCAATAAGGGGGAGCACCCGCACCGGGCTGCCCTGCTCGACGCCCAGCGCCGCCGCGGTGGCGGCGTTGAGATGCAGGCGGTCGTCATACAGTTCGGCATTGACCAACAGTGCGCGGTAGTGCTGATAGTTGTCGTTGGCCACCAGATGCACCGGCGCATCGGCGCGCATCGGCGTGTCATCCAGCACCACTTTCACCAAGCGGCTCTGCTTCACCGCGCGGATGTGGTCGATCTCGGCTTCCAGCGTCGGGCCGCCGTCGAAGATATCGACGTAGCCCTGATAGCTCAGGCCTTCCGTCTCCAGCAATCGGCGCGCCGGCAGGGTTTGCGGATGCACTTCGCCGATCACTTTCTGCGCGTCTTCGGCCAGGAAATCGACATACAACGGGTGTTTCGGCATCAGTTCGGCGATAAACGCCTTTTGCCCGGTGCCGCTCAGGTAGTCCGCCTTGGCGAACTCGATGGAAAAGAAATGGCGCCCGACGCTCTCCCAGAACGGCGATCGGCCGTTTTCATCGGAGAAACCGCGCATCTCGGCGATCAGGCGCCGGGAGAAACGTTCGCGGAACGCGGCAATAAACAGGAAACGCACCTTCGACAGCAGCTTGCCGTTCTCGCCGTGACGATAATCCGGATCGAGGAACAGCGTGCACAGCTCCGAATGGCCGGTATGGTCGTTGCTGAGGAACAGCGTCGGCACCGATTTATAGACGTTCAGCTGTTTGGAAGCGTGCACCTGCGTGCCGACGCGGAAGCTGTACCAGGGTTCCGCCAGGCCGACGGCCACTTCGATCGCGCAGACCCCGACCACCTGACGGCGCTCGCTGTCTTCCAACACGAACAGATAACACTGGTCACTTTGCGGAAGTTCGCCTTGCCAGGTTTTTAACGCCCGCTCAATGCGTGCCGACAGGGTATCTTCATTTTGCGGCAGTGAAGTGAGACCGATGCCGGATTTACCGGCCAGCGTCAATAAATCCGCCAGATCGCGACGCTCTATAGGGCGAATAATCATCATAATGCGAACCTCTTCTGAATCAGGCTGCGCCGGTGAAGGCGCAGCCCGCTGATTAGCTGCAAATGCGCGCCACGGCGCGCGCGAATCGCGCCAGCCCCTCTTTCACATCCTGCTCAGGGATGATCAGCGACGGCGTGAAACGCACCACGTCCGGGCCGGCGATCAGCGCGATAACGCCTTCTTCGTTGGCCAGTTGGGTGATCTGCTTCGCTTTGCCTGCATAGTCTTTCGTCAATTGGCAGCCGATCAGCAAACCGCCGCCGCGAATGTCGGCGAAGATCGGGTACTGACGGTTGATGTCGTTCAACCCGTCGATAAACCACTGGTGACGCTGTTTGACGCCCTCCAGCACTTCCGGGGTGTTGATGATGGAGAACACCGTCCCCGCCACCGCCGTCGCCAGCGGGTTGCCGCCGTAGGTGGTGCCGTGGGTGCCGACGCCCAGCGTTTTCGCCAGCGCATCGGTGGTCAGCATGGCGCCGATAGGGAAGCCGCCGCCCAGCGCTTTGGCGGTGGTCAGCACGTCCGGCACCACGCCGTACTGCATGTAGGCATACAGATGGCCGGTGCGGCCGACGCCGGTCTGCACTTCGTCGAAGATCAGCAGCGCATTATGACGATCGCACAGCTCACGCAGCCCCTGCAGGAAACTGGCTTCCGCCGGCAGCACGCCGCCTTCGCCCTGGATCGGCTCGACGATCACCGCGCAGGTGCGATCGTTGATAAGCTCGGCCGCCGCGGCCAGATCGTTGTACGGCGTATGGGTGATGCCGCCCGGCAGCGGCGCAAAGTCCTGCGAGTATTTTGGCTGGCCGCCGGCGGACACGGTAAACAGCGTGCGGCCGTGGAACGCGTTGTTGAACGCCACAATCTGATCTTTACCGGCGCCGTGCTGGTCGTGCGCATGCTTGCGCGCCAGTTTCAGCGCCGCTTCGTTGGCTTCGGCGCCCGAGTTGCAGAAGAACACCTTGTCGGCGAAGGTGGCGTCGATCAATTTTTTGGCCAGGCGCAGTACCGGTTCGTTGGTATAGCCATTGCCCAGATGCCACAGTTTGCCCGCCTGCTCCACCAGCGCCGCCTTGACCGCCGGGTGCGCATGCCCCAACGCGTTAACCGCGATGCCGCCGGCGAAGTCGATGTAAGACTTACCCTGCTGATCCCACACCTGCGAGCCTTCTCCCCGCACCAGAATAAAATCGGCAGGGGCATAAACCGGGACCATCCAGTCATCGAAAGACTGGCGGGTAACTGCGATTGGCTGTTCCATAGTGACCTCATAATCTCAGCAAAGGCTGAATTTTGACTGTAAGGGCCGCTCAGGCCCGGCTAGGCCGCCACATTGCAAAAAAACCGTTGTTCAAAACCGACTTTCACGGCGGAGAAAATGCTGCCCCTTACCGCTGATTTAGAAACAAATCTGTTACATAAAATCGGTTTTTCACTATTTATGGCGTATATCCGGTCCCTGAGCGGGGAGTAAATGTTAACGAGCAGTTAAAATACATGTCGTTTGATAAAGAGTGTAGAGCAGCTATCGTGCCAAAACGGGATTTTTACCGGATTTTGCTATTTTTGACGTTAAAACAACGGCTTATATTGCATAGTTATTCATTTTCTATGCATTGGTAATGCATAAATTAAAAAATAAGGCCTAAAATCATCATTGCGCGCGAAATCCTATTCAATTGCGAAAAACTTCAGGATTTCTGATCGGGCTCGCAAAAATAATTTCGTCCGATTTGCTCGCTATCACACTTTTTGCCCCCAGCGGGTGCAGCAGTGCGCCAGAATGGTGCATCGCGGCAGCGACGCGAGACCCCACCGGCCAAAAGGGGCCACGCTGGCCGCGGCTCCTGCTTTGTGCGCCAGCGACTACACTGTGATCCTGACCGCCCCTTCTCTTTTGCGCACAAGGAGTCCCCATGCCCAAGAAAACCGTCGATCTCAGCCAGCCGCACGCCCAACACGACATCCGCGCGTTTCTCGACGCGCTGAATGCCGGCGGCGGTAAACCTATGGAACAGATGAAGCCCAAAGAGGCGCGCAGGGTGTTGGAGGACGCGCAACGCAGCGTCGAGGTGCCGCTGCGCGAGGTCGAGATCAGCGAGAAAACCATTCACGTAGAAGGTCAGGATATTCTGCTGCAGCTGGTGCGGCCGGCCAGGGTCAAAGAGGCGCTGCCGGTATTCATGTTCTTCCACGGCGGTGGCTGGGTGCTGGGCGATTTTCCCACCCATGAACGGCTGGTGCGCGATCTGGTGCACAGCTCAGGTGCGGCGGCGGTGTTCGTCAATTATCCCCGCTCACCGGAGGTGCGCTACCCTGAGGCGATCAACCTGGCTTACGCCGCCACCGAATGGGTGGCCGAGTACGGCGAGAAGATCAACGTCGACGGCTCGCGGCTGGCGGTGGTCGGCAACAGCGCCGGCGGCAATATGGCGGCGGTGGTCAGCCTGATGGCCAAACAGAAAGGCATACCGGCGCTGCGCTGCCAGATCCTGCTGTGGCCCGTCACCCGCGCCCAGTTTGATACCGATTCCTATCATCAGTTTGCCGAAGGCCATTTCCTGACCCGCAACATGATGAAGTGGTTTTGGGACAGTTACGCGCCCGATAAGGCGCAGCGCAAAGACATCTACGCCTCGCCGCTCAACGCCACGCCGGACCAGCTGCGGGGGTTGCCGCCGGCGCTGGTGCAAACCGCCGAGCTGGACGTGCTGCGCGATGAGGGCGAAGCCTACGCGCGTCTGCTCGATGCCGCCGGCGTCGAGGTCACCTCCACCCGCTATAACGGGCTGATCCACGACTACGGCCTGTTGAATCCGCTCGCCCACGTCCCGGCGGTGCATTCGGCGATCCACCAGGCCGGGCGCGCGTTGAAGCACTATCTGTCCTGACGCCAGGTGTGCCGTTCAGCCTGCCGCCGCCAGCCCCCGGATAAGCTTGGCTAAGGTTTTGATCGCCTCTTCAAACCGATCGTTCCATTCAAAAGAGGCGTTGAGACGGAAGCAGTGGTTGAAATGGTCGCCGGTGGTAAACATGCGCCCCGGCGCGATGCTGATGCCCCGGGAAAGCGCGCGCCGGTAGAGCTCCATCGACGACAGCGCCGGATCCAGCTCCAGCCACAGGAAGTAGCCGCCGTCGGGCTGGCTGACCTTCACCGTCGGCGGGAAATGGTGGGCGATCGCCTGACGCATCGCGCTTTGGCGCTGGGCCAGCAGGCGCCGCAGCCGCCGCAGATGGGTATCGTAGCCGCCGTGCAGCAGATAATCCGCCAGCGCCATCTGGGTCGGCACGCTGGTGGAAACGGTGCTCATCAGCTGCAAACGCTGGATCTGCTGCGCATAACGCCCCGCCGCCACCCAGCCGACGCGAAAGCCCGGCGCCAGGCATTTGGAAAACGACGAGCAGTGCAGGATCTGGCCGCCGCTGTCGAGCGCCTTGGCCGGCAGCGGCCGTTCCGCGCTGAAGTACAGTTCGCCGTAGACGTCGTCTTCAATCAGCGAGATCTGCCGTTCGCGCAGCAGCGTCACCAGACGCTGCTTGTTGGCCTCCGGCAGGGTGGCGCCCTGCGGGTTCTGGAAATGGGTCATCAACCAGCAGGCTTTGATCGGATACTGGTCCACCGCCTGCTGCAGCGCGTCCAGATCGATGCCGTCCTGCGGATGCGTAGCGATCGCCACCGCCTTTAACCGCAGCCGTTCCAGCGCCTGCAGCGCGCCGTAAAACGCCGGCGATTCGATCGCCACATAGTCGCCCGGCTGGGTCACCGCCTGCAGGCTGAGGCTGAGCGACTCCATCGCCCCGGCGGTGATGACGATTTCGTCCGGCGCGACCTGCATGCCGCTCAGCGCATAGCGTTGGGCGATGTGCCGCCGCAGCGCGTCGTTGCCCGGCGGCAGGTTGGCCAGCGAACTGTGCGGCGTGAACTTGCGCGCCACGCTGCTCAGCGCGCGCGCCAGCTTCGGCTGGGCGAACAGCGTGGCGTCGGGAAAGGCCGAACCGAAAGGCACGATATCCGGATCCTTGCAGGCCTGCAGCACGTCGAAAATAAAGGCGTTGATGTCCACCTGCTCGCTCAGCAACAGCTTCTCGCCGCGCGAAGGCTGGGGCAGCGGCTGCGGGCGCGCCGCCACGTAGTAGCCCGACTGCGGGCGGGCGACGATCCACCCCTGGCTCTCCAGCAGTTGGTAAGACTGCACTACCGTCATCAGGCTCAATCCGGCGCGTTTGCCGCTCTCGCGCAGCGAAGGCAGTTTGTCGCCCGCCCGCCACACCCGGTTCTGGATCTGTTCTCTAATCTGCTGCGCAAGCTGCTCGTATCGGGTCATAACCATTAACTGTTATATGAAAAAGTAAAATAACTGTCACTATTATAGTCACTGTACTCCGTGCTTAACTTAACGCCAAGTATTTCACATAAAAATGACAGCTATACTCAAGAGGTTAATTTATGTTCAACCCTAGGAGGCGCCATGCTGGGTCTTGATGCACTGGAACTCGCCAGAATACAGTTCGCCTTCACCGTGTCTTTCCATATCATCTTCCCCGCCATCACCATCGGTTTAGCCAGCTATCTGGCGGTGCTGGAAGGGTTATGGTTGAAAACGCACAATGAAGCCTACCGTGAGCTTTACCACTTCTGGTCAAAGATTTTCGCCGTCAACTTCGGCATGGGCGTGGTGTCCGGGCTGGTGATGGCCTATCAGTTCGGCACCAACTGGAGCTTCTTCTCCGAGTTCGCCGGCAGCATTACCGGGCCGCTGCTGACCTATGAAGTGCTGACCGCCTTCTTCCTCGAAGCCGGTTTCCTCGGCGTAATGCTGTTCGGCTGGAACCGCGTCGGCCCCGGCCTGCACTTCTTCGCCACCTGCATGGTGGCGCTCGGCACGCTGATCTCCACCTTCTGGATCCTGGCCTCCAACAGCTGGATGCAGACGCCACAGGGGCATGAAATCATCAACGGCCAGGTGGTACCGGTCGACTGGCTGAAGGTGATCTTCAACCCGTCCTTCCCGTACCGCCTGCTGCACATGTCCACCGCCGCCTTCCTCTCCTCGGCGTTCTTCGTCGGCGCCTCCGCCGCCTGGCACCTGCTGCGCGGCCGCGATACACCGGCGATGCGCAAAATGCTGTCGATGGCGATGTGGATGGCGCTGATCGTCGCGCCGGTGCAGGCGCTGATCGGCGATGCGCATGGCCTGAATACGCTGAAACACCAGCCGGCGAAGATCGCCGCCATCGAAGGCCATTGGGAAAACCCGCCGGGCGAAGCCACGCCGCTGATCCTGGTCGGCTGGCCGGACATGGAGCGCGAAGAGACCCGCTTCAAGCTGGAAGTACCGTACCTCGGCAGCCTGATCCTGACCCACAGCCTGACCGAACAGGTGCCGGCGCTCAAATCCTTCCCGCCGGAAGATCGCCCCAACTCCACCGTGGTGTTCTGGTCGTTCCGCATCATGGTCGGGCTGGGCATGCTGATGATCCTGGCCGGGGTGTGGAGCCTGTGGCTGCGCTGGCGCGGCGGGCTGTATCAGTCGCGTCCGTTCCTGTACTTCATCCTGTGGATGGGCCCTTCCGGGCTGCTGGCGCTGCTGGCGGGCTGGTTCACCACCGAGATCGGCCGCCAGCCGTGGGTGGTGTACGGCCTGCTGCGCACCAAGGACGCGGTCTCCGCGCACGGCGATCTGCACATGAGCATCAGCCTGCTGGCGTTCATCATCGTCTACTGCTCGGTGTTCGGCGTGGGCTATTCCTACATGATGCGCCTGATCCGCAAAGGGCCGCAGCCGCATGAACACCAAGAAGACAATACCGAGGGCCGGCCGGCGCGTCCGCTGTCCGCGGTCAACGACACTCTGGACGACAGGAGCTGAACATGGGCATCGATCTTCCGCTGATTTGGTTTGTGATCATCGTGTTCAGCACCATGATGTACGTGGTGATGGACGGTTTCGACCTGGGCATCGGCATCCTGTTTCCGTGGGTGAAAGAGAGCGGCGACCGCGATCTGATGATGAACACCGTCGCCCCAGTGTGGGACGGCAATGAGACCTGGCTGGTGCTGGGCGGCGCCGCGCTGTTCGGCGCCTTCCCGCTGGCCTACTCGGTGATCCTCGACGCGCTGGCGATCCCGCTGACGCTGATGCTGATCGGGCTGATTTTCCGCGGCGTGGCCTTCGAGTTTCGCTTCAAGGCGACGCCGGAGAAACGCCATATCTGGGACAAGGCATTCATCTGGGGCTCAATCTTCGCCACCTTCAGCCAGGGTGTGGTGGTGGGCGCCGTGATCAACGGCTTCCCGGTCGAAGGCCGCACCTACGCCGGCGGCGCACTGGACTGGCTGACGCCGTTCGCGTTGTTCTGCGGGCTGGGGCTGGTGGTGACCTACGCCCTGCTAGGCTGCACCTGGCTGGTGATGAAAACCGCCGGTGATCTGCAGGCGCGCATGTATCATCTGGCGACGCCGCTGCTGGCGATCCTGTTGCTGGTGCTGGCCGCGGTCAGTATCTGGACGCCGATCGCGCATCCTGAAATCGCCGCCCGCTGGTTTACGCTGCCGAATCTGTTCTGGCTGCTGCCGGTGCCGGTGCTGGTGCTGCTCAGCGCCTGGGGAATTCAGCGCGGGGTGAAACGCGGCGCGCACTACTCGCCGTTCATGCTGACGCTGCTGCTGGTGTTCCTCGGCCTGAGCGGGCTTGGCATCAGCATCTGGCCGCACCTGATCCCGCCGGCCATCAGCCTTTGGGACGCCGCCGCCCCGCCGCAGAGCCTCGGCTTTATGCTGGTGGGCGCGCTGTTCATCATCCCGATCATTCTGGTCTACACCTTCTGGAGCTACTACGTGTTCCGCGGCAAGATCAGCCATGAACACGGCTATCACTGAGAAGGGAGGACGCTATGCAAGATAAAACGGCAACCGCCGCGCCGGCGCCCTGGTGGAAACGCATCGGCTGGCTGGTGATCATCTGGAGCGCCAGCGTGCTGGGGCTGTTCGTGGTCGCCTCGCTGTTCCGCCTGCTGATGACCGCGGCGGGCATGAAGTCGCATTGACGCGGCGCCTTATCTGGCCGCGCTGGTGGGAAAGTAGAAGGAAACCACCAGCGTAACCAGCGGCAAGGCGCCGATCTTCACCAGTTCGAACGTTTGTCCGAGCACTTCATTTTTGTCCCAATACGCGTGGGCGGCGAATACGCCCACGCTGACCGCGAATATCCCGCACAATACCTGGCGCGCCAGGCGCAGCCGCTCCATTTCGTCGAAGACCAGTGAAGGATCCAAATACAACCTTTCAGCATCGAGCTGCGGGCGCTCATTTTGCGGCTTCATGGAAAAATCCCCACCACCACGGCGACTGCCTCCAGCCCCTCGTCGCTTTCACGCACGATACCGAGGCGGGAACCATCCTGTTTCATCCACTCACGGTCGGCAATCGTCATTAAAGCAAACGCCAGCCGTATGACGTCGGTTTTGGCCATCCCGTGACGCCGGGCAATATCGTTCAAACTGTCGTCGATTTCATTGGATAACCGAATCGGCAAGCTGCGCATAGTCCACCTCCTGTGGCCGTTGATTCACAGGAGGAAAGTCTACTGGAAGGGCAACTATCGTTCAATTAGTGAACTGCGTAACGCCTCGCACAATCCGCATGCAACGCTAATGTGGTTTGCGCCCCATCGCGCTGAGGAAGCGCTGCTGCAGGCGCAACAGCTCCTCCAATTCCAGCAGGCGGTAGTCGATGCCGAAACGCGGCGCTACCTCGCCGATGATGCGGCTCAGCGCCGGGTAATGGCGGTGGCTCCAGTGCGGGAACAGATGATGCGTCAAATGCAGGTTCGCCCCGCCGAGCCAGTATCCCAGCCAACGCGGCCGGGTCAGCCAGTCGAAGGTGGTGGCGAACACATGGTGATACCAGCCGTGCGGCATCGCGCCCTGCGCCGGGGCCTGGTAAAAATTGGCCTTGGCCCAGTGGGTGCCGATGATCAACATCACGAACAGCAATGAAGAAAGCATCTGGCTCAGCAAATAGACCAGCAGAATTTGCCCGATGCCGATGGCCGGCGGCAGCAGCCAGCACGGGATCGCCAGCGCCAGCAGCAGGTGCGCCGCCTTGCCCGCCAGAAATCCGCACCAGCCGCGCACGCCCTGCTGCGCCATACGGGCCGCCACGCGGGTGCGGCCCGCCCTGTCCAGCCAGTCGAACAGCCAGATGTAGTAGGGGAACGTCAGCGCCGCCACCAGCGGCCAATAGTAGCGCTGGGCGCGCATAAAGGGCCGCCAGCGCTGGAACGGCGTTTGCCGCAGCACGCCGTTGGCGTCGATGTCGGGGTCGTAATGTTCGATATTGTTATGGGCATGGTGGAAGAGCACGTGCCGCACGCGCCAGCAGTCGGGATCCAGCCCCAGCGGCACGCTCACCAGGGCGTTCAGCCAGCGGTTGGCCCAGGGCCGACGGAAAAACGCGTTATGCGAGGCATCGTGCACCACGTTCACCGTCAGGAACATGCCGATAAAGATAAAACCGAAGTAGCAAGCGAAAAACGCCCAGCCGTTTTGCTGCTGCAGGCTCAGCCCGTAACACAGGCCGCACAGCGCCAGCAGCAGCGCCACCTTCGCCAGCATGCCGCCGTCGGCGAAGCGGTGATCGCCGTTGGCCGCCAGATAATGCTGGGCGGCCTGCATCAGCGCGCGATGCAACCCGCCGTCGTCGCGCCGATAGGCTAACGGGCGCAGCGGTTTCATGGCTGCCCCATAAGGCGCAAGAAGCGCTGTTGCTGCGCCAGCAGTTCGCGATAGCCGATGCAGCGATACGCCAAGCCGTGCCGCTGCGCCACTTCCGCCAGCGCGGCGGCCAGCGCCGGATAGTGGCGGTGATTCCAGCCGGGAAACAGGTGGTGGGTCAGGTGATAGTTCAGCCCGCCGGTCAGGTGCTCCAGCCAGCGCGGCTCGGGCTGCCAGTCGCAGGCGGTGGCGAAATTGTGCCGGTACCAACCGTGCGGCATGCTGTCGCCCGCCGGCGCCGGGTAAAACTCGGCCTGCGCCCAGTGGGTGCCCAGCAGCAGGAACACCACCAGCAGTGAGGCAAACATCTGGCTGAGCGCGTAAGCCAACAGCACCCAGCCCCAACCGATGCCGTGCAGTTGGCCCACGATCAGCGGCACCACCAGCACCAGCGCCACATGAAGCAATTTGCACAGCACGAACAGCGTCCAACCGCCGCGCCCCGCCAGCACGCGTTTTTCCCGCAGCGGCGTTTTATCGAGCCGATCGGACCAATCGAAAATCCACGCGATGTAGGGCAGCGAGAGCGCGGCGATCAGCGGCCAGTACAGATGCTGATAGCGCATATGCGGCCGCCAGCGCTGGAACGGCGTCTGGCGGAAAAAGCCGTTCTCTTCGGTGTCCAGATCGTAGTGTTCGACGTTGGCGTAAACGTGGTGGTAATCCACGTGCCGCGTGCGCCAATAGTCCGGATCGACGCCCAGCGGCAGCGTCACCAGCCGCCCCACCAGGCGATTGGCCCAGGGCGCGCGCAAGAAGGCGTTATGCGAAGCATCGTGGTTGACGTTGACGTTGAGCAGCATGCCCATGGCCACGAACAGGAAATAGCAGAGGAAAAACGCCCAGGGCTGATGCTGCAGCAGGCTCAGGGCATAAAACCCGACGCACAGCGCCAGCAACAGCGCGGCCTTGGCCAGCCGCACGGTATCGGCATAGCGATGATCGCCCGCCAGGCAGGCGTGCGCCGCGCGCTTGAGATCGCGGTGAAACGCCTGCTCACCATCGGCAGGGAAACGCAGCGGCGGTAATGAGTCAGCCATGCGGTTCCTCCACGGCGGCCGGCGCGGCCACTCGCCCCCAGCCCAGCGCCACGCACAGGGCATGCAGCGCCACGGCGGCCATGGCGATATGCCAATAGCGTTGCGGCCAGCCAAGATAGCCGATAAACAGCAGCGGCATGCCCAGCGCGATCAGCAGCCAGACGGCGCTCGCCCACCGCCGCCCTTCCGTCATGCCACCCAGCGCTACCGAGCCCAACGCCAGCAGCAGCAGCAGCGCCATTTGCGGCCAGCTGATGTCGCCGTAGCCGTAACCGTATTGGTAGACGTAACCGACCACCAACGAGAACAGCAGCATGGCGCCGCTGAAGACGCTGAGCGCCGAACGGCGGTCGCGCGGCCGGCCCGGCGCCGGGCGCCATGCCAGGCGGAAATAGCGCAGAAACGGCAGATTGCTCGCCCAGAACGGGTTGGCGGACGGCCGGTCGCCGCCGACGCCGTAGCTGAACGGCGTGGTCGGCAACGCCGGGCAGAACGTGCCGAACAGCTTGTCCCAGAAGATAAAGCTGCCGCCGAAGTTCTTATTGGAATACGCCATGTCCTTGACGTGGTGCACCCGGTGGTGCGCCGGCGTGACCAGGATTTTTTCCAGCACGCCCAGCTTCAGCGTCAGCGCATTGTGGTTAAACAGCTGAATGCTGTAGTGAAAAATCGACACCGTGACGAACACCGACAGCGGCACGCCCGCCAGCGCCAGCAGCAAAAAGAACGGGATCGACGTCAACGACGAATACCAGGAGTTGCGCACCCCCAGCGACAGGTTGAAGTGCTCCCCCTGGTGGTGCACCACGTGTACCGCCCACAGCACGCGGAAACGGTGATGCAGACGGTGCAGCCAGTAGAAACCGAAGTCCCACGCCAGCAGGGCGAACAGCCACATCAGCAGCGGCGGCCAGGCGTCCAGCAGCCCCAGACTGAAATGCGCGGCCACGTAGCCGTAGCAGGTGATCTCCAGCCCGCGGAACAGCCACAGCATGATATGGCCGGAGTTCAGGTTAAACACCAGATCGTGCCAGTTGACCGGCTCACGGCGCCCCCACTGCAGCGCCACCGCCTCGGCCACCACGATGAACAGCATGAACACTATCGGCAACGCCAGTTCGCTCATCCCATTTCTCCTTTAACCACGCGCCGGCGCAGGGTCTTGATGCGCAGGGCCAACCCGCCGGCGCACAGCGCCAGCAGCGCACCACCGGCCAGATCGACAAACAAATGGCGGCGCAGTTGCAGAATGGAGAACGCGATCGCCACGCCCCACAGCATCCACAGCGCCGTTCGCACTTTGCGCTCGCCGTCGCTCAACGCCCACACCGCCAGCACCGTCAGCGCCATATGCAACGAAGGCAGGCAGTTCTGCGGCGAATCCACCTGGGTTAACGCCGCCAGCAGCTGCGCGCTGATCCCAACGCCATCGTTCTGCGGATAGGCCATGGTGGTCGGCCACAGCAGGTAAACCGCTCCGGCGCCCAGCGCCGTCAGCTGCATCGCCAGCGTCAGCCATTTGATTCGCTGCAGCGGCGCCAGCAAATAGCCCGCCGGGACGATGAGGAAGAACGACAGGTAAAGCCAAATGGCCGCCGGGCTAAACGGGATCGCCCGATCAAGCGCCGACGGCGGCAACAAAGTTCCCGTCCCCTGCAGGCGATCGGTCAGGCTATACACCACCCCGACCGTCCCCCAGCCGAGCAACATGTGCCCTAGCCTGAACAGCGTATTTTTCATGCTTCCTCCGCCTGGCGCACGATGCGCCGCCGCTTGCGATCGAACTGCGGCAACACCGCCTGCGCCGTCAACCGCCATTCGAGCCGATCGGTGGCGATGCCCTGGCGAGCGAACAGCGCGATCAGCTGCGCCTGGCAGTGCGCCAACGCCGCCGGGCTGCAATCGGCGATCAACTCCAGCCGCTGCTCGCCGCGCTGGATCAGGCAGTAATCGCTGGTCAGCGGCAGCGCATTGGCGATCGTCCGGCTGCAGGCATCTGCGAACACCGCCTGCGGTTGCCGCTGCGCATCGGGCAGCATCAGCTGATCGTCGCGCCGCCCTTCGATACGCGCGATCGCGCGCGTCGGCTGCCCGCACGGGCAGGGTTCCTTGCGCAGCACCAGCACATCGTCCAGCCGATAACGCACGATCGGCTGCGTGCTGCGGGTGAAATCAGTGATCAGCGGCGTGAAACGCAGTTCGTCGATCCACTGCGGTTCAATATGCAAAAACTCTTCGTTCAGATGCAGGGTGCCGTGCGCGCAGGTCGCGGCCAGGAACCCCTCGGTAGCCTGATACACTTCGCCAACCGCCGGAAACACCTGCATCAGCAGGCGGCGATCCTGTTCTTCCAATACCTCGGCGACCGAAATCACTTTTTTGACCGGCAGCTTCACCTGCCCGGCCAGCACCGCCAGCGCCAGGGCGCGCAGCACCTGCGCCGGCGCCACGATGATGCTGGGCGCCTGCCGTTCCAGCGCGGGCAGATGCTCGCTGAACGGCGCCAGCAAATCGTAAAACGCCAGGCTCAGCCAACGGTTGTTTACGCTGTGATAGAGGTTATTGTCCGCCCTCAGAAACAGCGCGACACGCTCACCGGCCAGCAGCCCGTCCGGCAGCATCTTCGCCAGCATGCCGCCGGCCCACACCTGCTGTTCGCGCGGGCTGACGACAAACACGCCGCGCTGCCCGGAGGTGCCGGACGACAATCCGACGCTGTAGCGGCCGATCTTTGGCGTGAAATCGCGATCCGCCTCGCTGCGCTGCGCGCAGGCCAGCACCGCCTCCCGGCTCAGCCCGGCAGTATTCATCCGGTCGAACTGCGCCATCATCAGCGCCTTGTCCATCTGCGGCCATTCGGCGAACGGCCGGCGGCTGAAGCGCTGAAAATAGGGGCTCTTGCTCAGCACCCGACGGGCAAAGCCCGCGAGCTGCCGAGCCTGATGCGCCTCCAGCGCCGCACGATCGCCAAAGCGCAGGCGCCGGGCGCGGACGTAGTGCCACAGGGTCATGAAAGGGATCACAGGTCCCCCTCGTGGCACAGCAAAATGTTGACCTGGCCGCCCGCCCACAGTTGGTTAAGCCGTTCCAGCGTGCGGGTGTACGCCACCGCGTCGTCCATCACCAGATTGGCCAAGCGCGAAGGCCCGCGCAGCGTCTGGTAGCTCTGCGGCGACCAGGCGGCGTCGCTGGCCAACAGCGTCCAGCCGGCGTCGGTGAGGATAAAGGCGCCGATATGGCCGGCCGCATGCCCCGGCAGCGGCACCAGCACGATCTGCCCTTCACTGCCCGGCAGCGCGTAACCGCGATCGAACGGCGCCAGCAGTGCGGGCAACGCCACCGAGGGAAAAGACTCCATAAACTGCAGGCGGCTCTCGAAATCCGCCGGAATCAGGCCGGGAATAAAGGCGCGCTTGAGCGCCGCGAAACCGCGCAGCCCGCGGGTTTGCTGCCAGCCTTCGCCGCAGCAAATAAAATCGAGGCGGCTGAAATCCTGCAGCCCGGCGATGTGATCCGCGTGAAAGTGCGAGACGATCAGCGCCTGGATGTCGCCTTCGGCGTAACCGGCTTCGCGCAGCTGGTGCGCCAACGACTCGGCGGGGTCGAAGTAGACCGGCGTCATGCGGCGGTAAAGGCTGAATACCCCCGACTGCGTGTGCTGCTGAAAATAAGGCGCGTAGCCGGTATCCCACAGCCAGCGGCGCTCTCCCACCTCCAGCAGATAGGCGCGCGCCGGGAATTTACACACCCGGAACCCGGCGCCGCGCAGCGCCATGCAGCCGATATGCGTGCAATAGCCCACTTCAAATACGGTGACCTTAGCCATGCTGTATGCCTCCTTGCTGCCGCAGCCACTCGCCGGTCAGGCGGATCCCCTCCTCCATCGAGTAACGCGGCCGATAGCCCAGCTCTTCGATCGCGCGCGTCTGGCTCAGGGTCATGTCGAAATGCACCGCCGCCACGCTGTAGCGCGTCAGCGGCGGTTCTTTGCCGCTCAGCGTTGCCCACAGCTCCATGCCGCCGGCCAGCGTATGCAGCAGCGGATAAGGCACGGCCTGCAGCCGGTAACGCAGCCCCAGCTCCTGGCGCAGCAGCGCATCCAGCATCTCCGCCAGCCGCTGCGGTTGGTGGTTGGTGATGTTGTACACGGCGCCGGACGGCAATCCGCGCTGCCGGCTGGCCAGCTCCATGGCGTGCACCACGTTGGGAGCAAAGGTCAGATCCAGCAGCGCTTGCCCGCCGCCGGGCAACCGCAGCACGCCGCGATCGCGTTCGAGCTGTTGCAACAGCCGCGGTACGATCACCCGATCGTGCGGGCCAAACAGGCCGCGCGGCCGCAGCATAATATAGGTGGTTTGCGGGTAGATTTTCGCCTGCGCCAACAGCCGCTGCTCGGCGGCGTGCTTGCTGGCGGCATAGTGATTGGCGAAGCGCCGGGCGCGATAACCCTCATCAAGATCGTAATGCGGCTGAAAATCGAAGTAGATTGCCGGCGTGGAGATATGCACGAAGCGCCGCACGCCGCAGCGCCCGGCCGCCTCCGCCAGTTTCTCCGTCGCCGCGGCGTTGATGCGGTGAAATTCCGCTTTGCTGCCCCAGGGCGAAGACTTGGCCGCACAGTGCCATACCCACTCGCAGTCGGTCACCAGCTCCCGGCACTGCTGCGGCGTGGCCTGCGCCAGATCGCGCGAGTAAAATTCAGCGCCCATCTGCCGCAACGCTTCGCCGGCCCGCTCATCGCGGCCGGTGGCGCGCACCTGATGCCCGGCCTCCAGCAACCACTGCGCCGCGTTGCGCCCCAGCCCGCTGGTCGCCCCGGTCACCAGCACCCTCATGGCAGCAACACCATGCCGGCCAGCGCCAGCCCGGCGGCGGTGCCGATCAGCATCACCGGCTGGCCGGGGTTGAAGCGCCCAGTGGTCACGGCGGCATGCAGCGCGGTCGGGATAGAGGCCGCCACCTGGTTGCCGTGATGGCGGTAGATATCCACCAGCGCCTCGCTGGAGACGTGCAGCCGTTTGCGCATATGTTCGAGCGACAAATGGCTGGCCTGGTGCGGCACCACGGTGGCGATCTGCCCCAGGGTCAAGCCGCTGGCGCTCAGCAGCCGGTCGAGGTAGTCCTCAATCAGCGCCGATGCCTGACGGAACAGCGGTTTGCCCTGCATATGAAACAGGAAGTCCTGCTCGCACATCCCGGCACGCGGGTTGCGGCGCGTGCCGCCGGCGCGGATCTCGCACAGTTCGCTGCCGGCGGGATAGGTTTCCACCAGGCTGGCGAGGATGCCGCCTGTGCCGTCGCCGCGCTCCACGATGGCGCAGGCGGCGCCGTCGCCGAAGATCAGCGACGACTCTTCGTGCTGCCAGTCGATGCCGCGCGAAGCGAGATCCGCCGAGACGATGGCGATACGCCGATACGTCCCGGCGTTCAACAGCCCCGCCGCCACCTGCAGCGCAGAGATAAAGCTGACGCAGCTGCTGTTGATGTCGAAGCCCGGCGTACCCGGCGCCAATCCGGCGATCTTGAGAATATGCGCGGCAGAGCACGGCAGCGCCTGTACCGCTATCGCCGAGGCGGAGATCAGCAGGTCAATCGAAGCGGCCGGAATAGTGCTGCGGGCCAGCGTGTCTTGCAGTGCGGCGGCGGCGAGCTCGGCCTGGCTGGCGTCGTCGTCGGCGTGATAGCGGTAAACGATGCCCGAGCGCTTTTCAACGTAGCCGGCCGGTTTCCCCAGGCGGGCATCGAGCGTAGAGGAGGCCACGCGGTTGGGCGGCAACGCGGCCCCGGTGGCGATGATTTTCAGAGGCAACAGCTCGGGTGAGCGACATTGTGTGGTCATTATTGTTATTGATTAACCTGACTATCCATAAAGCGATTCTCCCGCGCGGCGCGAAGGCCATGCGGATCATCCCCGGTTTTTATGTCCCAAAAGGCCTTTCATCAAGGCGCTATCTCTTGTTATCGGCTACCACGGGCCGACCTCCGTCGGCGCAAGCATAAGCGTAACATGACTGAGATAGTTAGTTTACGACAAGGCGGCGAGAATGGGCAGACGGCAGGGGAATTATCGGAATAGCGCCGCCGCTGGCGATCGGCGGCGGCGGCGGGGTCAGGCTCAGCGGCGGTTGCGCACCAACTGGTAACGGCGGGTCAGATACTCTACCGGCGCACTCCAGATATGCACCAGGCGGCAGAACGGGAACAGCACGAACAGCGTCATGCCCAGCACCATGTGCAGTTTGAAGATAATCGCCACGCCTTCCAGGTGCTCAGAGGCGCCGGCGTGGAAGGTCACCACCGCCTGCGCCCAGGCCACCAGCTTCATCATTTCGCTGCCGTCCATATGCTGGGCGGAGAACGGAATGGTCAGCAGGCCGAGGCACACCTGCACCACCAGCAACGTCAGGATCATGATGTCGGCGAAGCTGCTGGTGGCGCGCACCCGCGGATTGGTCAACCGGCGCTTCAGCAACAGCGCACCGCCGATCAACGTCATCAGGCCGCAGGCGCCGCCGGCGATCATCGCCAGCTTCTGCTTCACGTCGATCGGCAGGAAGGCCTCATACATCCAGTGCGGCGTCAGCATGCCGAGGAAGTGACCTGCGAAGATGCCGATAATGCCGATGTGAAACAGGTTGGACGCCAGCCGCATGCCCTTTTTATCCAGCATCTGGCTGGAGCCGGCGCGCCAGCTGTACTGCCCGTAGTCGTAACGCAACCAGCTGCCGATCAGGAATACCGCGCCGGCCAGATAAGGGTAAATATCGAAGAAGAACTGATTCAAAAATTGCATGATTAGCGTCCTTTGGTTCCGGTTAACGCATCCGTCAGGTCCAGATACTGTGGCGCCACCGCGCCGGCGAAGCGCCGCTGGTGCGCCGTCTGCTGGGCGGAGGCGCAGCCCTGTTCGCCGAGAAACTTGACCTGCTCCTCTTCCCACACCGCATCCAGCGCCTGCGGCGTATCGTCACGCGCCTCTTGCGCCACCTGGGTTTCCAGCGTCTGGGCCTGCACCTCGCTGCCGGACAGCAATAGCAGCAGATCGAACAGCACCGCATACGGGCTTTCGCGCTGTTGCAGGCGCGCGCCCAGCAGCGCCAGGATCGGCGCGATGTCCTGCAGCCCTTCCCGCGCCTGCGCCGCGCTGCGGCTGGCCAGATACTCCAGATACAGCGGCAGGAAATCCGGCAGCTCGCGGCTGTCGATCTCCAGCCCGGCGGCGCGGTACTGCGCCATCAGATCGACCATCGCCTGGCCGCGATCGCGCGACTCGCCGTGCACGTGCTCAAACAGCAGCAGCGAGGTGGCGCGGCCGCGATCGAACAGCTCGCAATAGTCGGCCTGCGCGTCCAGCAGCGGGCGGGCGCACAGGCGGCGGATAAACAGAATCAGCTGCGCGCTGTGGTGCAGATCCAGCTCGCTGGCCGGCTCCAGCGCCTCAATCAGCGCCTGCTGATGGTCAAACAGGACCTGCTCCGGGTAATCCAGCAGGCGGGCGATCACTTTCAGGCTGATCATGAGGCATCCTCCGGCCGCGCGGTTTTCGCGGTCACGTCGATGGCGTCGATGCGGCGGCTGTTGAACAGGTTGAACTTGCCGTCGCTGCCGTGGCAGCCGTCGCCGAAGCTGAAACCGCAGCCTTTGCTTTCCGGGAAGGCTTCGCGCGCCAGCTCGCGGTGGCTCGACGGCACCACGAAGCGATCTTCATAGTTGGCGATCGCCAGGTAGCGATACATCTCCTGCGCCTGCGCTTCGCTCAACCCGACCTGCTCCAGCGCGCTGGTGTCCACCACGCCGTCGACGGTTTCCGCCCGCTTGTAGTGGCGCATCGCCAGCATGCGCTTCAGCGCCAGCAGCACCGGTTCGGTATCGCCGGCGGTCAGCAGGTTCGCCAGATACTGCACCGGAATGCGCAGGCTCTCGACGTCCGGCAGCACGCCGCTGTGCGCCAGCTCGCCGGCGTCGGCGGCGGACTGAATCGGCGACAACGGCGGCACGTACCAGACCATCGGCAGCGTGCGGTATTCCGGGTGCAGCGGCAGCGCCAGCTTCCAGTCCATCGCCATTTTGTACACCGGCGACTGCTGGGCAGCTTCAATGACCCCCTGCGGCACGCCGTCCGCCAGCGCCTGAGCAATCACCTTCGGGTCATGCGGATCGAGGAAGATGTCGAGCTGGCTCTGGTACAGATCCTTGTCGTTCGCCACCGCCGCCGCCTGCTCGATGCGGTCGGCATCGTACAGCAGCACGCCGAGGTAGCGAATGCGGCCCACGCAGGTCTCCGAACACACCGTCGGCTGCCCGGCTTCGATGCGCGGGTAGCAGAAGATGCACTTCTCGGACTTGCCGCTCTTCCAGTTGAAGTAGATTTTCTTGTACGGACAGCCGGTCAGGCACATGCGCCAGCCGCGGCACTTGTCCTGGTCGATCAGCACGATGCCGTCTTCGCCGCGCTTGTAGATCGCCCCGCTCGGGCAGGTGGCGACGCAGGCCGGGTTGAGGCAGTGCTCGCACAGGCGCGGCAGGTACATCATGAAGGTGTTTTCGAACTGGCCGTACATCGCCTTCTGCAGGTTGTCGAAATTCTTGTCCTGCGAGCGTTTTTCGAATTCCCCGCCGAGGATCTCCTCCCAGTTCGGGCCGCTTTCGATCTTGTTCATGCGCTGGCCGGTAATCAGCGAGCGCGGGCGGGCCACCGGCTGGTGCTTGCCCTGTTTGGCGGTGTGCAGATGCTGGTAGTCGTAATCGAACGGCTCGTAGTAGTCGTCCAGCGCCGGCACGTCCGGGTTGGCGAAGATTTTCGCCAGCACGCCGACGCGGTTGCCCATGCGCGGTTCCAGCTTGCCGTTGATTTTACGGATCCAGCCGCCCTTCCATTTTTCCTGATCTTCCCAGGCGTGCGGATACCCGACGCCGGGCTTGCTTTCCACGTTATTGAACCAGGCGTATTCCATACCTTCACGGCTGGTCCAGACGTTCTTGCAGGTGACCGAACAGGTGTGGCAACCGATGCACTTGTCCAGATTCAGCACCATGCCGACTTGCGAACGAATTTTCATTTGCTGTTCTCCTGCTGACTGCCCTGCGCGTAGTCGTTGCCTTCGTCATCCAACCAATCAATGCGGTTCATCTTGCGCACCACCACGAACTCGTCGCGGTTGGAGCCGACGGTGCCGTAGTAGTTGAAGCCGTAGGCCAGCTGCGCATAGCCGCCGATCATGTGGGTCGGCTTCGGACAGGCGCGGGTCACCGAGTTGTGGATGCCGCCACGCTGGCTGGTGATCTCCGAGCCCGGCAGGTTCACGATGCGCTCCTGCGCGTGGTACATCATGGTCATGCCGGCCGGGATACGTTGGCTGACCACCGCGCGCGCCGTCAGCGCGCCGTTGGCGTTAAAGGCCTCGATCCAGTCGTTGTCCGCAATGCCCAGATCTTTGGCGTCGTCTTCGCTCAGCCAGACGATCGGGCCGCCGCGCGACAGCGTCAGCATCAACAGGTTGTCGCTGTAGGTGGAGTGAATGCCCCACTTCTGGTGCGGCGTCAGGAAGTTCAGCGCCTTCTCCTTGTTGCCGTTCGGTTTGCTGTTGAGCAACGGCTGCGCGGCGCGGGTGTCGATCGGCGGCCGGTATACCAGCAGGCTTTCACCGAAGGCACGCATCCACTCGTGATCCTGATACAGCTGTTGACGGCCGCTGAGGGTGCGCCACGGGATCAGCTCGTGCACGTTGGTGTAGCAGGCGTTGTAGGAAACGTGTTCGTCTTCCAGACCGGACCAGGTCGGGCTGGAGATGATTTTGCGCGGCTGCGCCTGAATGTCGCGGAAGCGAATTTTCTCGTCTTCCTTGTTCAGCGCCAGATGGCGGTGATCGCGGCCGGTGACGTTGCTCAGAGCCTCCCAGGCTTTTACCGCCACCTGGCCGTTGGTTTCCGGCGCCAGCGACAGGATCACTTCCGCCGCGTCTATCGCGCTCTCGATCTTCGGCCGCCCCGCCGCCGGGCCGTCGGCCTTGACGTAGTTAAGCTGCTTGAGGAAATCGACCTCGGTTTGGGTGTTCCAGCTGATGCCCTTGCCGCCGTTGCCCAATTTGTCCAGCAGCGGCCCCAGCGAGGTGAAGCGCTCGTAGGTGGCCGGGTAATCGCGCTCCACCGCGATGATGTGCGGCGCAGTTTTGCCCGGGATCAGATCGCATTCGCCTTTCTTCCAGTCCTGCACGCCGTAAGGCTGCGCCAGTTCGGCGGCGGAATCGTGCTGGATAGGCAGGGTCACCACGTCGGTTTCCTGGCCCAGATGGCCAACGCACACCTCGGAGAAGGCCTTGGCGATGCCCTTGTAGATCTCCCAGTCGCTCTTCGAATCCCAGGCCGGATCGACCGCCGCCGACAGCGGATGGATGAACGGGTGCATGTCGGAGGTGTTCATGTCGTCTTTTTCGTACCAGGTGGCGGTCGGCAACACCACGTCGGAGTACAGGCAGGTGCTCGACATGCGGAAATCGAGCGTCACCACCAGATCCAGCTTGCCTTCGCCGCCCTGCTCGCGCCATTCCACTTCCTGCGGCATCACGCCGCCCTGCTGGCCGAGATCTTTCCCCTGAATGCCGTTTTCGGTGCCCAACAGGTATTTGAGCATGTACTCATGGCCCTTGCCGGAGGAGCCCAGCAGGTTGGAGCGCCAGACGAAAAGGTTGCGCGGGAAGTTCTGCGGATTGTCCGGCTGCTCGGCGGCGAAGCCCAGCGAGCCGTTTTTCAGGCTGTCGACGGTGAACTCGACCGGCGACTGACCGGCCGCGCGGGCCTGCTCCGCCAGGCGCAGCGGGTTGGTGCCCAGCTGCGGCGCCGACGGCAGCCAGCCCATGCGCTCGGCGCGCACGTTGAAGTCGATCAGGCTGCCGCCGAAGCGCGATTTGTCCGCCAGCGGCGACAGCAGCTCGTCGGTGCCAACGGTTTCATAGCGCCATTGGCTGGAATGGTTGTAGAAGAACGAGGTGCTGTTCATGTGGCGCGGCGGGCGCTGCCAGTCGAGGCCGAACGCCAGCGGCAGCCAGCCGGTTTGCGGCCGCAGTTTTTCCTGGCCGACGTAGTGCGCCCAGCCGCCGCCGCTCTGGCCGACGCAACCGCAGAAGATCAGCATATTGATCAGGCCACGGTAGGTCATGTCCATGTGATACCAGTGGTTGACGCCGGCGCCGACGATGATCATCGAACGGCCGTGGGTCTTCTCGGCGTTTTCCGCGAACTCGCGGGCAATGCGGATAATGTTGTGGCGCGACACGCCGGTGATCTGCTCGGCCCAGGCCGGGCTGTAGGCCTTGACCTCGTCATAGTCGGCGGCGCAGTTGGCGTCGCCCAGCCCGCGCTCGAGGCCGTAGTTGGCAAGCGTCAGGTCGTACACGCTGGTCACCAGCGCTTCGCTGCCGTCCGCCAGCTGCAGGCGTTTCACCGGCAGTTTGTGCAGCAGGATCTCGTTCAGCGCCACGCTGTTGAAATGCTCGCTGTCGGCGCCGCCGAAGTATGGGAAGCCCACCTCGGCAACGTCGTCATGCATGCCCAACAGGCTGAGCTGCAGCTCGACTTCCTGTTGCGACTTGCCCTCACGCTGTTCCAGGTTCCACTTGCCCTTCTCGCCCCAGCGGAAGCCGATGGAGCCCTGCGGCGCCACCAGATCGCCGCTGCGGCTGTCGATAGCGACGGTTTTCCACTCGGGGTTGTTTTCCTGGCCCAGCCCGTCCACCAGATCGGCGGCGCGCAGCAGGCGGCCGGCGGCGTAATGGCCGCCTTCACGCGCTTCCAGCAGCACCAGCATCGGCATGTCGGTATAGCGGCGCACGTAGTCGCGGAAGTAGCCGACTTCGCGATCGAGATGGAACTCTTTCAGCATTACGTGGCCCATCGCCAGCGCCATCGCGCTGTCGGTGCCCTGCTTCGGATTCAGCCAGTGGTCGCACAGCTTGGCGACTTCGGCATAGTCCGGCGTCACCGCCACGGTTTTGGTGCCCTTGTAACGTACTTCGGTAAAGAAGTGGGCGTCCGGGGTGCGCGTCTGCGGCACGTTGGAGCCCCAGGCGATAATGTAAGAGGAGTTGTACCAATCGGCGGATTCCGGCACGTCGGTCTGCTCGCCCCAGGTCATCGGCGAGGCCGGCGGCAGATCGCAATACCAGTCGTAGAAGCTCAGGCAGGCGCCGCCGATCAGCGACAGGTAGCGGGCGCCGGCGGCGTAGGACACCATCGACATCGCCGGGATCGGCGAGAAGCCGATGATACGGTCCGGGCCGAAGGTTTTGGCGGTATAGACGTTGGCGGCGGCGATCAGTTCATTGACCTCCTGCCAGCTGGAGCGGACGAAACCGCCGCGGCCGCGCGCCACCTTGTAGCTTTTGGCTTTTTCCGCATCGCCGACGATAGAGCCCCAGGCCGCGACCGGATCGCTGTGCTGCGCTTTCGCCTCGCGCCACAGCTTGAGCAGACGCTTGCGCATCAGCGGGTATTTCAGCCGGTTGGCGCTGTACAGGTACCAGGAGTAGCTGGCGCCGCGCGGGCAGCCGCGCGGTTCATGGTTGGGCAGATCGGGGCGGGTGCGCGGGTAATCGGTTTGCTGGGTTTCCCAGGTCACCAGGCCATTCTTCACGTAGATCTTCCAACTGCAGGAACCGGTGCAGTTCACGCCGTGGGTGGAACGCACCACTTTGTCGTGCTGCCAACGGCTGCGGTAGCCGTCTTCCCAGTCGCGGTTGGTGTTCAAGGTCTGGCCGTGATCGCCAGAAAAAGGCTCCGCCAACTGCTTGAAATAGCGGAAACGGTCTAAAAATTTGCTCATCCGGAATGCTCCTGAAGGCTCTTGTCGTTATAAGAAGACATGCTCAATCTGCCGCCAGCCTACTGACGGCCAATCGGCGGCAAATTGATTGCGATCAAGAGAAAGCGGGAGGCGATACACGCGCCGGGTGAGAAATACCACCAAAGTATAGGTGCGACAAACGAGATTAATATGTTGAATTTAAATGAATAAATCAGGAGTGGAAGACAGAGGCTGACGGGCGAGAGGCAAGATGGGGTATTTGGGGGTAGGACGCGGGAGAAACCTCCCGCGTAACGCTAACTCGACGCTTTCAGCGTTGGAGCCACAGCGTCGCGGTGCCCACGGCGGGCAACGCCAGCTGGATCTCCGCCCCCCCTTCCTGCTGCCGCCAGCCCGCCGGAAGGCGCAATCGGGTGCTTTCCTCTCGATAGTAAGGGTTGGCTACCAGCAGCAAGGCGCGATCGCCCAGAACAAACATCCGCGCCGGCATTTGAGGGTTGCTTCCCGCCAGCGGCGTCGATTTTCCCGTCAGCAGATAAGGGGTGAAGGCGGCGATTTGCTGCGACACGGCGGCCACACCGCGCCAGGTGGCGTCAAACTCCCGTTGGTCGAAGCGGCCGGTTTTGCGCTTGTAAAACAGATCGGTATAAGAATAAAACAACAGCCCCTTGGCGCCGCCGATCAGCGCCTGCCAGGCCTGATTGCGGATTTCCGCCTCTGACGGCGGATGTGGCTTGCGGCGGGCGTCATAAGCGGCATGATCCATGATTTGCATCACCACCCAGGCCCCGCGCGCCTGGCGGGCGGCCTGCACCGTCAGTTCGGTATAACGCGTGGTGCGCGTCAGATCGCTATCGTTCCCCACCGGGTAAGGGTCGGTCGCCAAAATGTCGCTGCTGTTGAAGTGAGCGTCCAACTCCCCGGTTTTGTTCAACACCTGGAAGGTAGGATGATCGCCGTCAAGCCGCTTTATTTGCAGGTTTTTTTCCTCGATCTTATCGAGATATTCCGGCCCCAGCTCATCGTTGATGTACCAGGCGAGCAGGTTGGGCTGAGAGCGCAAGCGCTGCACGTACCAGGCCGTCAGCGCCGCATAATCGCCGCCGCGCACGGCCGGCGCGAAGCGGCTGCCGCGGTACTGATCTTTGACAGAGTAAATGACCAGCAGCCCGCGCTGGCGTGCGTTGCGGAAAAAGGCGTAAGGGTCTTTCTTCTCCCCATAATCATAATTCAGCACCGTGTTGAATCCCGCCGATGCGATGCGCGCCAAATGCTCATCGGTCGCCACGTTGGCGTAAATGCCCAACGGGAAAAGCCGTTGACCGTCGCGCAGGGTAAAGCCTTCGCTGTCGATCGCCACTTTGGCCGCAGGCTGCCCGACGCGAAAAGACAGCTCGCTGTCCGGTGCCGGCCGGGATTGCTGCCCGGTGACCTGCTGACGCAGGCGGTATTCGCCCTGGGCCAGGCCGGTCGGCGGTTGGTATTCGATACGGCGCTGCCCTTCAACCTGATAACGGTCGCGGCTACGGTGAACAACCTGCCCCTCGGCATTGAGCAATTCGCTGTCGACCTGCAAACGCTGCGGCTGCGAAGTGACGACCAGCGTGTCGACCTTCCCCTGCGCCGACGCGCCGAGCTGATACAACGCCGGCATAGACGCTCGAGCACACGCATAGGCGTCGTCAAACCAGGCGGTACCGGTGCTCCCCTTGCGCAGATAAACGCCAAACGTGATTCGCGCCGCCTGCGGCGGCACGGTATAGCTGGCGTTCACCTGCCGCCAGCCGCTGTCGCCGGTCACCCCAGCCGGATAGCTGCCTTCCAGAAAGCGCCCCTGCGCATCAAAGCTCTGCAGATAAACCCCGGCGCCGCCGTCGCGGCTTTGCCCGCGTACGCCGCGGGTCTTGAGCCAGACGCCAAAATCGATCGTCTGTCCGGGCGCAACCTGCAGCGCCTGGTTGAAGGTGCGGTACTGCGCGGCATCTGCATTGTCATAGCGCAAACTGCCATTGCCGCTGTGCGTATCGCCGTCGGCCTGCGCGCCCTGCGCTCGCCAGCCGCCGAGACCCTGCTCAAAGCCGGGGTTGGCCAACAGATTGGGTTGGCAGCTCTGCGCCAGAGCCGAAGCGCCCCACAAGGCGCAACAGCCCAGAACCACCCTCTGATACATCCCCCTCATGGTCATTTCCTTTTCACCACGGCATTGAACAGATAGGTGGCGAACAGATAGCAGGATTTCTGATAAGACAGCCCCAAATGCTGACGGTAAATCCGCCATTGCCAGTCAGCGGCGCGGATTTTGTTGCCCGACAGCGAATGGGTAGACAATCGGTAACAGGCCAGCGGTTCAGGAATGCAGTAGGCCAGGCCGTTACGCGCCTTCTGCAGCACCGCCAGCCACATCAAATAGTCCTCATGGCCCACTTTTTGCTGATACACCTTGCCGATGCGCTTTTGGTTGTAGATGCCGGTGAGATTGCCGATCCAGTTGCTTTTCAACATGTCCTGATAGCCGATAAGCTCTTCCGCGCCACGGGTGTTTTTGATCAATTTCAGGTCGTCTTCGAAGGTGTAGTAATGGGAACACACCACGTCGTAGCGGCGGGTTTGCAAAATGCTCGCCTGGCGCGACAGCTTGTTGGGGAGCCATACGTCATCGCTGTCGCAGAAGGCGATATAGTCGCCGTTCGCCGCCTCAATGCCGATGTTGCGCGTTTCCGCCACGCCCTGATTATGCTCATTGCGTATATAGGTGAGGCGATCGTGGATAAACGGCCGCACCACCTCGGCAGTATCGTCGGTGGACGCATCATCGATCACATACAGGTGATAATCGGTAAATCGCTGGTTCAGCACGCCTAGAATCGACTCTTTGATAGAGTTCGCGGCATTGTAGGCCGGCATGATTACGGATATCTTTTCCATTTTGTCCTCACTCGGTGAGCTGTTGCCACTGGGGATAAATACGTTCGGGAGAAAAACGGCGAGACTTCTCTAACGCGGCGACAGAAAAGTGCTCGCGCAAACCCGGATCGAGCATCAGTTTGATCACCCCTTCGCTGAAGGCGGCGGCGTCGTCATCGGGCACCAGATAGCCGTTGACGCCGTCGTCTATCAACTCGGCCGGGCCGGTCTTGCAGTCGTAGGCCACCAGCGGCAGGCCGAAACTCATAGCTTCGATCAGCACCATCGGCAATCCCTCATAGCGAGAGGTCATCAAATACAGGCTGGCCTGGCGATAATAGTCCGCCACGTCGGCGGTGGCCGGCAGCAGACTCACCTGCCGCGCCAGCCCGGCGTCTTCAATCTGCCGCAGCAGCGCATCGCGCTCCGGGCCGTCGCCAATAATCAGCAGCCGCCAATCCGGCACCTGCGCCGCCACCCCTCGCCACAGCGCGATCAGACGATCGAAGCCCTTCTGATTGCTCAAGCGCCCCACCGCCAGCGCCACCTTTTGCTGCAGCGCCGGCGTTGGCGCCTGTGCGCGGAACGGCGAAACGTTCTCGATCACCCGACATTTCCCGGCCCCCACCCAGCGAGCGATGGCGTCGCTATCTTGCCGCGTCAGGAAAACCACGCGATCGCTCAGCCGGTAAACCAGCAACTTCAGCCACTTAAATACGCGCGGATACTGGTGAAAGCTGACGTGCTCACTCAACAGCAGCCGGCTGCGGGCACAGAACAAACGCAGGAAAGGCGTCATCACCACCGACAGTTTCCCCATGGAAACGGTAATGATCACGTCCGCGCGTTCACGCCGCAGCGCGAACGCCAGCCGCCACGGCCAGAACAGCGAATCGCCACCGCCGCAGCGCAACCGGACGTCGCTCGCCAGCGGAAAGAAGCTCCGCTCGCCAAACAGCGAAAACACCGCGACCTCGTAACCCGGCAAACGCGCCAGCGCATTGGCCAAACCGCTGGCGACCCGTTCAGTACCGCCCTTGCCCGCCATATTTTCGATAACGATGATTATCTTGCGTGGTTGCATGTCATCTCCTGAATCCCTGGCGCACGTTGCGCAGCAGCCGGCCGCCAACCGAGAACAACCCCAACCGCGCCAGACAATCGCCATACCATTTGATCATCTTGAACTTGCCGCTCAGGCTGTGCCGCACGATGCGCGACGAGTAATAATTGAACGCCTGGGCGTTTTCCGAATACAGCGAGGCCAGCAGATGCTTACAGGCGAATCCGCTGATATGGCGATCGCTGGGGCTGAGGAAGGTATTGATAAAGCGGTCGCTGGCCTCCAGATTAAGCTTCGCCGTCATGCGCCCGTAGCGCCCCACGTCGAGAAACACCCCGCCGCCGGCGTCATGCGCCACTTGCGCGCCCAAATTGGTGGCGTTGACCAGAAAGCCCCAATCCTGATGCTTATTGAGAAACTCGGGAAATAAAAAGCGGCGATCGCTTTTTTTACGCATGCTGATGGTGGATGACCGAATATCGCCCATTTCCAGAAAAAGAAAATCTTCGCCGGAAGAACCGGATTTGTAGTGGAAGTTGAAGTCGCGTACCGAATCGCCGCTCACCTCCGCATAGTTGCCGAAGATAATGTCAATCTGGCGATCTTCATGCTTCTTCATGCGGCGAATAATATAGTTGGTCGTGAAGTAGTCATCGGAGTCGAGGAAAAACACGATCTCCGATTGCGCTAACTTGGTGCCTAAGTTGCGCGATACCGCCGCATTGCTCTTCTGTTTTTTCTCATGCAGCATCACATTGCTATTGGTCGCCGCTATCTGGCGGATAGATTTGATGTCATCCTCGTCAGAGCAATCATCAACCAAAATCACCTGATAGTCGAACCCTTGGCAAGCGTTGAAAATTCGCTTCAGCGTTTTAGGCAGGTAGCGCGAACTATTATAAATAGGGATCACGATAGAGAAATCCATTTCTTAACCCTCCAGCTTAGAATTTATTATTTCTTTTCCACGGCAAAGCAACAATAACGACACGTTAAATACCGGGACCAAAAAATAGGTTTCCGTCAAGGTTGTTAACAGGAAAACCACCACCACCCAGCGCATGAATCGACTCAGCCTGCGCATATTGCCCAACAAGTGAAAATAACAAAAAAGCATGACGACAGAGGCGATGCCACCGGCCGAATAAAACATGGCGATGAAGAAGAAATCGACTGGCTTATACGGCTCTATATTCATGCCGAACAGCGGATTGGGTAGCCCCACCGCCTGAAACATCTGCCAGGAGAACCAGATCCGGCCGGTCAGCGCCTGGTTCAAGATCACGTCCAATGCCGGATTGTTCCCCCAGCGTATAACGCTGGCGAATTGAAAGCCGACAATGACCAACGTCAGCGCGATGCAGACTTTTCTGTTGGGGGCGACACGCAGCAGCGGCGCCAGCCAAAACAGCAGCAGCATCAACAACGCCAGCATAAAACAGGTGCGAGAATAGGAATACATCAGCACCGGGAGAATTAACGCCGATACCGCCAACGAAGCGATATTTTTCATTCCACGCGTTAATTTCGCATGGTCGATCAGGCACAGCAGTGTGGCGAACAAGGCAAAAGAATAATACGCCAGGGTATTCGGGTTATCGAACCCCAGCGTTAATCTGTTGCCATAACGTTCATCAAGGTAAACAAACCCATCAGTGTAAAAGGTATAGGGAATAACCACCAGCAACCCTGCCACCACAAAGGTGATGGCAAACATTTCAGCGCCACGCCCCATTTCGATACGACGAAATAAAATTATCACCGCCGTGCTGAATACCGCACCAAACAGATAATCACCATGCCCGGTGGCAATATTCATAAGAAACAGCAGAACCAAAAAACCCGCAACCGCCTTTTCCGCCAGCGTAGCGATAAAAAATGCATAACCGACATAGAGCAACATCAGGCCATTCAGCCCCAGCACGGCTTTATTAATCAGCTCGCTGTTGAACGATCCCGAGGTCAGGAAGGTTTTCACGAAAAACATCAGCAGGAAGGTCAATACGATGGATTGATTGATCAAATCCCGCGACTGATTATAACCGGCATTGGCATGCATTTGAAAATTGGAGGCGACTCTTTGCATAAGCGTTTACTCAGTAAAATAACTGCCCCATTCCTGCTCAATGTTTTTCGGCATCAGCTTGCTTAGCCCCGCGCCAGGCGTAAATGTCAACTCACCGAAATACACCTTCTCGCCGACCTGGTAGAAATCCACGCGCACATAAGAGAACTGCTGCGCCGTCTGGCGAGCCAAACGTATCATTTCATCCAGCCGCGTAGGGCGCGGCATCGGTTCGTCGGCATTGGGCAAGCTGATACGGATTTCGGTGCGGTTCCAGTCGACATCAAAAATATCGCGCCGATGGGTGCCGAAGCGCTGATAATCCACCTGGATGAACATGCGAATTTCATGATTGTCGTTGAAACAATGAAACTTGATATCGTTCGGCACCTGTTCGCCATCCAGCAACATGCGCTCCACCATGATGCAGGGTTCGATATCCAGATAATGCTTTTCGCGACTCTGCTCATAAAAGTTGCTGCGCATCCACGCGTTGCTGAGATCGTACAACTCCGCGTAGCTAACCTGCCGCTTGTCGAACACCAACCGGTTATAACCGCTGCCGTGGTTGGCCTTCAGCACAAAGGCGTTGGGCAATTGCCTGAACATGTCGTAGCTGAGTTCAGTGCCATGCGCATACAGCTCCACCAGGTACTCCTCGCCCCACAGACCGGCGATAAATTCACGTACCTTGAACTTGTCCGACAAGGTGGTGTAGATGCTGCGCGGGTAAATTTTGCGGCGCATGATCTTTTCGCTGAAGCCGGTCGGTTTTGACAGGTGCGGCAGCTTCTTGAAATAGAGCGCGTATTTAACCTGATGGTGCCAGGCATCGGGCAGGCGCTTGGAAATGTTTTTAACCAGGATGTTTAACATGCTCTCTCCTTAATTTGCTGACAAGACGCGGCAGGCAGTAAAAACAGGTCAGCTGCAGTCGGGTAATTTTTCCGCCACGGAATAAACTGTTCAGCACGAAGAACGAAATGAATTCCGCCAGCAGCGTAGACACCGCCGCGCCGATCAGGCCATAGCGCGGGATTAGCAGCAGATTCATCACCACGTTCGCCACAGCCACCAACGGCATCTTGATGGCGATAAAGCGATAGCCGGCGAACAGCACGATGCTGCGGTACGAAACCGTCCCCATGACCGAAAACAGCGAGGTCAGCGTACAGATAGCCAGGATGCTGGCGGCCGGTTGGAAAGCGGCGCCGTACAGCAGCGCAATGGCCGGGTGGGCGAACCACCACAGGCCCAGCAACACCGGCAACGACAGGCCCAGGACCACCAGATATAGCACCCGGATACGGTACTCCTGCTCCAACGGATCGCGGCAGCTGGCAATGCCCGGCATCAACGAGGTGATCAGCGCCATCGGCACGAAAACCCAGCCTTGGCTAAGGGTGGTGGCGGCGCTGAACCAGCCTACCGCCTGCTCGCCGACCAGATTGCCCAGCATGATTTGATCGATGCGGGTATAGATCACTATCGACAGGCTGGAGATGGCCAACGGCAGCCCCACCTTTAGCAAGTAACGGCCGTAGCGCCTGGCCTGGCGCGGCGTAACCCGCGGCGAGGCCGCAGCTTCCCCACGGAATAACCAGAGGCGCACCAGGTAAGGCACGGCGCTGCTGAGGATGTAGGGTACCGCGAACCACACCAGCGGCAGCGCGGCGCTCACCAGCGCCAGCCGCAGCCCGATCGACAGCAGCAGCGCCAGGTTGTTGATCAGCGTATTGCGTTTCGACTGCAGGCGGGCATCGTAATAAATCTTGTACACGTCCTGAATCGAGAAATAGGCGCTGACAAGCAGCAACAGCGTCATCAGTTGGCTGGCGGGCGTTTGGCTGAAATAGCTCCATATCAGTATCGGCAGCGCCACCACCAGGAACAGCCGGCGGCGCAGGCGTATTGACGCCAGCATCAGGCGAATGCCGCTCGGCTGTCGGCGGGCGACGCGGTTGAAAATGATGCTGTCGGCGCCCAACTGCACCAGTGGCACCACGATGGCGATCGTCGCCAACAGATAGTTGAGCGCGCCAAACTGCGCGGGCCCCAGATAGCGCGCAACGTAAATGGAGACGAAGATGCCGGACAGGCTGAGCGAAACGCGTTCGAGCATCAGCCACAGGGCATTGGTGATAATGGCCTTCACCCGCTTACTCCCCTGCCTGCGGGAGCTCTTCCCGATGGCTTGGGTAGGCGAAGTTGTAATAGCTCATGTCGGTTGCCGCCTTCTTCACCATGCCGTTGAGGATCACGCCCTTGATCGTCACCCCATTCTGTTCGAAGCGGCGCATGCTGGTTTCGATCTGCTTGACGGTATTCACCTCAAAGCGCACCACCAGCAGCGAGGTGCCCGCGTGATTGCCGACGATCGCCGCGTCCGTCACCGCCAGAATCGGCGGCGTGTCGATCAGCACCAGATCGTAGTTTTGCCCGGCCCAGCGCAGAAAATCGGCGAAACGGCGGTGCATCAGCAGTTCGGACGGGTTCGGCGGCACCTGGCCGCGCGGCACGAAGTCCAGGTTGGCGATGGCGGTTTTCCGCACCGCCTGTTCCGCCGTCACGTTGCCCACCAGCATGTCGGACAGGCCCTGATGCCCATCATCCGCCAACCAGCGGTGCAGGAAGCCTTTGCGCATATCGGCGTCGATCAACAGCACCCGCTGCCCGGCCTGCGCCACCACCACCGCCAGGTTGGTGCTGGTAAAGCTCTTGCCGCTTTCCGGGCTGGCGCCGGAGACCATCAGAATGTTGTTTTTGGCCTCCATCATGGCGAAATGCAGGCTGGTGCGCAGGCTGCGGATCGCTTCCACCGACAGATCCGTCGGTTCGGCCACCGCCAGGATCGGCAAGCGCCGGCCGCCGGATTTGGGCAGCAAATGACGCTGCTCGCGGTTGCGCTTGACCTGCCACGGCGACAGCGGCACCGTGGCGTAGACGTTGATGCCCCGCTTCTCCAGGGTATCGATATCATTGATGCCGCGATGGAAAGCCGCGCGCAGCAGCACCACCGAGGCGGCGCCTCCCGCCCCCAGCAGCAGCGCCAACAAGACGATCAGCATCTTCTGCGGCTTAATCGGCCGGATAGCGGTTTCCGCTTCGTCGATGATGCGAACGTTGCCCACCGTGCCGGCCTTGCTGATGCTCAGCTCCTGCTGCTTGTTCATCAGCTGCATGTAAACCTGCTGATCCACCTGCACGTCGCGGGTGAGGCGCAGGATCTCCTGCTGCATTTTCGGCAGCGTCTGCACCTGTTTACCCAGCCGCGCCTTTTCCGCCTCCAGCGTGGCGCGCTTTTCCAGCAGCGCCCGGTAAGCCGGGTGCGCGCGGGTATAGAGCTTGGAGATCTCCGCTTCCTTGAAGGTCAGCTCATTGAGCTGGGCTTCGAGCTGCACCTGAGTATCCAGCACCGATTTGGCTTCCAGCGACAGATCCACCGAGTCGTTTTGCTGGCGGAACTGATTGAGCTGGGTTTCGGCATTGTTCAGCGAGGTTTGCGTTTGCGGCAATTGCTCTTGCAGGAACGCCAGCATGCGCTGCGCCTCTTCCGTTTTGCGATCCACGTTCTGTTGCAGGTAGTTGTCGGTGATGTTCTTCAGCATCGCCTCGGCGCTCTGCGGATCTTCGCTCGGCAGCGTAAAGGCCATGATGCCGCTGTCCTTGCCGCCCGGTACCACGTCCAGGTATTTGCGCAGATCGTCCACCGCTTCTTGACGCGCGACTTTGACCACGGTAAAGCTGGCGCCCGGCGCCGCGTCCAGCGCCGAGACGGTCATGTTCCAACCGCCCTGCGCCACCGGCTGCCCGACCACGCCGCTGAACAGTTTGTCGCCGTCATGGCTCAATTCGTAATGCTGCCCGTCGCGCACCGTCAGCGTCAGCGCTTCGCCCTGCATGTCCGACGGCGTCGTCAGCGTGGTGATGTTCAGCACCGGCGGCTTTTCACCGCTCAGCCGGGCAAGGCCTTTGCCGAACACCGGGAAATAGTCCGGGCTGACGCGCACCGTCAGGCCGAGGGCGTCCACCGTTTTGCCGAGCACGTAGCGTGACTTGGCCAGCGTCACCTCATCCTGCGTCGCCGAGCTTTGCCCCATCGTGCTGTCCAGCGTTTCACGCAGCAGCGAATCGCCGGACAGCTGCTTCTCCACCTGCACCACCGCCGTGGCCTGATACACCGGGGTGGCCAACAGGGCGTAGGCGACGCCCAGTACGCCGGCCAAACCGGTCACGACGGCGATCCGCCAACGGTTATCCCACAGCGGCCCGATCAGCCGCTCCCACTCCAGCTTTTCATCTTGTTCGGCCACCATCACGGACAGCGCATTGTTTTTCATCTTCTGTTCCTTATTCACCCTGCGGAGTTACCAGTTGCGCACGCGCAAGGTAGCCTCGCTGAGATCGTTAAAGCTGCTGATGGTCGGCACCAGCTGGCTGATCAAACGGTTCCAGCGCGCGATCGGCGCCGCAGTGACGTACACGACGTCGTAAGGTTGCAGCTGAAATTCAGCGCCCATCGCCAGCGCGCTGGCGTCGGAGAGATCGAACTGATACAGCGTCGCCAGCCGCTGCGGCGTTTTACCGCCGCTCGGCCGGATCACGAACACCCCGGTCGCATCCGCCACCGTCTGGCTGATCCCTTCGGAAGATCCGAGGGCTTCGGTCAGGGTCATGCCGCTGCGATCCATCTTCAGCGTCGCTTGCTTGCCCACCTCGCCCATCACGAACACTTTCAATTCGTCATTGCGCGGGATGTAGAGGATGTCGCCCGGCTGCAGCAGCGCGTTCTGGCTGATGTCGCCACGCTGCATCAGCGCCTGCAGCGAAATAGCCCGCTCTTTGCCCTGATGGGTCAGCACCACGTTGCGCCAGTCGGCGTTGTCCGTCAGGCCGCCGGCGGCGTTGATCGCGTCCAGAATGGTCAACGGCACGTTGGTGATCGCCTGTTGGCCGGAGGTTTTCACTTCGCCGGTCACGTAGGCCTTCTGCGAACGAAAAGCGGCGATGCTGACGTCCACCTGCGGGCTTTCCACGTACTGCGCCAAACGGCCGGCGATCAGGCTGCGCACTTCGGTGACGGTCTTGCCCACCACCGCCACTCGCCCGATATAGGGATAAAAGATCGTGCCATCTGCATGCACCCAGTTGCCGGTATCGCTGGCGCTGCGGTACTGCCCGGCCGGCGTGGTCAACTCGGGGTGATCCCAGACGGTGACGTTCAACACGTCGCCGACGCCGATGCGGTATTGATAGTTCTGCAACCGCTGATCCAGCGCCGGATTCGGCCGGGCGACCGGTTCTACGCGCCGCATTTTCTGCAGCAGCATCGGCGACATGCGGTAAACCTGCACCTGGTCATTCAAATCGAAATCGTCGTCCTGCTGCACGACGATGGCTTTTCCGCTGGTCGGTAAATGTGAGCCGGGGACCACCGTACACCCGCTCAACAACGCGGAGGTGAAGGCCAACGGCATCAAAAGAGGCAAATGAAAATTCATGGAAGTACCGTGATAAGCGGGCTGCTGCCGCAGCCCGTGAGGGGATTAACGGCCGACGGTCGGATTATCGCTGAACACCGTCGCCTGACGCGGTTCGCGCAACATGGCGAAATAACCGCAGAAACAAAACAGAAACGCCACCAGCATCAGGCTTTCCTGCAGCTGCAGCACTTCGCTGCAAATGCCGACGCAGGCCAGCGTCACCGCCAGCATGGTGCTCATCGCCAGCGCCTGGCGCGCATTGAGCCCGCGACGCATCAGAATGTGGTGCAAATGATCGCGGCCCGCTTTGAAGGGGCTTTGGCGGCGCAACAGGCGGCGCACCATCACGGTCACCATGTCCATCAGCGGAATGGCGATCAGCCACAGCGCGGTGACCGGGCGCATTACCGCCTGCGGCCCCTGAGTCGCCAGCAACACCAGCCACAGCACGCTGAAGCCGATCACCATGCTGCCGGCGTCCCCCATAAAGATCTTGTTGCGCGCGCCGAACAGGCTCAGGTTGAACAGCAGATAAGCCGCCAGCGCAGCGATCAGGCCCAGGCACCACAGCGCCAGATCTTCCCGGCCGCCCAATCCGAACACGATGGCCAATGCAACGAAGGTAACGCAGGACAAAGCGCCCAGTTGCCCGTCGATGCCATCCACCATGTTGTAGGCGTTGATCGCTCCCCATACCGCCAGCGGCGTAAGCAGCAACGCGCCATAGCCGAGCATCACTTCCTGATGCCCCCAGACATAGCCCAATGAGGAAAGCTGCATCCCTGCCGCCAGCATCATCGCCAGCGCGATCCCTCCCTGCACCATGACGCGCGGCGCCACGGGCAGATCAAAGCGGTCATCCAGCACGCCCAATACCACCAGCGCCGTAATGCACAGCAGATAGACGGTGCTGTCGGGCAGCCAGGCGGGTTGCCACAGCGTCATCAGCATCAGCGTCAGGTATACGGCGATGCCGCCGACCAGCGGAATATGTCCCAGATGTTGCTTGCGCGCATTGGGCTTATCCACCAATCCCACCGTCAAGGCGGCCCGGCGGGCAATAAGCACCCAGGCGACCGCCAGCACAAATATCACGCTCAGTTGATATAACATCGTTCCTCCAGCGAATAAGCACGCTACCGCCCTTGAGTTACAGCTCCCAATGCGCTATTAACAAAAACAAAATTGATCCGGCCAGGATATAAGTCAGCATGAGTTAATCCTGAAAAATACAGATTTATCCGCTTGTCGGCGGAAATACGTAAATAACGTCAGCGTGCGGTTAAGTTATCTATCAGAAAACTCATGTTTAATGGTTCTTTCGATTGCCGAATCAAGTTCAACCGGCGCCACGAAATTATTTTGCACATTACTTTTAAATTGCGTTCTGGCGCAGAATTTCTGCACTCTGACGCGGCTGATTGGGAATTTTTTACGACTTATTTTACTCACGACATCCAATGCGGTCGCCCCGCATATGCCCACCACATAAGGAATGCGAATCGTCTTATTTTCTCTGCCCAGCGAGGAGGAAATAACGTCGACCAATTGATTCATCGTAAAGTCCGGTTTATCGACGTAGTTGCTGACCTGATAACTTGACTGCTGGTCCAACGCATGTTCCAGCCGCGCGGCAATATTCTCAACGTAAGCCATCGACTTCATATTATTGCCGCTGCCAATCATCACGAATCGGCCGCTGGCGATCTGGCGGAACAGGTTATACACATTGCCGCGGTTGCCTTCACCGAATACCACCGTCGGGCGGATGATGGTCAATTTGTTTGCGCTATCCGCCTTGCGCCACGCTTCATAAACGTATTCCGCTTCGAGCTTGGACTTGCCGTAATGGTTGAAGGGATCGAAACGTCCCCCTTCATCGGTTTCCTGCTCGACGAACCCGTAAACGGCCACCGAGGAAGTGAAAATGATTTGGCGGATATTCAAGGCGGAGGCGGTCATGCAGACATGGCGTGCGCCTTCGACATTGACCTGATAATAGAGCGAAATAGGATCGACGTTGTCCTGATGCTCCGCCGCCAGATTAATGATGGCTTCACAGCCCGCCAGCGGTTCTTGCAGGGTCTGGGGCTGCGTCACGTCGCCATACTGATAGAGCGCCGGAAAATGCGCGCTGGGTTGCTTGTCAACGATGACCAACGTCAGATCATCGCGCGCACTGAGACGTTTTGCCAGGCGTGTTCCGATAAAACCGGAACCCCCGATAATAGCTACTTTACGCTTATCCATAATTTGTCACTCAGCAGGTTCTCATTATTCCTGTCACCTCGATGGAAACAGGACGCTAATATGCGTTAGGTAATGAGTTCCAGACTGGACAAATCGAACCTGGCTTTCAAATAACAAATAATGAAATAAAAGATTTCATCAAATGTAAAATTATCGCTAAAGATAAAACATCATTCAGCGCTAATTTTTAACATCGTAAGCAACTTGATATTGCAAGGTTTTGTTCGGCAATATGAGATTAATCCGACCTTTACCCGGCGTAGAAGAAGTCTCATATTTTACCGGCAACTTAAGCTGCCCTTGCTTGGGGTCGACACATTCGATGGTCGCCTGCTCCATGCTCTCGCCCTGGTACAGGCAGAGCAGGGTTTGCGGGCTGTTGGTATGGGGATTATTCAGCGTCAGCGTCAACACCACGCGCGTGTTGTTCTGAATATCATTGATCACCGGTGGACGAGTTTGGTTGCCGAGCACATATGAAAAATGTGAAATAACCAGCAACGAAGCGAATACCGTCAGATATTTCACTACGCGGCTGGCGGGCATGCTGAAAAAGCGCCGCACCGTCGTCGACTTTTTTTCACGCGTGGGTTCGTGGGCTGACTCTACCGTTGCAACAGGCGCAGCAACCAGCGTCGATTTACGCGGCTTATCTATTTTTTCATCGTTTGTTTCAGACGACTCACTTTCATTTTCAGAAAGTTCCGCTTGAATATCAACGCCAATATTTTCATCGCCATTTAATATATCATCATCAGCGTAGCCCTCATCCTCGGATATAAAGTGAAAAGCCGCTTGATTTTCCACCTTGTAACCCAAACGGGGAATGGTTCTGATAAGCGTATGTTCCGTGTCGCTAATTTTTTGGCGAATAGATTTAATTGTTTGATTTATCGTTGAATCTGAGCAGTAAGTTCCTTTCCAGATATTTTCTATAATTTCCGTTCGTGTAACCAGCTCTGGCGATCTGGCGACAAGCAGCGAAAGAATTTGATACTCCTTCCAACGCAGACGAAATTTCTCCCCGGCAGGAGTCAGAACATCGAGATTCCTAATCTTTATTCTTTTATCAAGATTCACTTTTAATTTCCTTAGCGTGCCTGTCCTGCACACTTTGTATAGAAATATCAAAAAATGTTCAAGAAATTAAATGTAAACTCAACAGGTTGCATTCATCGGATATTGGCCTTTATAAAAATTTTCTGATTTCATTTTTTACATTAGGCCTTATTAAGGATGTTCCGTTTACCCAAATGACTCTTTTTCCCTGCTGGCAACATGGATTTCTTTCATGGCTACCGTAAAATTCAAATGATCACCTCATTGATTTAAAAAGAAAAAACTAGCGGTGTTGTTAGATTGTTAATCGAATAAAATTGTGAAATTTCATTCTTACCCGTGAATTCATTGTGTTTTTCCACCTAATCTGATTGTCAGATAGACTACAAAAAGCCGGAAGAAACAGAATGAGAGTTATCTGATTTAACCCCGTTACACATTCCACTCAGTGCGTGCAGCATCTATGACAAAATCCTATTACTGATTTTATAACAATCGCACTAATTATGCCTTACCGTCCCGGAAATTTCATTTAATCTGCGGAAAGATATTAACGCCTTAATGTAAGAATACTCTCAATAAAACGGAAAAAACGTACAAATAATATAATCCGTTTTGGCGAAAATATTCCCACATTGAGAGATAGTGCTATAAAAAAAGAAAAAAACGGCAAGCGGAGATGAGAATTTTACCTAAAGACAGAAAATTTCACTGAGGAGGCGAGGAGAGATGACTCGGAATGAGCGAAATATCCCTCCCCTGCCGGGAGGGATTGAGAAAGACGTTTGATACTCAGGATTTTTTCTTGCGGCCATACACCGCCCAGGTGATCACCACGCACAAGATATAGAACACCAGGAATACTTTCATTGCCCCCGCCGGCGAACCGGTCAACGCCAGCGAGGTGCCGAATGCCTGGGGAATGAAGAAGCCGCCGGCGGCGCCGATCGCCGAGATAAAGCCCAATGCGGCGGCGGAGTCCGTCACCGCTTCACGCTGCGCGCTCTCGTCGCTGCCGCCGGCCGCTTTCACACGATCGACAGTGATTTTACGGAAAATGACGGCGATCATTTGGAAAGTCGACCCGCTGCCCAGCCCCGCAGTGAGGAACAGCACCATAAAGATGCCGTAGAAGGCGATGAACGAACCGCCCTCACCCGCCGTCGGCAAGGTCAGGAACAGCAGCGCGGCGAATACGGCCATCACCACAAAGTTGATCAGCGTCACCCGCACGCCGCCGAAACGGTCAGACAGCGCGCCGCCGACCGGCCGCGCCAGCGCACCGAGGAACGGGCCGAAGAATGCGTAATGCAGGATCACGATGTCCGGGAATTGCGTCTTCGACAGCATGGCGAAACCGGCGGAGAAACCGATGAAAGAACCGAAGGTCGCAAGATACAGCAAACTCAGCATCCACAAATGCCCACGTTTGAGCACCGGCAGTTGCTGGCGCAGCGAGGCCTTGGCCGCCGCCAGATCGTTCATGCCGAACCAAGCCGCCAGGGTGGCAACCAGCAGGAAAGGCACCCAGACCCAAGCGGCGTTTTCCAGCCACAGCTGCCCCCCCTCCGCCTGATTTTGCGCCGTGCCGCCAAACAGGCCGAACAGGCTGAAAGAAATTGCCAGCGGCGCGACCAGCTGCATGACGCTGACGCCCAGATTTCCCAACCCGCCGTTGAGCCCTAACGCGCCGCCCTGACGCGCTTTCGGGAAGAAGAAGCTGATGTTGGCCATGCTGGAGGCAAAGTTGGCGCCGGCGAAGCCGCACAGCAGGGAAATGATGACGAACACGCTGTACGGCGTGCTGCTGTCTTGCACCGCGAACCCCAGCCACAAGCACGGCACCAGCAGGAAGCAGGTGCTGATGGCGGTCCAGCGACGGCCGCCAAACAGCGGGATCACGAATGAATACGGCACGCGTAAAATAGCGCCCGACACCGACGGCAGCGCCGTCAGGAGGAACAGTTGGTCGGTGGTGAAGTTGAAGCCCACCTTGTTCAGGTTGACCGCGACGGCGCTGAACAGCATCCAGACGCAGAAGGCCAGCAGCAGGCAGGGAATGGAAATCCACAGGTTGCGGGTGGCGATGCGATGGCCACGCTGCTGCCAAAAGGCGCTGTCTTCAGGACGCCAGTCCTGAATCAGCGCACCGGTTTTCTTTGATGAAGGCGTTGCAAGTTGCGACATAAAAACCTCAGACACGGGGGATCATTCTGCACACCCTAGGGGGCGGCCCCGGCGGCAAAGTTGATGTATATCAACCCGAATGCAAGTAGTTGGCGGCATAAATAGCGCCTTCATCCCCTTAGGGGTACGCCCCGAATAAAAATTAAATCAATTTAAATCAACGAATTAGAAAAAATCACACCGCTACTCTCACCGCTTCACCGTCCCGCCGGAAACTAATGGGTACTTCATTCGAGGTATGGGGTTATGCTCAGGGATAATCAAAAATACGGCTGAATCGTGACTTGTTTACCCCGTCGCCGCCTTCTCCCCCTGAGTTTCAGCGGCGCCAAATGCCAGGAACCCGCGCTTATGAAACGCCTGTTGGCCCCGCTTTCGATCGTGAATCAGGTCGCCCTGCTGATGTTGCTGTCGGGCATTCTGGGCGTGGCCGGCATGGGGATTTCCGCCTGGATGTCGCAAAGCATTCAGGGCAATGCGCACGCCATCAACAAGGCCGGCTCACTGCGTATGCAAAGCTACCGCTTGCTGGCGCAGGTGCCGCTGGATGAACGGCATGAAGCGTTGATTCGCGAACTGGAGCGCGACGAAAACAGCCCCGACCTGCAGCGCTCGGTGGAGCAGGAAGGGTTGACGCAACCTTTCGACGCCTTGCGCGACTACTGGCAACAGACCCTGCAACCACGCCTGCGCAGCGCGCAGCGCCCGGCCGACGCCGCGCCGCAAGTGGCGCACTTCGTGCAGCTGCTGGATAAGCTGGTGTCGGATATCGACAGGCAAACCGAGCGCCGCCTGCTGATGGTGACGCTGGTGCAGGCCGGCTTCATCGCGCTGACCCTGCTGCTGCTGATCGGCACCACCTGCTACCTGCGCCGCCGGTTGCTGCATCCGTGGCGACAGCTGGTGGAGATGGCGTTGGCGGTGGGCCGCGGCGATTTTAGCCGCCGCTTCGCGCAGCGCGGGCACCAGGATGAAATGGCGTCGCTCGGCGGCGCGTTGAACACCATGTCTGACGAACTGTCGGCCACCTACAGCGGGCTGGAGCAGCGCGTGGCCGAGAAGACCGCGGACCTGCAGCAAAAGAATCAGGTGCTGAGCTTCCTTTATCGCGCCAGCCGCCTGCTGCACGCCAGCGAGCCGCTGTGCAGCCGCCTGACGCCGCTGCTCAACCAGCTGCAAACCCTGACGCCGCTGCGCGCCATTCAGGTGCGACTGTATGAGAACGACAGCCGGGAACCGCTGCTGCAACTGAGCGGCAACCAGCCGCTGCGGCCGGAGCATTGCCATAACCCGGTGTGCAGCGCCTGCCTGAACGACAGCGACCGCCAGCATCCCGACAATCCGTCGCTGAGCTGGAGCCTGAGCGACAAGCTCGGCGACTACGGCGTGATCGTGGCGCAGCATGCGCCGCAACAGCCGCTGAACGATGAGCACCGCCAGCTGATCAACACCCTGGTGGAGCAGCTGACCAGCGTGCTGGCCATCGAGCGTCAGGTCGACCATCAGCAGCAGCTGATGCTGATGGAAGAACGGGCAGCGATCGCCCGCGAGCTGCACGACTCCATCGCCCAATCGCTTTCCTGTCTGAAAATGCAAATCGCCTGCCTGCAGATGCAGGGCGAAACGCTCTCTTCCGCCAGCCAGGCGCTGGTGCAGCAGATGCGCGAAGAGCTGAACGGCGCTTATCGCCAGCTGCGCGAGCTGCTGACCACCTTCCGCCTGCAACTGACCGAACCGGGCCTGCTGGCGGCGCTGCAATCGACGGTGGCGGAGTTCAATCCCAAACTGGGCCTGACCATCAGCCTCGATTACCAACTGGGGCCACGCACGGTGCCGGCTTACCAGGCCATTCACCTGCTGCAGATCGCCCGCGAGGCGCTCAGCAACATCCTTAAGCATGCCGCCGCCAGCGAGGTGAGCATTCAGGTCATCAACAAGCGGGGCGAAGTGACCCTGAGCGTATGCGACAACGGACGCGGCCTGCCGGCCGAGACGTCTCGCCCCGACCATTACGGCTTGATCATCATGCGCGATCGCGCCAAGAGCCTGCATGGCCGCTGCGATATTTTACCGCGCAGCGGCGGCGGCACCGAGGTGCGGGTCAGATTCACGCCGGATAACCACGCCATCGACTAACGGAGACACCATGACGACAGAAACCGCCGCCACAATCTTACTGATAGACGACCACCCGATGCTGCGCAACGGCGTAAAACAGCTGATTGGCATGGACGCCCGCCTGCAGGTCATCGCCGAAGCCAGCAACGGTGAACAAGGGGTCACGCTGGCGGAGCAGCACGATCCGGATCTGATCCTGCTCGACCTGAACATGCCCGGCATCAACGGGCTGGAAACGCTGGATCGCCTGCGCCAGACCGACCTCTCGGGGCGCGTCGTGGTGTTCAGCGTGTCCAACCATGAAGACGACGTCGTCAGCGCGCTCAAACGCGGCGCCGACGGCTATCTGTTGAAAGACATGGAGCCGGAGGATCTGCTGAAGGCGCTGCATCAGGCGGCGGCCGGGCAGATGGTGCTGAGCGAAACGCTGACGCCGATCCTCGCCGCCAGCCTGCGGGAAAACCGCCCCAGCGCCGATCGCGATATTCAGCAATTGACGCCGCGCGAGCGGGATATCCTGAAGCTGATCGCCCAGGGGCTGCCGAACAAGCTGATCGCCCGCCGCCTGACCATCACCGAGAGCACCGTCAAGGTGCACGTCAAACACTTGCTGAAAAAGATGAAGCTAAAATCCCGCGTCGAGGCCGCGGTGTGGGTGCTGCAGGGTAAAAACGGTTAATCGCCGCCGTACAGCGGCCCGGTTTGCGCCGGGATCGGCGGCGGCGTCAGGGTTTTGATCGGCAGCAGGCCCGCGTCATCGCCGGCGGTCGCCGTCAGCGGCGGCGCCACTTTCAGCTCTATCCAGTTGGACGTCACGCGCTGCTGCTTTTCGTCCTCCAGCGTGACCGACAGCCGGTAGCTGTTGGCAGCGCCCGGCGCGTCGTCCCACGGCGGCACGATCGCCGTCCAGCCCTGCGGATCGTTGGCGTTGTGCGGCGGCGTCAGGCTCAGCGCCTGCGTATCCCCCTGCCAACTGACGTGAGCGATGCCGTTCAACGCCTTGATTTCCAGCACCAGCGGCACGGTTTCCCCGGCCTGCAGACTCCACGGCGGCGTGGCCAGGAACACCTGCAGCGTTTTGCGCTGGCGGAACTCCAGCACCGGCACGTTCTTGCGTTCGATTGGATCGTAGCGGCTGCCGCGCAGCGACTTGGCCTGCGCCACATACTCCGGCGAAATCTGCTTCGCCAGCGGCACCCCGAGCCGATAACTCAGCGCCAGTTCGACCTGATCCTGGCTCTGCCCGCCCGCGCCAATCTTATGCAGCGCCTTCATCGTCACCAGCGGTACCGGCGTGTAATTGAGCCCCAGCTGCATCGCGCGCGGATCGTTTTGTTTTTTGCCGCTGCCAAACAGATCGACATTATCGCCCAGATACTGCTCATAGCTGAGCGAACCGCCGATCTGGCGATAAAACGGCAGATAGCCTTGCGTCGTGATGTCGTAACCGCGCGCCGGACGGCTGAAAAACACGCCATCGCCGGGCTGTTGCGCCAGCGCCGACAGCGGGTAGTAATAGTTGGTGGAGAAACGCAGGTAGTCTCCCCAGGCTTCCGCGCCGACGCTGCCGCGATTGCGCTGCCGGGCGAAATCGCTGTCGAGCGCCGTGTTGTAACCCAGCAGCCAGTCGCCGACGATCCAGCGCTGCCCCAGCGCAAAATTGCCGAGCGCCCCGGCGCTTTGCTGCAGCCAGCCGATCTGGCTGTAGGTCAGCAATCCGTCGACGTCGTACAGCGGGCTGAATAACTGCCCGTTGCTGCCGGTAAAGTCCCCCTCACCGGTCATTTTCAGCGATAGCCGGGCGGTGCCCAGCGGCGACAACAGCTCCTGCGCTTGTTGCTGCAGCGTGTCGGCCGCCTGGCCGAGCAGGTAATCCTCGGCGCGGCTGCGCATCTGCTGACGGGAAACGTTATTCAGATCTTTTTCGCCAAACTGCTTGGCCATCTCGGCCCACTGCTTCTCGCGCGCGGCATCGTCGGGCGCACCGCCCAGCTCCGGCAAACTCTCGGCCGGATCCGCGGCTTGCCGTTCGGAAGAAATAACGGCGTCCGGCGCCGGCGGGGATTCGGCGCACACGGGCGCCGCGCCGGCCAGCCACACCAGCGGCCCGGCCAGCCAGGCCGCCCGGCGGCGGCGCCAGAGTCGTTTTTTGATTTTGATGAGTCCAGCCTGAATTTCGTCTTTCATGACACCGTTGGCCTCCCTCCCTCCTGGAGCATGCCAACCCACTACTTTGCTGCCGCCTTTCCCGCGGCAGATCTGAAAAACCTTACGTCCCGGCCTGTCGGGGCGCCTCTCCCTTAAAGCCTAACGGCTTGACGAGCAGAAACAATAGGATAAACCCCAATCACCTCTCAGTGACGCCGTCACTTACGCCATTGGCCGCTCCATTCCGGCCGCCAGGTGAATTCACACCCTTTTAGCGCCGATTTTGCCGATAAAAAGCGCAGCAACCCACTGCTGCGCGCCACCGCGCATGGCATTGTATCACTCTGCAATACCTAAAGTGGCGATGCGCACGACTGCGCATTTCTCACAATCCACCGCATTTCACTCCGATGAAATACGCATTTTGCCGTTATTTTAAACATCTGTTTCACGACTGACGGAGCCTTGATGTTTCTTTTCTCACTGTGGCACGCGCTGTTTTTTAGCGCGCTGCTGTCGGCAGGAATGGTCGCCTTCGCGCTCATCACCCGGCTGGAGCGAACGGCGGCCGTGCGCGCCAGCCCGCCGAGATTGCGCCGCCGCAGCCTGCTGCTGACGGCCTTGGGTGTGGCGTTGGCGACGCTGCCTTTCGACCCGCCAGCAGCACACCGGTTGTGGTTACCGCCGGCCGCGGCGCTGCTGATCGCCCTGGCCTGGCTGGACTGGCGCCACCGCTGGCTGCCGGACCGGCTGACCCAGCCGCTGCTGTGGGGCGGGCTGCTGTGCAATCTCGACGCTCGCTGGGCGCCGCTGAACGATGCGGTTATCGGCGCCGCCGCCGGCTACGGGGCGTTGTGGCTGCTCAACGCGCTTTATCGACAGCTGCGGCGGCGTAACGGCATCGGCCAGGGCGACTTCAAACTGCTGGCGGCGCTGGGCGCCTGGCTCGGTTGGACGATGCTGCCGCTGCTGGTCTGCTTGGCGGCAATGTTCGGATTAGGCATGGCATTGGCGCGCGGCCTGCGCAACCGTCGCGCCTGGCGAACGCCGCAACCTTTCGGCATCGCCTTGGCGGCCGCCGGCTGGCTGTTGCTCTTGCTGGACACAGGCCAGAACGCGCCGGCGTTGTTCGGTGAGTTCTTCAGTGTCTCGCTCAGCCGATTGAGCAATCCGGCCACTTCTGCCGTGCTGGCCGTTGCCGGATTGGCCAGTGGCTGGAAACCATAAAAACTGTTCCGGCGTCACAACCTCACCGGCGGCGAGCCAGGTTGCCGCGCGCTCCACTGAAGCGTTTCCGTTATTGTCCATAATATCTCCTGAGGTGATGTGTCCGCCTCATTGCGGACAACCGCGGTGAAAGACGTAAACAACACCGCCTTTCAGCGCCAATTTATCAGCGCCATGTGAGCACGTTATGAAATTTCATTTTATTTCATCCTGACAAAACCTCTCACGATTCCAGGTTGCAGCAGCAAGCGATTTCACGCACGGGCGACCTTTGGTGCGATAGAAAGCTCGGCCAGGCGCGCGGCGTTGGCGCTACTTGCTGACCCGATCCAGATACAGCATGCTGTTGGCGATATCCAACCGGGCACCTTTGACGTTGTCGCGCAATGCCACCAGCGTTTGCCCCTGCAGCGCCACTACATAGGGCGAGCTGGCCTGCAGTTCCCGTTGCAGCGCGGCATAACGTGCGCGGCGCGCGGCGCTGTTGCCCTCTGCGGCCGCGGCACGCGTTTCCGCGCTGATGGCGGGAATGCCCCACTGGGTGCGCCAGGCCAGGGTTTTCGGCCCACCGGGCACGTTGTAGGCAAAGGCGCTGGCGTTGGTGTTCGGATCCAGGTAGTCGGCGCCCCAGTAGGTGAAGATCGCCTGAAAATCGCGGCCGCGCATCTTGCCCCACAGGTCGCTCTCCACCACCGGATGGATATCCAGCCGCAGCCCGGCCTGCGCGAAGCTGGCCTGCAGCGCCTGTGCGATGTCAGTGTACGGCGGCTGATTGATGACGATAAGATCGAGGCGCGTACCTTCGGCAATACCGGCATCGCGCAGGATCTGTTTGGCTTTGCCCACGTCGAGCGTAAACGGCCGATCGTCGAGCGCCCCATCCAATCCCTGCGGCAAGAAGGCCTGATGCACGCGATATTGCCCTTTCAGCAGCTGCTCGGCGATGCTTTGATAATCCACCAGCCAGCGCGCCGCCCGCCACAGCGCCGGATTGCCCAGCGCCGGGTTGTCTTTGCTGCCGGTGTTGAAACCGAGGTAATAGACCCGGGGCGCATCGGCCTGCTCGATGCGCACGCCAGACGCGTTGCGCAGCGAGTCGAACTGATCGGCGCCCAGATCGTAGGCCACGTCGGCATCCCCTTTCAGCAACAGCAAACGGCGGGTGCCGGCGTCGCTGACGTTCTTGAACAACACCGTTTTCAGCCGGACCGGCGACGGCGCATAGTCGTTGCGGCCAAACAGCAGCGCTTCGTGCGGCACATAGTTACTCACCCGATACGGGCCGCCGCCGGCGGAATGGCCGCGCAGCCAGGCATTGCCGTAATCCCCCTGCTGCGCGTGCTCGTTCAGCAGCTTTTCATCCACGATCGAGGCCACATTCGCCGTCAGCAGCCGCAACGCCAGCTCGCTGCCGATGTTGGCGGGCCAACTGAGTTGCACCTGGTTATCCCCCACCTTCTTCAAATGCTGCTCAACGTTATCCGGCGTCCAGCCAAACTCACCGAGAATAAACGACGGCGCCTTGTTCAGCTTCACCGCGCGAACCAGCGAGAAAATCACGTCTTCGGGCCGCAGGGGATTGCCGGAAGCGAAGCGCTGCTGCGGTTTCAGGGTAAAGATCAGGCTGTGGCCATCGGCGCCCGCTTGCCAACTGGCGGCGGCGTCCGGCGCCAGCGTTTGCGGCGCAACGCGATCCGGCGCCACCAGGCGCTGATAGAGGTTGACCAGATTGGCCGAGCTGACGGTTTCAAAACTCTCCGCCGGATCGAGGCTGATAATGCCCTCCAGCGAACTGACCACCACCAAGGTGTCCTGCGGGGTGGCGGCCTGCGCACCGAACGCGGCCACCAGCGCGCCATACAATAAGGTTGGGATTAACCGTTTCATCGATACACTCTCCACTATCACGCGGTTGCGCTGTTTTTCGAGTGTAGGGGGTAAGAATTAACGGAAGAACGACGATAAATTGCTTTATTTATTACCAGGATGGATATGCCCGCCGCGTTGGCGGGCATAGGGTCAAACGATGATGCGGCCGTGCGCCATCGCCACCGAACGATCGCACATGTGGTCAATCACGTCCGCATCGTGGCTGACCAGCACCATCGTCAGCTCGCCCGCCTGTTTCAGCTCGTTGAGCAGGTTGAGGATCTCCGCCTGCACCGACATGTCCAACGCCGAGGTCGGTTCATCCAGCAACAGCAGCTTCGGCCGCAGCAACAATGCGCGCACGATCGCCACACGCTGACGCTGGCCGCCCGACAGCTGATGCGGGTAGCGCTCCAGCAGGCGCGGATCCAACCCCACCTGGCGAAAGCCCGCGCTGATTTTACGTTCGATGTCGCTTTCCTGCAGCAGTTTGAGCGGCTCCGACAGCGTACGCAAAAGCCGGTGCTTGGGGTGTAGCGAAGCATAGGGATCCTGAAACACCATCTGCACCTCGCGCCGCAGTTCGCCGGTAAACGCCTGGCCCGGCTGCAGGTGCCGCCCCAGCAACTCAAAGCCGCCCTGCCAGCTGCCATTCAGCCCGGCCAGCACCCACAGCAACGAGGACTTGCCGCAGCCGGAAGGCCCCACCAGCCCGAAACACTCGCCCGGCTCGATGCGCAGGTTAACCTCATGCACCACGGTGCGCAGTTCGTAGCCTTGGCGGTGACTGACGCTCAGGTTCTCCAGTGCGATCACGCTCATTTCAACGTCTCCAACAGCGCGCGATCCAGCACCGGCAGCGGTTTGCCGCGCGTCTCGCGGCTCGGCCGGCACGCCCACAGCGTGCGGGTATAAGGATGCGTGGCCTGCGCCAGCTCTGCTGCCGGCAGCTGATCCAACAGCTCGCCTTTGTACATCACCAGCACCCGCTCGCAGTGGTGCGCCACCTGCTGCAAATCGTGGCTGATCAGGATCAACCCCATATTGCGTTGCGCCACCAGGTTTTCTATCAGCTGCAGCACCTGATCGCGCATCTGGTGATCCAGCGCCGAAGTCGGTTCGTCGGCAATCAACAGCTGTGGATCGTTGATCAACGCAATGGCCAGCATCACCCGCTGCCCCATGCCGCCGGAGAGCTGATGCGGATAGCGGCGGCACAGCGCAGCCGGATCGGGCAAGCCCACCGCCGCCAGCATCTCCAATACTTTTTCACGCCGCTCGGCGCGGCTCAGCTTCGCATGCAGCACCAGCGGCTCCTCCACCTGACGGCCGATCGGCTGATTGGGATTCAGCGCATGCTTGGGATCTTGCATCACCATCGCCACCCGGTCGCCGCGCAGCCGGCTCCACTGCCGCTCGCTCAGGCGCGTCAAGTCTTCATCGCCCAGCGTCAGACGCTGCGCCTGCAGCTGCAACGGCGGCGGCAATAGCCCCATCAGCGCACGCGCGGTCAACGATTTGCCGGAGCCGGACTCACCGACCAGCGCCAGCCGCTCCCGCCCCATGCTGAACGAAATATGCTTCACCAGCGCCACCGGCTGTGGCCCCGGCACGCCGATCGCCAACCGTTCGACGCTCAATAAGGTGTTATCAGTGCCCATGACGAGGATCCATTTTGTCGCGCAGGCCATCGCCCAGCAGGTTAAACGCCAGGCTGGCGAACAGGATCGCCCCGCCCGGCGCGGCGGCGACCCACCATTGGTCGAAAATCACTTTACTGCCTTCGGCCACCATCGAGCCCCATTCGGCGGTCGGCGGCGCGACGCCCATGCCGAGGAACCCCAGACCGGCGGCGGACAGGATGATGCCGCCCAGGCTGAGCGCCGCGCGCACCACCGCGCTCGGCAGGCATAAAGGCAAAATATGGCCGACCATCAGCCGCAGCCCGTTGATGCCCTGCATGCGCGCCGCCGCCAGGTAATCGCTGCGGCGCAGCGCCAGGGTTTCGGCCCGCGCCTGGCGGGCAAAGGCCGGCCAACTGGTCAATGCCAGCGCCAGCGCGCCGTTCATCAACCCCGGCCCCATGACCGCCACGAACGCCAGCGCGATCACCAGGCTCGGCAGCGACAGAAAAATGTCGGTCAGGCGCATCAAAATGCGCTCTACCCAGCCGCCGAGGTAACCGGCGCCAATGCCGACCAGCAGGCCGATGGGAATGGTCAACACCAGAATCAGCGACACCAGAATCAGCGTCGGCCGCGCGCCGTAAATCACGCGGGAGAGCAAGTCGCGGCCAAAGCCATCGGTGCCCAGCCAATGTGCGGCGGAAGGCGGCAATAACCGCAGCTCGATATGCTGCAGATTGGGATCGAAAGGCGCCAGCCACGGGGCCAGCAGCGCGGTGACGATCAAAATCGCCACCAGCGCCGCGCCCAGCGTCAGCGTGGTCAGGCGCCGACCGGTGCGGTAACCGACGGCCGGCTCGCTTTGCGGTTCGTGTTCAGAGAGATATTGGCTCATCGGGTTCGCGGATCCACTAAATAGGTCAAGGCGTCAGCCAGCGCATTCAACAGCACGAAACAGGTGCCGATCAGCAGCGTGGCGCCAAGGATCGCCGGCGTGTCAGCGGCAAACAGCGCCGAGGTCAGGTAACGCCCGACACCGGGCCAGGCGAACACCGTTTCGGTCAATACCGCGCCCTCCAGCAGGCTGGCGTAAGAGAGAGACAGTACGGTGATCAGCGTGCCCAGCACGTTGGGAAACACATGGCGCAGCAGAATGCGCAGGCGCCCGGCCCCCTTGGAACGCGCCAGCGTCACGTATTCCTTGTTGCACTCTTCCAGCATCGCCGCCCGCAGCAACCGAGTAATGCCCGCCATCGACAGCAGCGCCAACGCCACTACCGGCAACCACAGGTGGCCGATGGCGTTGTAGAACATGTCGCGATCGCCGGACAGCCAGCTGTCGATCAACACGAAACCGCTGCGCGGCTCCATGCTGTACAGGTAGATGTCGTCCAGCCGCCCCGGCCCCGCCGACCAGTGCAGCGTGGCGTAGAACAGCAGCAGCCCGAGCAGGCTCAGCCAGAAAATCGGCACCGAATAACCGATCAGCGACAGCAAACGCGCCGCATTATCCAGCCAGCTGCCCGGTTTGAGCACCGCCAGAAACGCCAGCGTAATGCCGCCGAGGGCGCCGAGGATAATGGCGCAGGTGGCCAGCTCCACCGTCGCCGGGAAGGTACGCAGCAGATCGCTCAACACCGGCTGGGCGGTGATGCGCGAAATGCCCAAATCGCCGTGCGCCAGGTGCACCAGATAACGCCAAAACTGCACCGGCAACGGCTGATCCAACCCCAACTCATGCCGCACCTGTGCGTAGGTGGCTTCGCTGGCATGATCGCCCGCCACCTGCAGCGCCGGATCGATCGGCGCCAGGTGCGACAGCATGAAGGTGAACAGCAGCAGGCCAAGCAACGTCAACGCCAGCGACAGCGCGCCGCCGAGCAGCCGCCCGCCCCAGCGCCAATACCGCCGGGCCGCCCCGGCGGAGGCGGACAGTTCAGCGGCCATTACTTGCTGACCTTGCTGTAGAACACCATGTCAGGGTTGATGCCCTGCACATAGCCCTTGAGGTTGTCGCGCACCGCAATCAGGCTGCGCGCCTGCAGGCCGATGACGAACGGCGAGCTTTGCTGCACCTGTTTTTGCAGTTGCTGGTAGTCGGCCACCCGTTTGGCGGTGTCGTTTTCCGCGGTGGCGGCCAGCGTCAGCTTGCTCAGCGCCGGGATCTGCCAGTTGGCGCGCCAGGCCAGCGTCTTGCTGCCGTCTTCCGGGTTGTAGGCGAAGGCTGCGGCGTTGGTGTTAGGGTCGAAATAATCCGGCCCCCAGGAAGTCAGCGTCGCATCGTAGTTAAGCGCTTTCACCTTGGTGGAGACCTGCGAGCTGATGCCCGGCACCAGCTCCACCTTCACGCCGCCCTGGGCAAAACTGGCCTGCAACGCCTGGGCGATATCCAGATACGGCGGCTGGTTGTTGACGTCCAGACGGAAACTGACGTTGCTGAGCCCCGCTTTGGCCAGTATTTCTTTGGCTTTTTGCGGGTTGAAGCTGTACGGCTGATCCTTAAGCGCGCCCAGATAACCGTCCGGCAGGAATGCCTGATGGCTCTGGAACTGCCCTTTCAGCAGATCGTCGGCGATGCCTTGGTAATCGAACAGCCAGCGCGCCGCCTCCCAGAACGCCGGATTGCCGAGCGCCGGCGACGCCTTGGCGTTGAACTGCAGGAAATAAAGCGAGGCGTAAGGAATGGCCAACGGTTTGACGCCCGGCTTGCCCTTCAGGGCCGCCATCTGGTCTGCCCCCAGGTTGCGCGCGATATCGGCATCGCCCTGCTCGATCAGCAAACGGCGCGCGGCCGGATCGGGCACGTTTTTGATCAGGATGGTTTTCAGCGTCGGCGCCCCTTCCGGCGAGCCTGGGTTGGCGTCCAGCACCACCACCTCGTGCGGCACATAGGTGCGGATTTTGTAAGGGCCGCTGCCGGCGGAGTGGCTGTTCAACCATTGGTGCCCCAGATCGTCGCCCTGCTGGTGCGCCAGCGCCTCTTTGGCGTCGACGATCGACGATACCGGCGCCGACAGCAGGCTGAGCACGAAGGCTGGGCTGACGTTTTCACTCCAGCTGATTTTTACCTGGTGGTCATCCACCTTGCTCAGGTGTTGCTCCACGTTCTTCGCGTTCCAACCCAGCTGCGTCAGGATAAACGACGGCTCCAGATTGAGTTTTACCACCCGTGAAAGCGAGAAGATCACGTCTTCCGGCCGCAGCGGATTGCCGCTGGTGAACCTGGCGTCCGGGCGCAGGCTGAAAGTCAGGCTGCGATTGTCGGCGCCGGCCTGCCAGCTGCTGGCCAGGGTTGGCTTGAGATCGATAGGGTTGTGCGGATCGGACTGGATCAGACGCTGATACAGGCTGTTGAACGACTGCACCGTGGTTAACTCAAATCCCTGGGCCGGGTCAAAGCTGACCACGTCATCGATAGACTGCGCGATCACCAGCGTGTTGGCCGGCGTCGCCGCCTGCGCGTTAACGCTGGCCGCCACGGCTAAAAACAGCAAAGAAGGAACGAGCGCTTTCATCTGAAACTCTCCAAGCGGATGGAATTTATAATAATTTCGCGAGTGTATGCGAGCACGATCGGCAGCTGAAGGTACTTAAATCACTATAGATATTCTTTTTATGTATATAGATGGGGTTTTGATTATTAGGGGAGCGATGCGGAATGCGCGGCAGGGGTTGCCTGCCGCTTATCGATTAAATCTGGTAGTCAATCACCGCATCCAGCTGCGACGAGAAAACCTTGTCCTTGATTTCGGTCAGCGACAGCGTCGGGTTGCACAGTTGGATAAAGCGCCAGGCATAGTTGCGCTGCAACTGGCTGCGCTTGAGGCCCAGCCATACCGTATTGGGTTCAAACAGGTGCTCGGCGTTGAGGCTCACCAACCCGCGATCGCGCTCTTTTTCATACGACATGTCCGCCAGCACGCCCACGCCCAATCCCAGTTCGACGTAGGTTTTAATTACGTCGGAATCCTGCGCGCTGAGCGCGATGTCCGGCGTCAGGCCCGCCGCTTTGAACGCCGCATCCAGCTTCGCGCGCCCGGTAATGCCCTGGCGGTAAGTGATCAGCGGCAAGGTGCTGAGCATCTCCAGCGTCACCTGCGGCTGGCGCGTCAACTCGTGCCCTTCCGGCACCAAAATGGTGTGATGCCAGCGGTAGTACGGGAACGCCGCCAGCGACTCGTCGCTCATCAGCCGCTCGCTGGCGATGCCGATATCGGCTTCGCCGGCGGCCAGCATCGAGACGATCTCTTCTGGGCTGCCCTGATTGAGCACCACCCGCACCCGTGGATAAAGCGCGCGAAACTCTTTGATCACCCCCGGCAGGCTGTAGCGCGCCTGGGTGTGCGTCGTCGCGATATGCAGCTGCCCCGAATCGTTGCTGCTGAAGACGTCCGCCAGGCGACGGATGTTGTTGGCGTCGTTGAGAATGCGTTCCGCCACCACCAGCAGCTCTTTGCCGGGCTCGGTCATGCCCAGCAGCCGTTTGCCGCGGCGAATGAATATTTCAATGCCCAGCTCTTCTTCCAGCTCGCGAATATGCCGGCTGACGCCGGACTGCGAAGTAAATAAGGTATTGGCGACCTCGGTCAGGTTGTAGTTGCAGCGCGCCGATTCGCGAATAATTTTTAATTGTTGAAAGTTCATCCCCGTCTCCCTGTTTCTTGCGGTAGCGTCTGCCATATTGATACGGAGTCCTGCGGGGCTGAACAAATAAGAAATAGCCTTTAGTTATGCAATTTAATACTAAGTGAATTATTTATCGTGACTCTCGGGGTGTGAAGACGGAGGAAAATGATGAATGGCTTTAAAAATAACGAGATAAATAACCACACAAAGTGACTGGCTTAAATAATCATGCAGAATAAAGTTATTAAATAGAGGTATTAGATATATGAAAAAGGGCTCCGCACGCTGAGCCCTTTACTGTCTGCCGCCCCGCCAACGCCTCAGGCCGTGGCCTCGGTCCCGAAAGCGCCGGGGCGGTTCTGCTGCAACCATTGCTGCACGTAACGCACCAGATCGCCGATGCAATCATCCTGCATGCCGTGGTGCTTCAGCTCGTTATCCAGCGCAAACAGGTATTGCGCGTTGGTGCCTAGCGGGCCGCTGGCGCTGGCGATCAATGGCGCGATCACCTGGTGGCTGGTGTCTGCTTCAAACAGCGGATGCTGCGGGTTCATCACGAACACCAGCGCCGTGACGGCCTCACCGCCCTCCAGCTGCAGCTCACACCAGGTCGGCACGTAGCAATCGGTGATCATCTCGCGCTTCCACAGCAGCTCCAGCTCTTCGCGCAGCTTGCTCTCCGGCAGACGAAACGCCAATCCGGTGGTCTGGCCACCCTCTTTCAGCGCCAGCATGCGCCCCGGCTGATGAAGCGTGCCGCGCCCGGCGGTCAAACGCATGCAGAACGCCCGATGCCAGCCCTGCAGTATGGCTGGCCGCACTTCTTCCGATTCGAAAACCGGATTCCACATCAGCGAACCGTAACCGAATACCCATACCGGGCTGTGATCCGGCCGGCGCGATAATGTGCACGCCAACGAGGCTGCGCGCTGTTCAGGCGTCAGCAACAGCGACTCCTCAATAGCGCCAAAGGCGGTTTTGCAATCCGCTTTTTGCAGAAAATCTCGCGTTAACACTGTTACAACCTCCCGGGAATACGATTTCTCGTCCTCCCTCGCCACTACTGAACCTTTGCAATTTTATTTTTTAGTGCGGAATTTTATTAATTCAATAACCGCTCCGATTAATAATGACCATATTCTTTTCCCGCCGCGCAATCAAGTTGCAAAGCGGCGTTAACGTGGAAAAGTATTTGTACTGAGCAGCAATAATATTAATTGCCGAGGTCAGCATAACGTCTGCGCGATTTTTACCGGGGCATGAAAGGCGTTACTTTTTGTGCCAGCGCTCATCGTCACCCTTGCGATAGCTTTGTTTGACCGCTGCCCAGGCCACCTTGTGCGCCGTCTCTTCCCGGCCGGCGTCACCGCGTCGGTCTTCAGGATCCCGGTATTGTTGCCAGGCGCTGTTGAACGCTTCTTTATAGATCGCCTGCGCATGGGCCGGCAGCACATGCTTCACATTGTCCGGCAAGTCGTTCGTGTCTTGGTATGGCATCACGTCCTCCCGTGCGTATTGCGTGAACCTTAAGCCTAGCTCACAGGCGATTGCGCCTCAATGAGCAAACAATTCTCATTATCAAACGGCATGGTATACTCACCGCCAAACGAACTATAAGGAGATCCCCGTGACTACCGAAGCCCCTCGCTCACGCGCCCCCTACCTGATCGCCGTCAGCGCCGTGCAGGACATTACGCCGCACCTGCGCCGCATCACTTTTACCGCGCCCGATCTGCGCTACTACCCGGCCAAGGCCGCCGCTGCGCACATCAAAGTCTTTTTGCCGCTCGCCGACCAAACTCAGCCGGATCTGCCGACGCTGACCGAAAACGGCCCGCGCTGGGCCGCGGACGCCGTGCGCCCGATCGTGCGCACCTATTCCATTCGCGCCGTGCGCCCGGAACAGGCGGAAGTGGACATCGAATTTGCGATTCACGATCACCGAGGCCCAGCGGTCGACTTTGCGCGCCAAGCGAAAATCGGCGATAAAATCGGTATCAGCAACCCGGGCGGCCCCAAACCGATGCTGCCGGCGGCCGATTTCTACTGCCTGGCGGGCGATCCTTCCTCGCTGCCTGCGCTGGCCGCGCTGCTGGAAAACCTGCCGCAGCACAGCGCCGGGCGCGCTTTCGTCCGCGTCGACAGCACCGCTGACATGATTGACCTGAAAAAACCCGCTGATGTTGAAGTCAATTGGATCGTCGGCGGCACGGAGAAAACCGACGAACTGATCGCTCAGTTCCGCGCGCAGTCCCTGCCGCAGGGCGAAGCGCACTTCTGGCTCGCCGGTGAAGATCGCCTGGTGGTGGGGTTGCGCCGCTACCTGCGCCGTGAACGCCAATGCGATCGCAATCGTCTTTATGCCGTACCTTACTGGCGTGAGGGGCTAAATGAAGAGGGTTACCACAATAAACGGCATGAAATCATGGATAATATTGATGACTGACGATCTCGTTTTCCTTGATTAACCAAGCGGTAAATGAGTAAACACGACTTTTCTCAAATCTAACGTTAAAAATTGGCGTTACTGCGTAAAAGTAAGTAAATAAAACCGCACCCCGTGCGGTTTTTTTGTTACCCTGATCACATAAAGCAAGCAATTGCTTTCTCAGATAAAAACAACATCACACCGGCGCCGCGGGTGTATCCTAATATAAAATACCTACTGGAAACGCAGAGTTGCCGTGCCACGGCGACCGGCGCCGACGGGCTACGCTGTTTGAGAAGGAGTGCCACCCTCATGAAGTCGCAACACGATCCTGGCCGATCCACCAAATCTCGCCACACCGAATACTCGCTGATCTTCCCCATCGCCGCGCTGGTGGTGTTGAACCTGTGGAGCAGCACCGCTAACTTTCCGCTGATCGTCGGGATCAATATTCTCGCGCTGGTGGGGATCCTCAGCAGCGCCTTCAGCGTGGTGCGCCACGCCGACGTGCTGGCTCATCGGTTGGGCGAACCCTACGGCTCGCTGATCCTCAGCCTGTCGGTGGTGATCCTCGAGGTCAGCCTGATCTCGGCGCTGATGGCCACCGGCGACGCCGCGCCGGCGCTGATGCGCGACACGCTGTACTCCATCATCATGATCGTTTCCGCCGGCCTGGTCGGCTTCGCGCTGCTGCTCGGCGGGCGCAAATTCGCCACCCAGTACGTCAATCTGGGCGGCATCAAACAGTACCTGATGGCGATTTTCCCGCTGGCGGTGATCGTGCTGGTATTCCCGAGCGCGCTGCCGGGCGGCAACTTCAGCACCGGGCAAGCGCTGTTGGTAGCGCTGATCTCCGCCGCCATGTATGGCGTGTTCCTGGTGATCCAGACCAAAACCCACCAGAGCCTGTTCGTGTACGAACATGAAGACGACGACGGCGACCCGCATCACGGCAAGCCTTCTTCCCACAGCAGCGCCTGGCATGCCGCCTGGCTCATCGTGCACCTGATCGCGGTTATCGCCGTCACCAAGTTCAACGCCAATCCGCTGGAAGGTCTGTTGACCAAAATGAACGCGCCGGCGCAGTTCACCGGTTTCCTGGTGGCGCTGCTGATCCTGTCGCCTGAAGGGCTGGGCGCGCTGCGCGCCGTGTTGAACAATCAGGTGCAACGCGCCATGAACCTGTTCTTCGGCTCGGTGCTGGCGACCATCTCCCTGACCGTGCCGGCGGTCACCATCATCGCCACCCTGACCGGGCAGACGCTGATCTTCGGCCTGCAAACGCCGCATATCGTGGTGATGCTGACGGTGTTGCTGCTGTGCCAGCTGTCGTTCTCGACCGGCCGCACCAACGTGCTGAACGGCACCGCCCACCTGGCGCTGTTCGCCGCCTACATGATGACTATCTTCGCCTGATCAAAAAGGGGCGCACACCGTGCGCCCCCGCCTTCGTTTATACCGAGAAGAATATCGCCGCGGCGATCCCCCCGAACAAAATCCACTTGATGATGTAGTAACCGGTGCGATTCCAGGCCTTTAGGCGTTTCCCCACCCGGCGTATCGCATAGATGTATTTGAACATCTTGTTGACGCCGCCGGTGCGATCGCCCTCTTCATTCGGCGCGGTGGCGGCGCTCATCAGATTGCGCCCCAGCCAGTGGTTCACCGCCTGCGCCCAGCGGTAGCGCATCGGCCGTTCGATGTCGCAGAACAGGATCAGACGGTTCTGCCCGCTCTGGTTTTCCGCGTAGTGCAGATAGGTTTCATCGAACATCACGCCTTCCCCGTCGCGCCAGCTGTAGCGCTCGCCGTCCACCTCAATGAAGCAGCGGTCATCGTTGGGGGTAATCAGCCCCAGGTGATAACGCAGCGAACCGGCGTAAGGGTCGCGGTGGCGCGGCAAACGGCTGCCGTCCGGCAGTTCGGCGAACATCGCCGCCTTGACCGAAGGCAGGCTGCGCAGCAGTTCCGTGGTCTGCGGGCACAGGGTCATGGCCGAAGGATGGTTGTCTTCATACCATTTCAGATAAAAGCGCTTCCAACCGGTCTTGAAAAACGAGTTGAAACCGGCGTCGTTGAATTGATCGGACGCCTTGATCTGCTGGATCTCCATCAGCTTCTGTCCTTCGTCGCGGATGGTTTCCCAGTTATCTCTCAACACCGCCAGCTCAGGAAACTGCTCCGGCTTCAGGTACGGCGTGGTCGGCACGCGGGAAAACAGATACATGAAGACGTTCAATGGTGCGGTAAAGGTGGAATGGTCAGACAGCTGCCGCCACACGTTGTAGCGCACCCGTCCGCGGTAATGCACATAGACGACGCATAAAATAAGCAAAATCAGAACGATGTATTTCATGTTTGAATCGCATCAAGGAACCTACACGCTATGCGCCGCACGGCGCACACCCCAGATAATGTCCTTTTGGCGGCACAGGCAAATTGCGCGCCAATCTGGCACTCACTAATCATTGACGCTAACTCAACGAAAATCTATACAAAAAACCACAATAATTTACACAAAGGTTAAACGAAATGATAAATGAGGGGCGATAAAAAAGGCCGCCGAAGCGGCCTTTCCATTAGCGGATAGGTTAACTGTAAGCGTTGAGCGTGCGCTGGCACAAAGCGGAACGCACGCAGTCCTGTTTTTCAAAGCGGATAACGCCGATCATCTCGTCCTCTTCGAAGCGCTCCAGGGCATCGCTGAGGCCGGATTTCACGCCGCGCGGCAAGTCGCACTGGGTCACGTCGCCGTTAACGATAACCGTCACGTTTTCTCCCAGGCGGGTCAGGAACATTTTCATTTGGCTGGCGGTCACGTTCTGGGCTTCATCCAGGATAACGACCGCATTTTCGAAGGTGCGCCCGCGCATATAAGCGAACGGCGCAATCTCTACCTTGCCGATTTCCGGGCGCAGGCAGTACTGCATAAAGGAAGATCCTAAACGACGTACCAGAATGTCATACACCGGGCGGAAATAAGGCGCGAACTTCTCGGAGATATCCCCCGGCAAGAAACCGAGGTCTTCATCCGCCTGCAAAACAGGACGGGTAACGATAATCCGATCCACCTCTTTATGAATCAGCGCCTCCGCCGCCTTGGCGGCGCTGATGAATGTTTTGCCACAGCCGGCTTCGCCGGTGGCGAAGATCAGCTGCTTATTCTCTATGGCTGATAAGTAATGACCCTGAGCTTCGGTTCTAGCCTCGATGGGTGAGCTATCGCGCTTGTCTCGCGCCATGCCGATAGACTCGACTCCCCCCATTTGCACCAGCGAGGTCACAGACTCTTCTTCCAGCTGGCGATGACTACGAGCGTCACGACGAATAACGCGTTTCGCTTCACGACGTGCTTTGATCACTGCTTTCTGTCTACCCATAGTGGCACCTTACAGTTTGTTTCACCTACCGCAACGGCCTGGCCGCGCGATTATGTTTCACACACGTATTAGGTTTTGGCCTCCTCCGAGCCAATAAGAGCCAAGGGACAAGGTGAATTGACGGCAACGCTTAAGCGCCGTGTCTTCACGGGACAACGCGGACTGCATCTGTAAACGTGGAGTAAAAAGTGATGAGATTCGGTAGCGATAAGAGTGCGGAGTTGCCGGTAAAAGAGAGTCGGAGAGATAACCCTCGTTACAACGAGAAATCAGGGGAGATGTGTTATTTTTTCTTTCCAGCCCAACCAAGGACTTTACCATTAGCGATCCCCGCAGTGATATTTACAGCTTCAAGCTGTGCACCGTGTGAAAACTACCGCCAGATGATTACAGTATAATGACATTCAATCTCGTCGCGTTACTAAAATGTAAAAAAATTTAATATCTTTTGTTTTCAGTTAGCGCTAAAACACTATATCACGCTCGACACGTCATTCCAGAAAAATTTTTACCACAACAATATCAATGAATTGTAATTAGAAAACGCAAATGACACTTTGGTTTCTCGATTAAATTTTGCGCAATTCAAAGCCGGTGAGCCGTGCAGATTTTTTTAATCCGCAGCCAAAGCATCGAATTGAACTTCGTCGCGCAATGTCCCGCGCAATAGGCAATACAAAGTAAAACGAGGCGGAAGATCGCGCCTCGTCATTGCGCACTCAGGCCTTGAGCAAGCCGCTGGCCAGATAGTCGCCGCCCTCTTTCACGCCCGGCAATACGAAGAAATACCCGCCGCCGATCGGCTTGATGTATTCCTCCAGCGCTTCGCCGTTGAGCCTTTTTTGCACCGTCAGGAATCCTTTTTCCAGATCGGCCTGGTAGCAGACGAACAGCAGCCCCATTTCCAGCTGCCCGGCATTGGAGACGCCAAGGGAATAGCTGTAGCCGCGCCGCAGCATCAGGTTGCTTTGGCTTTCCGGCGTGCGGGGGTTAGCCAACCGAATGTGCGCGTCCATCGGTATCACCTTGCCGTCGGGATCGTTCGCGTAGTTCGGCTCGTCATGTTCATGCTTCATGCCGAGCGGCGCGCCGCTGTGCTTTTCGCGGCCAAAGATGGTTTCCTGCTCCTGCAGCGGCGTGCGATCCCAAAACTCGACGCGGAAGCGAATAATGCGCGCCGCCTGGTAGCTGCCGCCCGCCGTCCACGCCGGCTCGCCGGCGCCGTCGCCAACCCAAACCACTTTATCCATCAGCGGTGTGTCGTCGGTTTTCGGGTTGGCGGTGCCGTCTTTGAAGCCCAGCAGGTTAATCGGCGTTTCTTTGCCTTTGCTGCGCGCCGCATGCGCCGAGATGAACCCTTCCCGCTTCCAGCGCACGCTGAGCAGATCCGGCGAATGCTTGATGATATCGCGCAGCGCGTGGAGAGCGGTTTCATTGGTGTTGGCGCAGATCTGCAGCAGCAGGTCGCCGTGGCACAGCGCGGCGTCCAGCGCATCGTTGGGGAAGCGCGTCATCTTCTGCAACCGCAGCGGTTTTTGCGCCTGCAGGCCAAAGCGTTCGTCAAACAGCGATGCGCCGACCGAGACGGTGATGGTCAGGTTGTCCGGGTAAATCTCCGGCCCCATGATGCCGGAATCGAGCGGCGGCAGCTTGGCGTCCACCTCCGGCGCCTTGCCGCCGTGGGTCAGGAAGGCGATGCGATCGGTCAGCAGCCGGAACAGGCGCTCCAGCCCCGCTTTGTCGGTCGCCAACACATCGAACGCCACCAGCATCATCGCCGCCTGTTGCGGCGTCAGCACGCCGGCCTGATGGCGGCCATAAAACGGCTGTTTCTGCCAGCGCTCATCCTGCGGCGTCGCCAACGGCTCCGCCGCGTTACCCGCCGCCTGCGCCAGGCGGCTGCCGCCCAGCGCCAGCGCGCCCAGCCCCAGCCCTTGCAGCAAACGGCGGCGCGAAGGCGATGCCGCCCCCTGCGATTGCGGATGCGGCCCGTTATTCGGGCCTGCCTTGTTGCTCATAACCGTCTGCCTCAGTCCAGACCCAATACGCCGCGCAGCTGGGAAAGATCTTCCGCCAGCGTGGTGATCGGCCCTTTCAACGCATTGCGATCGGCTTCGCTCAGCTTCTCGTAGGACTCATAGCCCTCTTTGGTTTTGTACTTCGCCAAAATGGTGTCCACGGTTTTGAAGTTGGCGTCAATCTTGTCCAGCAGCGGCTTGTTGGCCTTGACCAGCAGCGGGCGCAGCAGGTTGACGATCTTCTGCGCGCCGTCGACGTTGGCCTGGAAATCCCACAGGTCGGTGCGGCTATAGCGGTCTTCTTCACCGCTGATCTTGCTGGCCGCCACTTCTTCGATCAGCCCGGCTGCGCCGCCCACCACCTTGCTCGGCGGGAAGGTCAGTTCACCCACGCGTTTTTGCAGCTCAACGGTGTCCTGATACAGCCGATCGGCGTATTTATCCATGTCTTTGGTCGAGTTGTCGGCAAACAGCGCCTTCTCCAGACGGTGGAAACCGGTGAAGTTAGGGTCCGCCGATTTCTTCTCGTAGTCGTCTTCACGGGCGTCGATGCTGCCGTCCAGATCGGAGAACAGCTCGGCGATCGGCTCGATGCGCTCATAGTGCTGACGGGTCGGCGCATACAGCTTGCGCGCTTGCTCCACGTTGCCGGCCTTCACCGCGTCGGTGAACAGCTTGGTCTGTTTCACCAGCCCGTCGACTTCTTTGGTGACGTAGACTTTGTATTCGGCGATCGGGCCAACCAGATCCAGCGCGCTCGGCTTGCCGTCGGTGGCGCCGTTGGCCGCCGCAGTGACGGTCAGTTTGCCTTTTGGATTGCTCAGCAGCCCGCAGGTCATATCATATTCGCCCGCTTCCAGCGTGGCGGTCATTTTCTGGGTGAAGCCCGGCGCGATGTTCTCGCGCTCTTCCACCACCATCACCCCTTTCAGGATTTCCCATTCGACGTTTTTCTGGCTGGTGTTATGCACCACAAACTGCGTCTTGCCGGCCGGCACCGTCAGTTGCATCGGTTCGCACTGCTTGTCGTTGACCGTGACTTTGACCTGCGGCACGTCCGCCGCCAGCGCATCGATGCTCAGCGCAAACGCCGGGATAGCCAGTAATGCTGCGTGCAACGCCTTGCGGCGAAATAACGGAGTAGACATACGAGATTCCCTATTAAACATTAATGATTGATTTTACGTTGCGCCGGAGCCGCTGCCGGCTCCGCGCGCTGCGGCAGGAAAAAGAAAATCAGCGCCGGGATCAGATACAGGAAGTAGACCGCCACTTCGCTGACCGTCGGCGCTTCCTGATAACCGAGAATGCCTTCCAGCAGGGTGCCGAACAGCGAATGGGTCGACAGGGTGCTGCTGAAATCGAAGGCGATGTCCTGGAAGTGGTTCCACAGACCGGCCTCATGGAAGGCGCGGATCGCCCCCGCGGCCAGCCCGGCGGCGACGAACAGAATGAACAGGCTGGTCCATTTGAAGAATTTGGCCAGGTGCAGCTTCACCCCGCCCCAGTAAATCATCATGCCCAGCACGATGGCGGCCACCAGGCCGAGCACCGCGCCGATCGGCGCCGCGGCGCCCACGTCTTGCTGGAAAGCCGCCAGCAGGAAGAACACCGACTCCAGCCCTTCGCGCGCCACGGCGAAGAACACCATCGCCACCAGCGCCCAACCCTGCCCTTTGCCGGCGCTGAGCGCCTGATCGATCGCCCCTTCCAGATGCACCTTGACCGACTTGGACACTTTGCGCATCCAGAACACCATATAGGTGAGGATCACCACAGCCACCACCGCGACGATGCCTTCGAACAGCTCCTGCTGCTTCTGCGGGAACTCGCCGGTGGTTTCATTGATGAAGATGCCGAGCGCCAGACACAGCGCCGCGGCGACAATCACGCCGATCCACACCGCGCCCAGCCATTGGCTGCGCTGCGTGCGTTTCAGGTAGCTGGCGATCAGGCTGACGATCAGCGCGGCCTCCAGCCCTTCACGGAACATGATAAGAAAGGGAACGAACATAAATAATCACCCCTGAAAAGACCGCGGCGGCAGAGAAAGCTGGCTCGACATGCGCTGCGCAACTCTGTAAAGAAACGTAAAATGCAACGAGAGTGATTATCATTCTGCCAAGAAGAAATACAAGAGGCGCCAGCGTGATTTTTTCTAATCAAATGTCACCAGGTGTTGGATGACGGCGATCGGCAGGCGAAAAAAAGGGCGCGTTACGCGCCCCTTGCTGACTGACATCGAACGGCGTTATACCGTTTTATACTCGGCTTCCGCCTGATCGAAACGCTCGGTCATGGTGGCGGATGGCCGGCGGCCCATCAGGCTCACTACCACGATGGCGAGGCAGCCCAGAATAAAGCCCGGGATGATTTCATACAGGCCCAGCCATTCGTACTGTTTCCAGACGATAACCGTCACCGCGCCGACCAGCATGCCGGCCAGCGCGCCATTGCGGGTCATGCGCGACCACAGCACCGAGATCAGCACGACCGGGCCGAAGGCGGCGCCGAAACCGGCCCAGGCGTAGCTCACCAGGCCCAGCACGCGGTTCTCCGGGTTGGCCGCCAGCGCGATGGCGATCAACGCCACCACCAGCACCATCACGCGGCCGACCCACACCAGCTCACGCTGGCTGGCGCCTTTGCGCAGGAACGCCTTATACAGGTCTTCGGTGATCGCGCTGGAGCACACCAGCAGCTGGCAGCTCAGCGTACTCATGACCGCCGCCAGAATCGCCGACAGCAGCACGCCCGCCACCCATGGGTTGAACAGCAGCATCGCCAGCTCGATGAACACGCGTTCACCGTTCTGCGACACGTTGCCGGCTTGATCCGGGTTATTGGCGAAGTAAGCGATGCCGAAGAAACCGACGGCGATGGTGCCGGCGAGGCACAGGATCATCCAGGTCATGCTGATGCGGCGCGCGCTGCGGATGGTGCGGTGAGAATCCGCCGCCATGAAACGCGCCAGGATGTGCGGCTGGCCGAAGTAGCCCAGGCCCCAACCCAGCAGCGACAGGATGGCGACGAAGTTCAGCCCCTTCAGCATGTCGAGGTTGGCCGGGTTCTGCGCCTGAATCACCAGCATCGAGGTATCGATGCCGCCGACGGCGAAAATCACGATCACCGGCGTCAGGATCAGCGCGAAAATCATCAGGCTGGCCTGCACGGTGTCGGTCCAGCTCACCGCCAGGAAACCGCCGATAAAGGTATACAGGATGGTCGCCGCGGCGCCGGCCCACAGGGCGGTTTCGTAGCTCATGCCGAAGGTGCTTTCGAACAGGCGCGCGCCGGCCACGATGCCGGAGGCGCAGTAAATGGTGAAGAACACCAGGATGACGATGGCCGAGATCACCCGCAGCAGCTTGCTGTTGTCTTCAAAGCGGCTGGTGAAATAGTCCGGCAGCGTCAGGGCGTTGTTGTTGGCTTCGGTATGCACGCGCAGCCTTCCTGCCACCAGCTTCCAGTTCAGGTAAGCGCCGATGGTCAGGCCGATGGCGATCCAGCTTTCGGAGATGCCGGAGAGGAAGATGGCGCCCGGCAGGCCCATCAGCAGCCAGCCGCTCATGTCGGAAGCGCCGGCGGACAGCGCGGTCACCACGCTGCCCAAACTGCGGCCGCCGAGAATATAGTCATCAAAGTTGTTGGTTGCCCGGTAGGCAAGCAGGCCGATCAGCACCATCCCGAAAATGTACACCAGGAAGGTCACCAGCATAGGTGTGCTCATTGTCATTTAATTCTCCACTTTCATTATTATTCGCGTTTCGCTCCGGCCACGCCGGCGCCGGTAAACCCACGCGCAATGCATTTCACTGGCCGCCGCGCCGGAACGTGGCGCAGCCTGCGAGCGAGTGCAGGTAAAATAGTTTCTGCCCGTAATTGTTGACCGTCGGTTATCCTAGATGAGCCTTTCATCAACCAACAAGATATTTAACAACAAAGTTACACAAAGTTTACCCTGCGTCACATTTACCGAGCTCAAAGGTTGCACTCACGACAAGCAAAATGAGTTGCACCCGTTCATTACCCTTATATACCGCAAGGTAAAACGCCTGCGGCCGCATAAACCCCGCCGCGTTCGCTCAATAACGCAACATTCATGCCAACTGCCGATGTTAAAAAATCGATGAAACTCACACTTCGCTCATCAGCCTGATTTAACAAGGTTGCACAAAGTTGCAACATGCAGGATATTGTCTGCATTCTTAACCCCACACATCTCACGAACCTATCCCAACAGGCTTTCCGGCCTGCTGTTTGTCTAGCCTGATGGGATAGGTTCTAAACACAGGAGTTGGATTGGCATGGGCACTACCACAATGGGCGTGAAACTCGACGAGGCAACACGCGACCGGATCAAGAGCGCCGCGCAGCGCATCGATCGCACGCCGCACTGGCTCATCAAGCAGGCCATCTTTAATTACCTCGAGCGTCTCGAGAGCGGTACCGATATTCCTGAAATTCCAGCGCTGGCCGCTGCGGGCCAGCCTGAAGCGGACGACATTATGCCGCAAGCGCAGGAAGAGTCACACCAGCCATTCCTCGATTTCGCCGAACAAATTCTGCCGCAGTCGGTCACCCGCGCCGCCATCACCGCCGCCTATCGTCGCCCGGAGACCGAAGCGGTGCCGATGTTGCTCGAACAGGCGCGATTACCCGCCGATCTTGCACAGGCCACTCACAAAATGGCCTATGGCATCGCCGAGAAGTTGCGTAACCAAAAAAGTGCAAACGGCCGCGCCGGCATGGTGCAAGGCCTGCTGCAAGAGTTCTCCCTCTCCTCGCAGGAAGGGGTGGCGCTGATGTGCCTGGCGGAAGCGCTGCTGCGCATTCCGGACAAACCGACCCGTGATGCCCTGATCCGCGACAAGATCAGCAACGGCAACTGGCACTCGCACCTCGGGCGCAGCCCGTCGCTGTTCGTCAACGCCGCTACCTGGGGCCTGCTGTTCACCGGCAAACTGGTGTCCACGCATAACGAAGCCAATCTGTCCCGTTCGCTGAACCGCATTATCGGCAAGAGCGGCGAACCGCTGATCCGCAAAGGCGTGGACATGGCGATGCGCCTGATGGGCGAACAGTTCGTGACCGGCGAAACCATCGCCGAAGCGCTGGCCAACGCGCGCAAGCTCGAAGATAAAGGCTTCCGCTACTCCTACGACATGCTGGGCGAAGCCGCCCTGACCGAGGCCGACGCCCAGGCCTACCTGGTTTCCTACCAGCAGGCGATCCACGCCATCGGCAAAGCCTCCAACGGCCGCGGCATCTATGAAGGCCCCGGCATCTCCATCAAGCTGTCCGCCCTGCACCCGCGCTACAGCCGCGCGCAGTACGAACGCGTCATGGAAGAACTCTACCCGCGCCTGCTGTCGCTGACCCTGCAGGCACGCCAGTACGATATCGGCATCAACATCGACGCCGAAGAGGCCGACCGCCTGGAGATCTCGCTCGATCTGCTGGAGAAGCTGTGCTTCGAGCCGCAGTTGGCCGGCTGGAACGGCATCGGCTTCGTGATCCAGGCCTACCAAAAACGTTGTCCGTTCGCCATCGACGCGGTGATCGACATGGCGCAACGCAGCCGCCGTCGCCTGATGATCCGTCTGGTGAAGGGCGCCTACTGGGACAGCGAAATCAAACGCGCCCAGATGGACGGCCTGGAAGGCTACCCGGTCTACACCCGCAAGGTCTATACCGACGTTTCCTACCTGGCCTGCGCCCGCAAGCTACTGTCGGTGCCGAACCTGATCTATCCGCAGTTCGCCACCCACAACGCCCATACCCTGAGCGCCATCTATCACCTGGCCGGCAACAACTACTACCCTGGCCAGTATGAGTTCCAGTGCCTGCACGGCATGGGTGAACCGCTGTACGAACAGGTGGTGGGTAAAGTGGCCGACGGCAAACTGAACCGCCCTTGCCGCATCTATGCGCCGGTCGGCACCCATGAAACGCTGCTGGCTTACCTGGTGCGCCGCCTGCTGGAAAACGGCGCCAACACCTCGTTCGTCAACCGCATCGCCGACGCCACCCTGCCGCTCGACGAGCTGGTGGCCGATCCGGTCAGCGCCGTGGAAGCGCTGGCGGCCAGCGAAGGCCAGATTGGCCTGCCGCATCCGCGCATTCCGCTGCCGCGCGAGCTGTACGGCGAGAAGCGCACCAACTCCAGCGGTCTGGATCTGTCCAACGAACAGCGTCTGGCTTCGCTCTCCAGCGCCCTGCTCACCAGCGCCAGCCATCCGTGGCGCGCGGAGCCTATCATCGACGCCGAATTGGATCAGGGCGTGGAACAGCCGGTGATCAACCCGGCCGAGCCGGGCGATGTGGTCGGCTACGTGCGTGAAGCCACCGAAAACGAAGTCAGCCGTGCGCTCGACGCCGCCGCGGCCGCCGGCCCAATCTGGTTCGCGACACCGCCGACGGAGCGCGCCGCGATCCTCGAACGCGCCGCCGAGCTGATGGAAAGCCAGCTGCAAAGCCTACTGGGCATTCTGGTGCGCGAAGCCGGTAAAACCTTCAACAACGCCATCGCCGAAGTGCGCGAAGCGGTCGACTTCCTGCACTACTACGCCGGCCAGGTGCGCGACGATTTCGCCAACGACAGCCACCGCCCGCTGGGCCCGGTGGTCTGCATCAGCCCGTGGAACTTCCCGCTGGCGATCTTCACCGGCCAAATCGCCGCCGCGCTGGCGGCCGGCAACAGCGTGCTGGCCAAACCGGCCGAGCAAACGCCGCTGGTGGCCGCGCAGGCGGTGCGTATTCTGCTGGAAGCCGGCATTCCGCAAGGCGTGCTGCAGCTGCTGCCGGGCCAGGGTGAAACCGTCGGCTCAACGCTGGTCAACGACGCCCGCGTACGCGGCGTGATGTTTACCGGCTCCACCGACGTCGCCGGTATTCTGCAGCGCAGCATCGCCGGTCGCCTGGATCCGCAGGGCCGCCCGACGCCGCTGATCGCCGAAACCGGTGGCCTGAACGCCATGATCGTCGACTCTTCCGCCCTGACCGAACAGGTGGTGACCGACGTGGTGGCCTCCGCCTTCGACAGCGCCGGCCAGCGCTGTTCCGCGCTGCGTATCCTGTGCATTCAGGAAGACGTGGCCGAGCACACGCTGCAAATGCTGCGCGGCGCGATGGCCGAATGCCGCATGGGCAACCCGGAGCGCCTGTCCACCGACGTGGGCCCAGTGATCGACGCCGACGCCAAAACCGGCATCGAACGCCACATCCAGGCGATGCGCGCCAAAGGCCGCAAGGTGTACCAGGCCGCCAAAGGCAGCGCGCAGGATGAGAAAGAGTGGGCGCGCGGCACCTTCATCAAGCCGACGCTGATCGAACTCGACAGCTTCGACGAGCTGCAAAAAGAGATCTTCGGCCCGGTGCTGCACGTGGTGCGCTTCCAGCGCAACAATCTGGACGCGCTGGTCGATCAGATCAACGCCGCCGGTTATGGCCTGACGCTGGGCATTCACACCCGTATCGATGAAACCATCGCCCGGGTGACCGAACGCGCCAAGGTCGGCAACCTGTACGTCAACCGTAACATGGTTGGCGCGGTGGTCGGGGTGCAGCCGTTCGGCGGCGAAGGCCTGTCGGGCACCGGCCCGAAAGCCGGCGGCCCGCTGTACCTGTACCGTCTGCTGGCCAACCGCCCGGACGACGCGCTGCAACGTACGCTGCACCGTCAGGACGAAGAGCGCCCGATGGAAGCCACCGCGCGGCCGCAGCTGCTGGGCGCGCTGCAATCGCTGGAGAAATGGGCGGTCACCAGCCAACAAGGCGAACTGGCGGCACTGGCGCAGCGCTATGCGGAACTGGGCCAGGGCGGCACCGTACGCCCGCTGCCGGGCCCGACCGGCGAGCGCAATACCTATGCCCTGCTGCCGCGTGAACGCGTGCTGTGCCTGGCGGATAACGAAGCCGACGCACTGATCCAGTTGGCCGCCGTGCTGGCGGTCGGCAGCAGCGCGCTGTGGCCGGAAGCGGAACTGCAGCGCAATCTGTTCCGCCGCCTGCCGAACGATGTGCAGGCGCGCATCGCCTTCAGCAAAGACTGGCAGCAGGACAAGGTCGAGTTCGACGCCGCCATCTACCACGGCGATGCCGACCAGCTGCGCACCCTGTGCGAGCAGATCGCGCAGCGCGGCGGCGCCATCGTCTCGGTGCAAGGCTTCGCCCACGGTGAAACCAACATCCTGTTGGAGCGCCTGCTGATCGAACGTTCGTTGAGCGTCAACACCGCCGCCGCCGGCGGTAACGCCAGCCTGATGACCATCGGTTAACGCATCGTCAAGGCGGCCATACATTGCCGCCTGATTGGCTCACCGCTACGCAAACCCTGCACTCGTGCAGGGTTTTTTTATTGCCCGCAGCCCGGCCAGCCGTTAGCGTCTTGTTATCCTTGCATGAGGATGTGTCGCCTCATGGGCGGTAACAATAGGGTGAGCTTAGAACGGATTAGTTTGCTTGAAAGCCGCAGCAGACCGCTACGATTCGCATTGACTCTCGGGTTCGGCAACATCCGGGATACGGCAGCTGCAGCGCGAAACGAATTGTTGAAAGCGGAGTAAATGCGGGCGGGGGAAGCTCCCCCCGCCGCCTTATTGATTCCGGAACTTGTCGAGGAATTGCTGAGTGCGCTGGTGCTGCGGGTTGGCGAACAGCGCTTTGGCCGGGCCTTGTTCGACGATGCGGCCGTGATCCATAAAGATAACCCGGTCGGCCACGTCGCGGGCGAAACTCATCTCATGGGTGACGATCACCATGGTGCGTTTCTCTTCCGCCAGTGAGCGCATGGTATTGAGCACTTCCCCTACCAGCTCAGGATCGAGCGCCGACGTCGGCTCATCGAACAAAATCACCTCCGGCTGCATCGCCAGCGCGCGCGCAATAGCCACTCGCTGCTGTTGGCCGCCGGACAGCCGCCGCGGATAAGCCTGCTCCTTGCCGCTCAGCCCCACCTTGGCCAGCAACGCGCGGGCGCGCTGTTCCGCGCTGGCTTTCGCCTCGCCCTTGACGACCACCGGCCCTTCGATGATGTTTTCCAGCACCGAACGATGCGGGAACAGGTTGAAGCTCTGGAACACGAAACCGACCTGCTGACGCAGCGCGCGCACCTGATTTTTCTGTTTGCTCAACGGCTTGCTGCCGTCGATCAGGATGTCGCCGACGCGAATGGTGCCGGAATCCGGCTCCTCCAGCAGGTTGATGCAGCGCAACAAGGTGGTTTTCCCCGAACCGCTCGGGCCGATGATCGCCACCACTTCACCGGCGTCCACCGCCAGATCGATCCCATGCAGCACCGTCTGACCCTTGAACTGCTTGGTCAATTGCTTAACTTCAATGGCACTCATGCGCTACTCCTGATCCTGGCGATTAACGTGGGCTTCCAGACGGTTTTGCAGTGCGGAAAGCAGGGTCGCCATCACCCAGTAAATCAGCGATGCCGCCAGGTACATGGTGAACACTTCCAGCGTGCGCGAGGTGATCAGCTGCGCCTGGCGGAACAGCTCCGGCACCTGAATGGTAGCGGCCAGCGAGGTGTCTTTCACCAGGCCGATGAAGCTGTTGCCCAGCGGCGGCAGGGCGGTGCGCGCCGCCTGCGGCAGGATCACCCGGCGCAGGGTTTGCCAACGGGTCATGCCGATGCTGGCGGCGGCTTCCCACTGCCCTTTGTCGATCGACGAAATCGCCGCGCGCAGCGTTTCCGAGGTGTAGGCGGCGGTATTGAGCGACAGGCCAATCAGCGCCGCCGGGAAAGGATCGAACTCGATGCCGAACTGCGGCAGACCGTAATAGATCATAAACAGCTGGGCGATCAACGGCGTGCCGCGGAACAGCGACACGTAAATGCGCGACAGCCACGCCAGCGGCCAAAGCGGCGAAAGGCGCATCAGCGCCAGCAGAAAACCAAGCAACAGGCCGAACGCCATACCGCCCAGGCTAAGCTGAAGCGTCAGTATTGCGCCCTTCAATAAAAATGGCGCTGAATCCAGCGCCAGTTGAATACTTTCGTGCATTATTTAGTTACGTCCGCGCCAAACCATTTCTCGGAGATCTTCGCCAGCGTGCCATCTTTTTGCATCTCGGCGATCGCCTGGTCAATCGCGGCCAACAGCTCCGGGTTGTTCTTGCGCAGCGCCACGCCGGACTCCTGGCGGGAGAACGCCGGGCCGGCTACCGCCAGCGTATCGCCGGTTTTCTTCACCAGATCCAGCGCCGCCAGGCGATCCACCAGAATGGCGTTGATGCGGCCGACGCGCAAATCCTGATACTTGGTCGGGTCGTCGTCGTAGGTACGCACGTCCACGCCCTGCACATTCTCGCGCAGCCATTGCTCATAGTTGGTGCCCAGACCAACGCCGACCTTCTTGCCCTTCAGGTCTTCCGGCTTGGTGATGGTGCCTTCGTTGCCTTTTTTCACCAGCGCCTGAATACCGGAAACGGTGTAAGGGGTGGAGAAATCATATTTCTTCTTGCGCTCATCAGAAATGGTCACCTGGTTGATCACCACATCGATGCGTTTTGATTCCAGCGAAGCCAGCATGCCGTCCCACTTGGTCGGGTTCAGCTTGGCCTTCACGCCCAAATGTTCCGCCAGCGCGTTGGCGAAATCCACTTCGAAACCGGTCAATTTGCCGTCTTCACCCTGGAAGCTGAACGGCGGATAGGTGCCTTCCAGACCGACGATCAGCGTGCCGCGCTGTTTCACCTGCTGCAGCAGATTGTCGGCGGCGTAGGCTTGAGTTGCCAAACCGGCGGCCAACGCGACGCCCACCACGCCCAACAGCCATTGACGACGAACTTTCGCAAACATCATAAACACCCCTGTGTGTTATTTATCTTTTTTGATATCAGCACTTTAACAGTGCGACCGCCCGCATAAAGGAATATAACCTTATAAATATAGTTCAAAATGGAATAACAAGCGGTATTTACACCTGCGGATGGTAGGCGAACAGCGCCGGCGCACCGCCGGTGTGAACGAACAGGATAGGCCCTTCGTCGCGGAAACGCCGCTGGGCGATGCCGTCGATCAAACCGGCCATCGCTTTGCCGGTGTATACCGGATCCAGCAACACGCCTTCTTGCTGCGCCAGCAGCTGCACCGCCGCCATGCCCTCTTCGTTCGGCATGCCGTACTGCGGCGCGAAGTAATCGTCCCACAGCGCGATCGGCGCCAGTTCGTCGATATTCAGCGAACAGGCCAGGGCTTTCTGGATCTGCTCCACCTTCGGCAGCTGATCGATCACGGTGCGCGAGACCGTCACGCCGATCAACTCGGTTTCGGGCAGCAGCTGTTGCAGCCCCACCGCCAGCCCGGCATGGGTGCCGGCGCTGCCGGACGCCACCACCACCGAACTGAACGCCACGTTGCTGCGTTGGCTCTGTTCGGCGATTTCCAATGCGCACTGCACATATCCCAACGCGCCCAGGGCATTGGAGCCGCCCACCGGCACCACGTAAGGCCGGAAGCCCTGTGCCTCGAGGCGCGTCGCCAGTTCCGCCAACTGCTGCTGCGGATCGTGCAGCGCTTCGCACATCACCACCTCGGCGTTGAACAGGCCGAGCAACAGGCGGTTGCCGTTGGTCAGGTAGTTTTCCGCACGGGTATCGATGGGATTTTCCAGCAGCGCGACGCAGTGCAGGCCCAGTTTCGCCGCCACCGCCGCCGTCTGGCGCACGTGGTTGGATTGAATGGCGCCGGCGGTGACCAGCGTATCAGCGCCTTGACGCAGCGCATCTGCGGCCAAAAACTCCAGCTTTCTCAGCTTGTTGCCGCCCATCGCCATAGGGGTGACATCGTCACGTTTGAGGTAAATTTCACGGCCGAGGTAATCGGAGAGACGGGACAGTTTTTCCAGCGGTGTGGCGGTGCCAACCAGATCCAGACGCGGAAATTGCGCCAGTTGTTGTTGCAGGTTCACTACTTCCCCCCAGGGAATCGAATATCGACATCTGATAACCGATAGATTTAGCAGATGTGAACTGAATAATCATCCTTTATCACGGGGGGAGCCGCAGATCTCGGCCAGCGGCCGGGGAAAGTCTCAGTAGCTGCGCTGCCAGGCGAGATACTGATCGTATTTGCGCAGCGCAATGCGGTAGTTGTTGTGCGCCGCGCTAGGCAGATCGTCAATAATGCGCTGATGGCTGGCGCAGTTGGCGAATTTGTCCGCCGGGTAATTGCGCGCCACCAGCATTTCATCCAGCCGGCGCAGCCGCACCACGTACTCGCGAATGGTGCTGTGGCTCATCTCGGTCTGTTCGAACAGATATTGCTTGAACGCCATGATGTCGAAATAGCTCGGGTGGCTGTTGCAGGAAATCTCGCTGCAAAAGCGGCACAGTGCGGTCAGCTCATGCTGCACGTTTTGCCAGACCGCATCGTCGATCGGCTGATCCATGCGCGCGATGGCTTCTTTATTGATGATTTTGCCGCGAAACACCAGCGCCATGCGGTCCAACAGCTTACCGCACTGGGAGCAATGCGTCTGGCTGTGCTTGTAATCTTTCAGGTAACGGCTAAGCGGCCGTTTCTTCAACAGTATTCCTGGCATAAGGGGCAGTCCGATTGTCGCATGAGTCATCGAGTTGAGGGGCGGCGGGCCGCCGTCAGGTATCGTTCGCCAGCCGCGCGCGTAGGCGCTTGATCGCCTGACTGTGCAGTTGGCTGACGCGGGATTCCCCGACGTCCAGCACGGCGCCGATCTCCTTGAGATTCAACTCTTCCTGGTAATACAGCGTCAGCACCATTTTTTCGCGCTCCGGCAACGCCTCGATGGCGTCGATCACTCGCTGGCGCAGGCTGCCTTCCAACAGGTGATGCAGCGGGTTGGCCTCTTCATGCCCTTCCAGCATCGGTTCCGCGTTCTCGCCATGCTCCTCGCGCCATTCGTCGTAGGAGAAAAGCTGGCTGTTATTGGTGTCCAACAGAATTTGACGGTACTCATCCAGCGAGATATTCAGCGTCTGCGCCACTTCCGTCTCGCTCGCCGGGCGGCCGTAACGCTGTTCCAGCTGCCGCATCACCTGCGCGACCTCGCGCGCATGGCGCCGCACGCTGCGCGGCACCCAGTCGCGGCTGCGCAGCTCGTCGAGCATCGCGCCGCGAATGCGCTGCACCGCATAGGTGGTAAAGGCGGTTCCCTGTAGGGCGTCATAACGCTCAACGGCGTTCAGTAGCCCGATTCCCCCGGCCTGCAGCAGGTCGTCAAGCTCCACGCTGGCGGGCAACCTGACCTGCAGGCGCAACGCCTCGTGGCGCACTAACGGGACGTAGCGCAGCCAGAGAGAATTTTTGTCCATCACGCCTTCGGCGGTATACAGATCGCTCACTATGTCTTAAACCTGCGGATAAGAGAGTCAGCGCTATTATGCGTAGGGGGCGGAATGCCAATCGGCTGAACAGTCGCACAAAACGGGCTTTATTTGCGCCATGTAATAACCGTGCGGTGCGCGAGCATAAAAAAACCCCGCCGAAGCGGGGTTTCTTTGCGACAGTTAATCGGGAGAGACGATTAACGCAGCAGGGACAGAACGTTCTGAGTAGACTGGTTAGCCTGTGCCAGAACAGAGGTGCCAGCCTGTTGCAGGATGTTGGCGCGGCTCATGTTGGACACTTCGGTCGCGTAGTCGGCATCCTGGATACGGGACTGAGAAGCGGACAGGTTGTTAACGGTGCTGTTCAGGTTGTTGATAACAGAATCGAAACGGTTCTGTACCGCACCCAGGGAAGAACGCAGGGAGTCAACCTGAGACAGCGCTTTGTCCAGGGTTGCCAGCGGGTCGGCAGTTTTTGGCTCGGTGGACTGCTCAGCGCCCTTGGTCACTTTACCGGAAGCGTCTACGGTCGCCTTGAAATATTTGGCATCGGCACCGGTACCTTCCTGGATCACGTAAGATTTACCGCTGTCGTAAGAGCGCAGGTTAGCCGCATCAGGGCCAGTAGGAGCCACTTCTTTCTCAATGCTGGTTACCGCAGTGCCGCCAGTTGGTTTAGTGGCTTCTTTGGTGGCAACAGATTTCAGGTCGCCGGTCGCTTTATCGAAAGTTGCTTTGTAGTAGTCACCATCCGTGTTGATAGCGAATACATCGTCACCCACTTTTTCGTAGCCGGTGATGTCTTTAGTATCAGCCTTAACGGTGCCGGTGTTGATAGCCACGCTGGTGCCGGTTTTCACGGTAGCAGGTGCGGTTGCAGCTACTTTGGATTTATCAATGCCATCAGCCACGCTGAACTTTTCCAGACCCAGCGTTTTAGCGTTGATGTCTTTCAGTTCGATATCGATGGTTTCGCCGTCGTTCGCGCCAACCTGGATGGTCAGTTTCTGATCTGAGCTCAGCACTTTCACGCCGTTGAAATCGGTCTGCTCGGAGATGCGGTTGATTTCAGACAGACGCTGAGAGATCTCGTCCTGGATGGACTGCAGGTCGCTGGCAGAGTTGGAACCGTTCTGAGACTGTACGGTCAGACGACGGATGTTCTGCAGGTTGTCGTTAACTTCGTTCAGTGCGCCTTCAGTGGTCTGCGCCAGAGAGATACCGTCGTTGGCGTTGCGAGAAGCCTGAGTCAGGCCTTTGATGTTTGCAGTGAAACGGTTGGAGATAGCCTGACCCGCAGCATCGTCTTTCGCGCTGTTGATACGCAGACCGGAAGACAGACGCTCAATCGCAGTGCCCAGAGAAGACTGAGATTTGTTCAGGTTGTTCTGCGCCATCAGCGACAGGCTGTTAGTGTTGATTACTTGTGCCATTGTTTGCTTTCCTTACGAGTCAGTTGCGTTCTTCGCAACACAGTTAAAAGGTTCGGGCTTGTTTGCCCACGGCGTCAACCACCGTCCCCTCAGGTATCGGCCCTCCCCTAACAACCTTTAGCAATTTTTTAAAATTTTTTGCGCCGCCGGCAATGGCAGAAATAACGCGGTTTTTCCCTCTTCTATTGCGCCATCGTTTTTTTGTTTTTTTCAGTAAACTTTTTCACCGCTGGGCCGATAACGCGTAAAGCGAATAAAGTCATTATCAAGGAGAAGCACGAATGGCATCGATCAGTTCATTAGGCATCGGCTCAGGACTCGACCTTAACGGTTTGCTGGACAAGCTGACCAAAGCGGAACAACAGCGTCTGACGCCGTACACCACCCAGCAGACCAGCTATAACGCCCAGTTGACCGCTTACGGTACGCTGAAAAGCTCGCTGGAGAAGTTTGACAATCTGAGCAAAGACCTGGCCAAGCCAGAGTTTTTCAACAACACTACCGCCACCAAGCACGATCAGTTTACCGTGACCACCACCGACAAATCGGTGCCGGGCAACTACTCGATCGAGGTGTTGAAGCTCGCGCAGCCGCAAACGCTGACCACTCAGACGCCGATTGCCGACCAGCAGGCCAAACTGGGCACGCCGGGCAGCAGCGATCGTTCCATCTCTATTACGGCAGGCAATCCGCCGAAAGAGACCAAGATCCCGCTCGGTGACGATCAGACCTCACTGGTCGAGATGCGCGACGCCATCAATAAATCGAAATCCGGCGTCACCGCCAGCATCATGCGCGTCGGCGACAATGACTATCAACTGGCATTAAGCTCCACCACGCCAGGCGAAAAAAACACCATTTCGGTGCAGGTCAATAACGACGACAAGCTCGGCGCCATCCTCAACTACGATCCTAAAAATCCGCCTAAAGATGGCAGCGCCGCGATGAAGCAAACCGTGCCCGGCCAGGATGCGGAAATCGTCGTCAACGGCACGAAAATCAAGCGCAGCACCAACTCGATCGCCGATGCTCTGCAGGGCGTAACGCTCGATCTGAAAACCACCACCAAGCCCGGCGAACCGCAAAACCTGGTGATCGGCATCGACAAGAGCGGCAGCGCCGACAAGATTAAAGAGTGGGTAGATAACTACAACTCGCTGCTGGACACCTTCAATTCGCTGACCAAATACACGCCGGTTAAAAGCGGTGAAGCGCAGAATGCCAAAAACGGCGCGCTGCTGGGCGACAACACCCTGCGCGGCATCCAGTCTTCGATCAAGAGCGCCCTCAGTTCGGCACAGGACAACCCGGAGTTGAAAGGCCTGGGCAACCTCGGCATCACCACCAACGTCAAAACCGGTAAGCTGGAAATCGACAGCACCAAGCTGAACAAAGCCATCGACGAGAAACCGGATCAGGTTGCCAACTTCTTCGCCGGCAACGGTAAAGACACCGGCATGGCCACCGAAATCCACAACGAGATCCAGAACTACGTCAAATCCGGCGGCATCATCGAGAACTCGACCAAGAGCATCAACACCAACCTCGATCGCCTGAACATTCAGATCACCACGGTCACGGCCAGCATTCAGAACACCATCGACCGCTATAAGCAGCAGTTCGTTCAGTTGGATACCATGATGTCCAAATTGAGCAGCACGGGTAACTATTTACAACAGCAATTCTCGACAAAGTGATCCCTTAACCAGGTAACAGGTAAAAGAAACAACATGTATAACAGAAGCGGCACTCAGGCCTATGCACAGGTCAGTCTGGAAAGCGGCGCCATGAGCGCCAGCCCGCACCAGTTAATCGTGATGTTGTTCGACGGGGCGCTCAGCGCCCTGCTTCGCGCACGCATCCTGATGAACCAGGGCGATATCGCCGGCAAAGGTATGGCGCTGTCCAAAGCCATCAACATCATCGACAACGGCCTGAAAGGCGGCCTGGACCCTCAACAGGGCGGCGAAATCGCCGAAAACCTGGCGGCGTTGTACGACTATATGAAGCGGCGCCTGATGCAGGCCAACCTGAACAACGACGAAGCGGCGATCGCCGAAGTGGTCAAACTGCTGGAAAACATCGCCGATGCCTGGCGCCAGATCGGCCCCAACTACCAACCTTCGCAGGACGCCGTGTAATGGAACGTCAACAGCAGCTGTTAGCCGCTTATCAACAAATTTACAGCCTGAGCAGCCAGATGATCGCGCTGGCGCAAACCGGGCGCTGGGAGGAGCTCGTCGAGCTCGAATTCGCTTACGTAACGGCGGTGGAAAAAACCGCCGCCTTTACCGGGCAAGCCGGCCCGTCAATGGCGTTGCAGGAGATGCTGCGCAATAAGCTGCAACAGATCCTCGACAACGAAACCGAGCTCAAACGTCTGTTACAGCAGCGCATGGATGAGCTGAAAATGCTGATCGAACAGTCCACGCGCCAGAACGTGGTCAACAATACCTACGGCCAGTTTCATGACCGTGCGCTGTTGCTGGGGGAGCCACAGGTCCGATAAGATCGACAATACTGACGAAAATGGATTAAATAGCACTATGCGCTATTACTCTCGGGTTACGTTAGGATATTAATCTATGGCATTTGAATTATTCAGTTTATGGGTAATTGGTAAAATGCGCGCTTCGAGCCTGGCTCTCACTTTAATGGATAAACATTATCCCGACACGGACGTTTTCTGTTCAGCAGGAAATTGATTTTTGATAGATAAAACACGCCGCTGTGTTTCACGGCCCATGGAAAAATGTTGCTCCAACGCGGATCAAAGCGTAAAGATATTCTCAGATAATGGCTGCGAAATGAATATCGATGGAACGTACAATTAATCTCTGTCCAGGAATTGGCGCCTCAGCGCACATCATTCAGCATACTGAATTATTATTCCCTTCAGTCTATTTTGAGCAACCACATCTGTATCTGATACAACAGGGCCATAAGCGCGTACGCTGGCAACAACGCGAGGTGGTGGCTCATGCCGGCGAGCTGTTGATAATCGACGGGGGGCAAACGGTGGATATTATTAACGGCCCATCCGAAGAAGGCGTTTTCAGTTGCCAGTTGCTGACCTGCGACCCACTGCTGCTCACCGTTCAGCCTCCGGCCGAGGACGCGCCGATGCCGTTTGATGCCGTCCTGGCGCTGCGCAGCCTGCCCTGCGCCCTGAAGCACAGTTTCGAGACCACCAGCCTGGCGCTGGCGCTCCGGCAGCGCTTTCCCACCATCATCGTGCGGCACAAGATGCTGGAAATTCTGCTGTGGCTGGCCCAGTTTGGCATTCGCTTCATCCACAACGAAGCCAAAGACCTGACGCAGCGCGTGCGCCGCTGCCTGGCGACCGACCCGCACAGCATTTGGACGGCGGCGAAAGTGGCGGAAAGCCTGTCGATGAGCGAAGTGATGTTGCGCCGCAAACTGTCGATGGAAAATACCGCGTTGCGCAACCTGATGATCGACGTGCGCATGAGTAGCGCACTGGCCCTGCTGCAGTCGACCGACTGGCCGATTTCCGCCATCGCGCAACATGTCGGCTATGAAAGCGCGTCACGTTTCGCCGAACGTTTTCGCAAACGCTTCGGTTTCGCCCCGACCGCCATTCGCGGTCACCAAAGGATTATGGAGCCAACCTCCCAGGGAGTCGAAACGATGGCCACCGGAGAAACCTAAATAGACGCGTAACAAAATGGTTTTATTTGGCACAGGTCCCTAACGATTGTCACAATGCTGCGACATGCAACGCAACGTCGATCCGCCGAAGAGCGAATTAAATGATGCGTAATGAAAAGCGATTATTTTTCTCTGCCAATCACGTTTGTTGGTGCTGTGGCTGTTGGTATTGCCGTATGAAGAAGAGAGGGTGCGTTTGCTTACCGCACAATAAAACGGCCAGGCTTTTTATCGCCTGGCCAGACTTCAGTCCAGTTTAACCAGAACGCCAATTAACACGACGAGTACCGTCAGCATTAAAATACTGATCAGACGCCATCTGGATTCGCTTTTAGTGCTCATTGACCTGCCTCGAATAATAACCCTACTAATCAGGCCATAATAAACGGCTGCCTGCGCACCCAATAAGCCTGACAGCGCCGTTTTCGTCCCTCTATTCGGTACATTAGCGCCCATTTCCTGTCGGCTGTCGCACCGGCCATTACCGGAGCGGCGCAGCAAACGCCAATTTTCCCGGCAGCTCCGCCACCAGTTTGTCCACCGCCAGCCGCACCTTGAGCGGTTGGTAAGGCATATAGGGCCACACTGCATTCACCGGAAAACTGAGGCTGGACTCACCGCGCATGATCTCCGCCAGCGTCCCGGCCATCAGCCGATCGCGTACCAGCCACTCCGGCAGCCAGGCAATACCGGCGCCGGCGGAAACGGCATCGACGATCCCCTGCATGTCATCCATCATCATCTTGGCCGGTGGCCTGAACGGCCGCAGCTCGCCGTTTTCACCGCGAAGCTGCCAGGGCAACACGGCGCCGGCGTGCAGATACCCCACCGCCTGATGCCGGCTTAGCGCCTCCACCGAATTCGGTGCGCCGCAGCGCTGCACGTAGTCGGGCGAAGCGCACAGCAGCATGCCGTGTTCGCCCAGGCGTCGGGCAACCAGACTGCCGCTGTCCGCCAGTTCGCCGATGCGAACCGCCAGATCGAACCCCTCGTCGATCAGATCGATCCTGCGGTCGCTGAACGAAATTTCCAACGACAGTAACGGATGCTCATTCGCCAGCGCCGTCATCAAGGGCGCAATGCACAGATGGCCGAACAACACCGGCATCGAGATCCTGAGCCGGCCGCTGACCTGCATCTTGCCGCTGTCCAGCTGGTTTTCCGCCGCCTGAACGTTCGCCAACGCCTGCCGACAGTGCTCATAGTACAGCGCCCCTTCATCCGTCAGGCTCAGGCTGCGGGTAGTGCGCATAAACAACATCACGCCAAGCCGCGCCTCGAGCCGCGACACGATTTTGCTGACCGCGGAGCGCGTCAGATGCAGTTTTTCTGCGGCGGCGGCAAAACTGCCGCCTTCCGCCACGGCGACAAAGGCCGGCAGCGCGCTGAGATCGCTTTTCATCTTAATGCTTCCAAATTGGAATCAATGAAGTGAAAACCTATCACCACTGGTGAAGATCGAGCAATGATAACCTGCAGTCATTCCGGAATGCCCGGTGAAACCGCCAATTACCGTCTGAGGACAACAGCATGAAAAAAATACTGGTGCTCAAATCCAGCATTATGGGAAACGACTCGCAGACCAACAACCTGATTGACCGCTATCTGGCGGAACGTCGGGCCAAAGGATATGAAGATCAGATCGTCGAACACGATCTGACGGCGTTGGATCTGCCGGTATTGGATGGCGAGCTGTTCAGTGCGCTGCGCGGCGCAGATAACATCAGCCCACGCGCCAAAGCGGCGGTGGCGCTTTCCGATCGGTTGATCGCCGAACTGAAAGGGAGCGATCTGCTGCTGATCGGCGCGCCGATGTACAACCTCAACGTCCCGACCCAGCTGAAAAACTGGTTCGATCTGGTGGCCCGCGCCCGGCTGACGTTCAACTATACCACCACCTACCCGGTCGGGCTGGTGGAAGGCGTCAATGCAGTGGTGTTCAGTTCACGCGGCGGCGTACACGCCGGCCAGCCGACCGACGCCGTGACGCCCTACCTGCGCTCGGTACTGGGGCTGATGGGGATCGGTGAGGTGCAGTTTATCTATGCCGAAGGGCTGGATATGAAACCGCACGGCCTCACTCAGGGGCTGGCGAATGCCCACCAGCGGATCGTGGCGTTGGTGGGCTGAAGCAAACGCACGGTAGCATTGATTTGTTATAACATAACAAATATGATGACCACGTCGACGCCACCTCGATGAGGTGTCGACGCTCCTACATCACATAAAGTTTTATCGCACTTTGAGCCAGCTATTCCGATAGCTGGTTTTTTTTGCCTGCGATAATGAAATGCTACCGGAGCCGCGGGTTCAATCGTGGCGGGCAGCGCGTTTCATTTCTCGCTCGCCGGGCGACTGCGTTTTGACGGACAGCGGCGCGACAAACGCTTTCCATTCCTTGCCGGCTTCCTGATGAGCCGCGTTTTTTTGGGCCGATGAATAGTCATCGTTTTGCCCGGCGCATCCGGACAGCGCCATGATGCCCACAGCAAGATACAGCGATTTGCACATCATCCTATCCTGATAATTAACCGTCGCTATAGGGTAACAGCGCCGACCCCAATGTCACTGCAAAATGACCGGCACGTTCATCACACCGGCATATTCATGATGTCCTGGTAGGCCGCGACCAGCTTGTTGCGCACCTGCACGCCCAGCTGCAGCGAGACCGATGATTTCTGCAGATCGACCATCACATCGTTCAGGCTGATGCCCGGCACGCCCAGTTCGAAATCCTGCGCCTGCTTGCGCGCCGTTTGCTGGGTCTCGCTGATCTTGCCGAGCGCCGCGGTCAGTTCGCTGGCGAAGCTGACGCCCTGCGGCGCCGTATTCTGCCCCATCTTGCCGGCCTGAACCGCCATGGTCTGCATCTGCTGCAGCACCCCTTCAATGCCCTGAATCGCCATCTGGTCCTCAATCATCTCGTCTCGCCGGGTGACGTTTCACCCTGCACTTCTCCAATGATGCACACCCTAGCACAGCGTTTTCAGACCTAAAGCGGCTAATTAACTGCAAAAAACCCGGCTTATCGGGCAATCGGAATCGTCTGATAAGGCGAATAATGGCCTGCCCAGAAATGGGAGCGCCGCTATTTAGAAGATATGTGTATCAGGGAGTCTGTTTTGTCACACAACGCTAACCATACCGTTCATCAGCCTGGCAGGGAGCTGCTCAGCGGCCCATACGGGATCGTGAGCGCCATTGAAGGACGAGACCTAAAATGAGTGCTTCGATAACCGCCGGCGAAAGCCGCGACAACGGCCTGCAGGCCACCTGGAATCGTCTGCGCGCCAACCCGAAAATTCCGTTGCTGGTCGCCGCCTCCGCCGCGATCGCCATCGTTGTCGCGCTGCTGTTGTGGGTGAAAAGCCCTGACTACCGCGTGCTGTACAGCAATCTGAACGACCGCGACGGTGGCGCCATCGTCACCCAGCTGACGCAGATGAATATCCCTTACCGCTTCGCCGAGAATGGCGCAGCGCTGCTGATCCCGGCGGAAAAGGTGCATGAAACCCGCCTGCGCCTCGCGCAGCAAGGGCTGCCGAAGGGCGGCGCCGTCGGCTTCGAACTGCTGGATCAGGAAAAATTCGGCATCAGCCAATTCAGCGAACAGATCAACTATCAGCGCGCCCTTGAGGGCGAGCTGTCGCGCACTATCGAATCGCTGGGGCCGGTGCAAAACGCCCGCGTTCATCTGGCGCTGCCTAAACCTTCGCTGTTCGTGCGCGAACAGAAATCCCCTTCCGCCTCGGTGACGCTGACCCTGCAACCCGGCCGTGCGCTGGACGACGGCCAGATCAACGCCATCGTTTATATGGTGTCGAGCAGCGTCGCCGGCCTGCCGCCGGGCAACGTGACCGTGGTCGATCAGGCCGGGCGCCTGCTGACGCAGTCCGACGGCACCGGGCGCGATCTCAACGCCTCGCAGCTGAAATACGCCAACGAAGTGGAAAACGGCTTCCAGCGCCGCATCGAAGCGATCCTCGCCCCGGTAGTCGGCAGCGCCAACGTGCGTGCGCAGGTCACGGCACAGATCGACTTCGCCACTCGCGAACAAACCGATGAGCAGTACCAGCCGAACCAGCAACCGGACAAAGCCGCTATCCGCTCTCAGCAAACCAGCCTGAGCGAGCAGATCGGCGGGCCACAGGTGGGCGGCGTGCCAGGCGCACTGTCCAATCAGCCGAGCGCGCCGGCCACCGCGCCGATTGAGACCGCCAAGCCGGCCACCGCGGCAGGCAACAATGCCAATGCCAACGCGACCGCACAAAACGCCGCGACCACCCGCAGCGCGGCGGCCAACGGCGTGCCGCAAAATACCCGTCGCGACGCGACCACCAACTACGAGCTTGACCGCACCATTCGTCACACCCAGCAAAAAGCAGGCACCGTGCAGCGTCTGTCGGTCGCCGTGGTGGTCAACTATCTGGGCACCGATAAAGACGGCAAACCGCAGCCGATGAGCAAAGAGCAGCTGGCGCAGATCGAAGCGCTGGTGCGTGAAGCGATGGGCTACTCCAGCAGCCGTGGCGACACCCTGAACGTGGTCAACACGCCGTTTACCGACACTCAGGTGACCGGTGGCGAACTGCCGTTCTGGCAAAGCCAGTCGTTTATCGATCGCCTGATCGACGCGGGCCGCTATCTGCTGGTGCTGCTGGTGGCTTGGCTGCTGTGGCGCAAACTGGTGCGGCCGCAGCTGCAACAGCGCCAGGCGGCGCAACAGGCCGCCGTCGCCGCCGCCAACGCCCCTGCCGCCAAAGCGGTCGACAGCAGCAAACCGAGCAACGAGGAGCTGGCGCAGCGTCGTAAATCGCAGCAGCGCGTCAGCGCAGAAGTCCAGAGCCAGCGGATCCGCGATCTGGCTGACAAAGACCCACGCGTGGTCGCTCTGGTAATCCGCCAATGGATGAGTAACGAGATATGAGCCTGACCGGAACCGACAAAAGCGCCATCCTGCTGATGACGCTGGGTGAAGATCGCGCGGCGGAGGTGTTCAAACACCTCTCCTCGCGCGAAGTACAGCTGCTGAGCGGCACCATGGCCGGCATGAGCCAGGTTTCACACAAACAGCTCGGCGAAATACTGACCGAGTTCGAAGACGACGCCGAGCAATACGCGGCGCTGAGCGTCAACGCCAGCGACTACCTGCGTTCGGTGCTGGTCAAGGCGCTGGGCGAAGAGCGCGCCGCCAGCCTGCTGGAAGACATTCTCGAATCGCGCGAGACCACCACCGGCATGGAAACGCTCAACTTTATGGAGCCGCAGAGCGCCGCCGATCTGATCCGCGACGAACACCCGCAGATCATCGCCACCATCCTGGTGCACCTCAAACGCGGCCAGGCGGCGGATATCCTGGCCCTGTTCGACGAACGCCTGCGCAACGACGTCATGCTGCGTATCGCCACCTTCGGCGGCGTGCAGCCGGCGGCGCTGGCGGAGCTGACCGAAGTGCTGAACAACCTGCTCGACGGCCAGAACCTCAAACGCAGCAAAATGGGCGGGGTGCGCACCGCCGCCGAGATCATCAACCTGATGAAAACCCAGCAGGAAGAAGCGGTCATCGACGCGATGCGCGAATACGACGGCGAGCTGGCGCAGAAGATCATCGACGAGATGTTCCTGTTCGAAAACCTGGTGGAAGTCGACGATCGCAGTATCCAACGCCTGCTGCAGGAAGTGGAAGGCGAGTCGCTGCTGATCGCCTTGAAAGGCGCCGAGCAGCCGCTGCGCGAGAAGTTCCTCAAGAACATGTCGCAACGCGCCGCCGACATCCTGCGCGACGATCTGGCCAACCGTGGGCCGGTGCGCATGTCGCAGGTGGAGAACGAGCAGAAAGCCATCCTGCTGGTGGTGAGACGCCTGGCGGAAAGCGGCGAAATGATCATCGGCGGCGGCGAGGACACCTATGTCTGATCGCATTAACACCCTGCCCTGGCAGCCCTGGTCGCTCAACGATCTGGGCGAACAGAAACCGGCGATCGAACTGCCGCAGTTGCCGGATCTCGAACTTGACGATCCGTCGCCGGACGCACAGACCGAATTGCAGCAGCAGTTGGCGACGCTGCGCCTGCAGGCGGAGCAACAGGGCCAGCAGTTGGGCTATGCCGACGGCCAGCAAAAAGGCTATGAGGCCGGTTTTCAGTCCGGACTGGAGGAAGGCCGCCAGCAAGGGCTGCTGGAAGCGCAACAGCAGCAACAGCCGCTGACCGCCCACTGGCAGCAGCTGATCACCGAATTCCAGCACACGCTGGACGCGCTCGACAGCGTGATCGCTTCGCGGCTGATGCAACTGGCGCTGACCGCCGCCAAGCAGGTGCTGGGCCAGCCGCCGGTGTGCGACGGCACCGCCCTGCTGGCGCAGATCCAACAGCTGATCCAGCAGGAACCGATGTTCAACGGCAAGCCGCAGCTGCGGGTGCACCCGGACGACTACTCGCGGGTCGAGCAGCAGTTGGGGGTCACCCTCAGCCTGCACGGCTGGCGCCTGTTGGCGGACGGCGAACTGCATCCGGGCGGCTGCAAGGTCAGCGCCGAGGAAGGCGATCTCGACGCCAGCCTGGCGACGCGCTGGCATGAACTGTGCCGCCTGGCGGCACCGGGAGAAGTCTGATGACCGCGCGTCTCGGCCGCTGGCTGAGCTCTCTGGATACGCTGGAAAAACGCATCGCGCGCGCGCCGATGGTGCGCCGCTACGGTCGCCTGACCCGCGCCACCGGATTGGTGTTAGAAGCCACCGGCCTGCAGCTGCCGCTCGGCGCGACCTGCCTCATCGAACGGCACGACGCCGGTGAGGTGCAGGAAGTGGAAAGCGAAGTGGTCGGCTTCAACGGCCAGCGGCTGTTCCTGATGCCGCTGGAAGAGGTGGAGGGCATCGTGCCGGGCGCGCGGGTTTACGCTCGCATCGCGCCGGAAGGCCAAAGCGCCGGCAAACAGCTGCCGCTCGGCCCGGCCCTGTTGGGGCGGGTGCTGGACGGCAGCGCCAAACCGCTCGACGGCCTGCCTTCACCGGAAACCGGTTACCGCGCGCCGCTGATCACCGCACCGTTCAACCCCTTGCAGCGCACGCCGATCGAGCAGGTGCTGGACGTGGGGGTGCGCACCATCAACGGCCTGCTGACCGTCGGCCGCGGCCAGCGCATGGGCCTGTTCGCCGGCTCCGGCGTCGGCAAGAGCGTGCTGCTCGGCATGATGGCCCGTTATACCCAGGCGGATGTGATCGTCGTTGGCCTGATCGGCGAGCGTGGCCGCGAGGTCAAAGACTTTATCGAGAACATTCTCGGCGCCGAAGGCCGGGCGCGATCGGTGGTGATCGCCGCGCCGGCGGACGTCTCGCCGCTGCTGCGCATGCAGGGGGCGGCCTACGCCACCCGCATCGCCGAAGATTTCCGCGATCGCGGGCAGCATGTGTTGCTGATCATGGATTCCCTCACCCGCTACGCCATGGCGCAGCGTGAGATCGCCCTGGCCATCGGCGAGCCGCCGGCGACCAAAGGCTACCCGCCGTCGGTCTTCGCCAAGCTGCCTGCGCTGGTGGAACGCGCGGGCAACGGCATCAGCGGCGGCGGTTCCATCACCGCCTTCTACACCGTGTTGACCGAAGGGGACGATCAGCAAGACCCGATCGCCGACTCGGCGCGCGCCATCCTCGATGGTCACGTGGTGCTGTCCCGGCGCCTGGCGGAAGCCGGCCACTACCCGGCGATCGACATCGAAGCGTCAATCAGCCGCGCCATGACGTCGCTGATCGACGAAGAGCATTACCGCCGGGTGCGCACCTTCAAACAGATGCTGGCCAGCTATCAGCGCAACCGCGATCTGATCAGCGTCGGCGCCTACGCGGCGGGCAGCGATCCGTTGCTGGACAAAGCGATGACGCTGTATCCGCAAATGGAAGCTTACCTGCAACAGGGCATCTTTGAACGCAGCGGCTACGATGAAGCCTGTCAACAGCTGCAGCAGTTGATTGTTTAACGTCACCAGAGGCGCACAGCGATGAAATCACAGTCACCCCTGATTACCCTGCGCGATCTGGCGCAGGATGCGGTGGAACAGGCCGCGCAACAGCTGGGCCAGGTACGGCAGGCGCAGCAGGCGGCGGAGCAACAGCTGTCGATGCTGCTCAACTATCAGGACGAATACCGCCAGAAGCTGAATCATACGCTCTGCGACGGCATGGACAGCTCACGCTGGCAAAACTACCAGCAGTTTATCGGCACGCTGGAACAGGCCATCGACCAGCACCGCCAGCAGCTGCTGCAGTGGGGGCAGAAAGTGGATCATGCGGTGAAGCAATGGCAAGACAAACAACAGCGGTTGAACGCTTTCGAGACCCTGCATACCCGCGCCATAACGGCGGAGCAGCAGCAGGAGAACAAACGGGATCAAAAACTGATGGATGAGTTCGCTCAACGCAGTGCACAAAGGAATATCAACCCATGAATCTGAACGCCCTGCCCGGCCTGGCCTTACCCGGCGACGCCGGCGGCCTGGCCGAACTGACCTCGGCGCTGGATGAAAGCCAGCTGTCGTCCGCTTTCGCCCAGCTGCTCGGCGCCCGTTTCGCACCCGCCGCCGACGGCAAACAGCCGCCGGTCGCGCTGAGCGCGGACGAAGAACGCGCCCCGGCCCTGAGCCGCAACCAGCTCAATCAGCTGCTGGCCACCTTCGGCGAGCGCGGCGGCCTGCTGCAGAACCCGACAACCGTAGCCAACGCGCTTTCGCCTGAGGGCGCCGAGGGCGAAGCGCCCGCCGCCGGCGACAAACCGGCGCAGCCGCCGATCGCCGCCGCCAAAGAGCTGGATGCCGCTACGCTGCAGGCGCTGTACGCCATGCTGCCGGCCGCGATCGTCGCCCAGACTCAGCCAGCCGAAGGCCAACGCTCGCTGCCGGTGGAAAGCGCTGACGAGGCGACTGCGTTGCAGCCCGGCAACGGCCTGCTGAACATCGCGGCGGCCGGTGATAAAACCGCCACACATTCATCGGCATCCCCTGCTCCGTCGCCGACGGGCGCGAAAACGCCTGCCGCCGACGGCGACAATGCCACGGCGGCGCTCCCGCAACCGACCAACGGCGAACGCGCAAGCACCGCACAACCGCTACAGGCGGGCGATACGCCACAGCCGCCGCTCAATCACGCCGTCGCCCTGGCCGCCGCCAGCCCGACGCAAACCGCCGCCCCGGCCAGCGCACTGGTGACCGCGCCGCCTGCGCCGCAGCTCAACGCGCAGCTGGGCAGCCCGGAGTGGCAGCAGGCGTTGAGCCAACAGGTGCTGATGTTCCACCGCAACGGCCAGCAAAGCGCCGAGCTGCGCCTGCACCCGCAGGAACTGGGCGCCCTGCAGATCACGCTGAAGCTGGACGATCAGCAGGCGCAACTGCACATCGCCTCCGCTCACGGCCAAGTGCGTGCGGCGGTGGAAGCGGCGATGCCGCAGCTGCGGCACGCGCTGGCGGAGAGCGGTATCAACCTGGGGCAAAGCAGCGTGGGCGGCGAGTCCACGCCGCAATGGCAGCAGCAGGCGCAACAGCAGGCTTCCAACGGCCAGGGGCGTGCCAGCTATGCGGAACATCATGGCGGTGACGCTGCGGCCGCCGAGGGCGTCAGCGCACCGGTGGCGCTGCAGCGCATGGCCAGTGCGGTCAACGGCGTCGATATTTTCGCCTGAGCCTCCGCAAACGCCCAAGCTGGCACCCATTTGCGCGTCTATTCAGGCTATTGCACACCGCAATAGACGCGATAATACCTTTACATGTCATGCGTGCGGCTTTGCCGCGCGCTATGCCCGCCGCCTCGCCGGCCGCGGGTGGAACAACAGGAATTAGATTTGGCTATGTCTCAGAACACCCTTCCCGCAGCACCGAAACGCCCCCTTCTGGTCATCCTGCTGGTGTTGATCAGCGTCGTCGCCTGTGGCGCCGCGGGCTACAGCTGGTGGCTGCTGCAACAGCATAAAAACGGCGCCGAACCGGCCGCCGCCAAACAGCAACCGCCGGCCGCGCCGGTGTTCATGCCGCTCGACACCTTTACCGTCAACCTGGTGACGCCGGACAACAACCCGGATCGCGTGCTGTACATCGGCCTCACACTGCGTCTGCCGGACGAAAGTACCCGCCGTCAGCTGAACGATTTTCTGCCGGAAGTGCGCAGCCGTCTGCTGATGCTGCTCTCCCGCCAGGAAGCGAGCCAGCTGGCCAATGAACAAGGGAAGCAACGGTTGGTGGCGCAGATTAAGGACGTGCTCAGCCCGCCGCTGGTTAAGGGACAACCGAAGCAGGTGGTCAGCGATGTGCTGTTCACCGCCTTCATACTGCGGTAATCACTATGGGCGACAGCATTCTTTCACAGGCAGAGATCGACGCCTTGCTCAACGGCGACAGCGCGGGTGATGAACCCGAAGCGATAGTCGGCAAAGAGAGCGAGGTCAAGCCTTACGATCCGACCACCCAGCGCCGCGTGGTGCGCGAGCGTCTGCACGCGCTGGAAATCATCAACGAACGTTTTGCCCGGCAGTTCCGCATGGGGTTGTTCAACCTGCTGCGCCGCAGCCCGGACATTACCGTCGGCCCGATCAAAATCCAGCCGTATCACGAGTTCGCCCGCAACCTGCCGGTGCCGACCAACCTGAACCTGGTGCATCTGAACCCGCTGCGCGGCACCGCCCTGTTCGTGTTCGCGCCGAGCCTGGTGTTCATCGCCGTCGATAACCTGTTCGGCGGCGACGGCCGCTTCCCGACCAAGGTCGAAGGCCGCGAGTTCACCCCGACCGAACAGCGGGTGATCAAGCGCATGCTGCGCCTGGCGCTGGACGCCTACGGCGATGCCTGGAGCGCCATCTACAAGATCGACGTGGAGTACGTGCGCGCCGAAATGCAGGTGAAGTTCACCAACATCACCACTTCGCCGAACGATATCGTGGTCACCACGCCGTTCCAGGTGGAGATCGGCGCGCTGACCGGCGAGTTCAACATCTGCATTCCGTTCGCCATGATTGAGCCGCTGCGCGAGCTGTTGACCAACCCGCCGCTGGAAAACTCGCGGCAGGAAGACAGCCATTGGCGCGAAACCCTGGTGAAGCAGGTGCAACACTCCGAACTGGAACTGATCGCCAACTTCGTCGATATCCCGATGCGGCTGTCGAAAGTCCTGAAGCTGCAGCCGGGCGATGTATTACCGATAGACAAGCCGGAACGCCTGATTGCCCATGTGGACGGCGTACCGGTGCTGACCAGCCAATACGGCACGTTGAACGGGCAATATGCCCTGCGTGTTGAACATTTGATTAACCCTATTTTGAATGCTCTGAGTGAGGAACAGCCCAATGAGTGATCCTAAGCAACCGTCTGGCGAAGGAAAGGAATCCGTAGACGATCTGTGGGCTGATGCGTTTAACGAGCAGCAGTCCTCAGAGAAGTCCGGCGCGAGCACCGAAGGGGTGTTCAAGTCGCTGGAAGCTCAGGATGCGCTCGGCAGCCTGCAGGATATCGACCTGATCCTGGATATTCCGGTCAAGCTGACCGTGGAACTGGGGCGCACCAAGATGACCATCAAAGAGCTGCTGCGCCTGTCGCAAGGCTCGGTGGTAGCGCTGGACGGCCTGGCCGGCGAGCCGCTGGACATCCTGATCAACGGTTACCTGATCGCACAAGGTGAAGTGGTGGTGGTGGCCGACAAGTTCGGCGTGCGCATCACCGACATCATCACCCCGTCCGAACGCATGCGCCGACTGAGCCGCTGATGACCGTCGCGGCGCCCGTTACCGTCCAAAGCAGCCAACCACCCGCCGCGCCGGCCTTGCCGGCCGGTTCGGTGTTGATGCAGGTCAGCAGCGCGCTCGGCGGCATTCTGCTGCTGATCCTGCTGGCCGGTTGGCTGTTCCGCCGGCTGGGCTTCGCCCCGCAGGCGCGCAACAACAAGCTGCTCAACCTGCGCGCCAGTTGCCAGGTCGGGCAGCGCGAGCGCGTGGTGGTGGTGGAAGTCGACGATACCTTGCTGGTATTGGGCGTCACCGCCCAGCAGATCACCCCGCTGCACACCCTGCCCGCCCCGCCGAAAGACGAGGGCGCGGCCGACGCGGCGACGCCGGCGGACTTCCGCCAACTGATGCAAAAAGTTCTGAAACGCCCGGAAAAATCGGCATGACCTCGACTCTTCATACCCTCGTCCGCCGTCCGGCGGTTTGGCTCCCTGCCGCCCTGCTGTTCATCAGCCCGGCGGCTTTGGCGCAACTGCCGGGGCTGATCAGCCAGCCGCTGGCCAACGGCGGCCAAAGCTGGTCGCTGCCGGTGCAGACGCTGGTGCTGTTGACCTCGCTGACTTTCCTGCCCGCCATGCTGCTGATGATGACCAGCTTTACCCGCATCATCATCGTGCTCGGGCTGCTGCGCAACGCGCTGGGCACCCCGTCGGCGCCGCCGAACCAGGTGATGCTGGGGCTGGCGCTGTTCCTGACCTTCTTCATCATGTCGCCGGTGTTCGATAAGGTCTATCAGGACGCCTACCTGCCGTTCAGCCAGGACAAGATCGGGCTGGAGGTCGCGCTGGATAAAGGCGCGCAGCCGCTGCGCGAATTCATGCTGCGCCAAACGCGCGAAACCGATCTGGCGCTGTACGCCAGGCTGGCCAATCAGCCGCCGCTGGCCGGCCCGGAAGCAGTGCCGATGCGCATCCTGCTGCCCGCCTACGTCACCAGCGAACTGAAAACCGCCTTCCAGATCGGCTTTACGGTGTTCATTCCGTTCCTGATTATCGACCTGGTGGTCGCCAGCGTGCTGATGGCGCTGGGGATGATGATGGTGCCGCCGGCCACCATCTCGCTGCCGTTCAAGCTGATGCTGTTCGTGCTGGTCGATGGCTGGCAGCTGCTGCTCGGCTCGCTGGCGCAGAGTTTCTATTCGTAACCCCCGACCGGAGAACGCGAGATGACACCTGAATCGGTTATGGCGCTCGGCACCGAAGCGATGAAAGTGGCGCTGGCGCTGGCCGCCCCGCTGCTGCTGGCGGCGCTGATCAGCGGCCTGGTGGTCAGCCTGCTGCAGGCCGCCACCCAAATCAACGAAATGACGCTGTCGTTCATCCCCAAAATTCTGGCGGTGGTGGCCACCATCATCATCGCCGGCCCCTGGATGTTGAACCTGCTGCTGGACTACATGCGCACCCTGTTCAGCAACCTGCCCACCCTGATCGGCTAACCGTGCTCACCTTCGACAGCGCGCAGCTCACCGTCTGGCTCAGCCACTATTTTTGGCCGCTGCTGCGCATTCTGGCGCTGATAAGCACCGCGCCGGTATTCAGCGAAAAGCAAATCAGCAAAAAGGTCAAAATCGGCCTTGGCGGGCTGATCGTCATCCTGATCGCGCCGACGCTGCCCGCCAGTAATATCCCGATCTTCTCCGCCGCCGGCCTGTGGCTGGCGATTCAACAGATTCTGATCGGCGTGGCGCTGGGATTGACCATGCAGTTCGCCTTCGCGGCGGTGCGCCTGGCGGGCGAAGTGATCGGCATGCAGATGGGCCTGTCGTTCGCCACCTTCTTCGATCCCAGCGGTGGCCCGAACATGCCGGTGCTGGCGCGCCTGCTCAACCTGCTGGCGATGCTGCTGTTCCTCAGCTTCGACGGCCATCTGTGGCTGATTTCGCTGCTGGCGGACAGCTTCCACACCCTACCTGTCCAAACGCAGCCGCTGAACGGCAACGGCTTCCTGGTGCTGACCCAGGTCGGCTCGCTGATCTTCATCAACGGCATGATGCTGGCGCTGCCGCTGATCTGCCTGCTATTGACGCTGAACATGGCGCTCGGCTTGCTCAACCGCATGACGCCGCAGCTGTCGGTCTTCGTGATCGGTTTCCCGGTCACCATGACCTTCGGCATCATGACGCTGGGCATGATGATGCCGATGCTGGCGCCGTTCTGCGAACATCTGTTCGGTGAAATCTTCGATCGGCTGGCGGCGGTGATCGGCGGCATGACCTTCTGAATCCCTGCTCCACCCCTTCCTTCCCTCTCGCTTCCCTCTGAGACAAAATGGCAATAAAAACGCTTTCCTGGAACAAAAGCCTGAGAAACGTCTTTTATCCGGATTAAGGTTCAAATGTCTCCGGCGGCTTGAATAAATAAAACCCCGGCCTAGAATAGACCCGGTAACAAAAAAATATCGCCTTGCATCACCTTGATTTTCCGCGGCGATAAAATACGTTTATCTCGAGAAAAAAAATAAAAACAACTCCGTCACGCATTGTTAAATGCGCGGCAGATAACTGACACCCTGAATAAATGCGTCCGGCGCCTGCCGGCTGCAGGGCGCAGCATCGACCTTTGCTAACCACAGGAGCGAGATCATGATTAAAGCGAAAAGCAACCGCAAGGCACGCCGGTTATTCGGTTTGACCCACTGGAAAAGCAACAAGTTTAGAGTTTCTTTTACCGAGACGGCCGACGGCGGCAAATGGAAAGTGGTGAAGAAAAAGAAATAATACCGTACGGTTTTTAGCAAAACACTCCGGGTTGCGCCCGTATCCGGCCTCTGCTGCGCCATTCGACGCTGCACCGGGACGGCAACCCGGCTTCTGCCGTAACCGGCATTGATCACCCGTCGGCAAGCCATGTCGACATCCTGTGCATTTCATTGTCAGGAATGAAATAATGCAGCACGTCGCCCTCGCTGCCACGCTAAATTTAGAGATAATGCATTAATAATTTGATTTACTCACACCTCTTATTTATCCGCTGACAAGAAAAATCGATTTCGCCCCTTATTCCACCAGCGTTATATTGAGAATGACCTTGCAGACAGCACGCTGCAAACCTCACCAAAATATAATCGGTGTAAATATGAAGATACAATTTCAGCTGAGTGATTTATTTATCTCCGGCATTGCCCTCTTGATCATGAGCACCATTTTAAACACGTTGGGCTTTTCATGGGGTTTGTTTGTTCTGCCGCCTGGCGTCGATAGGTTTGTCATCATCCTGTTTACTTTGTTCGGGTCATTAAAACTGGCCGAGTATATCTGCAAACCCATACGGTGGCTGCTCAATGCAAGCCCCAAGCCTCAAATCAAAAACAACAACCCTAAAAATAGCGCGAAGTCGCGTTAACAGGAGATCGACCTATGTTGAGAGAACTGACCAGAGAAGAAATGCAACGGATGGGCGGCGCCGGCGACGGCAATAACGGCGGCGACCGAGATCGCGACTATAGCCGAAGCTCCTACGGTGCGCAGGCGAACGGCTTCCAGCCTAATTGGGCGGCGAAAGGCTATGGGCTATTTCAGGATCCTTGTACCGGCGCTGTGGTTACCGGTGCCATTGCCATGGCTGGCGCACTGGCCAGCCGTAACGGCAGTGCGATTGGCACGGCGGCGGCCTCAGCCTTTGTCAACATAGGCAGTCAATGCACTAAAGGGTCCGGCAACGATCGCGGCGTGCCTTTCCGCTGACGCTTAGGGTGAATGGGAACACGCAGACAAAAAAAGGCGCGTCGCTCAGTCAGTAGTGGGAGAACAAGCGACGCGCCAAACGAGTGCGCCCGGTTTCAAGAAGCCTCCCTCCCCGCGGGGCGGAGAGGGTATTTTCTAAGCGCACTAAAGGGAAACCCGTCGCGGTCAGGCAACGGGGTATTGCTCTTAACGATTCATCTGGAACAGCGACATGCCCTGCATATCGCTGAAGGTTTTATACGACGCCTGCAGCGCCGCCTGCTGCATAAAGTAAGACGAAATAGACTCGGCCAGATCGGCATCCGTCAACGCGCTCATCTGGACCTGGTTGGTCATGTCGCGCTCTTTGCCGATGCTGTCCAGCTGATCCATTTCCTGCAGCTGGCTGCCCAGCTCGGCGCGCACGCTCAGCACGTTGTTGTAAGAGTTGTCCAGGCCGCGGTTGGCTTTCGCCAGCGCATCGTTCACCTGCTGCCTGGTGGCCTCATCGGCGCCCTGCAGCGGGGTTTTCAGCGCGTTCAGCGCGATATCGATACTCTCGAACACATTGCTGACCGGCGCGCTGCCGTCCGGCTCAGGCTTGGGATTGCTGGTCAATGACATGAACACCGCGTTGCCGGTATGGCCGATGGTCATGGTGCGGTTGGCGTCCACTTTCTGCTGAACCGTCTTGTCGCCGCCCTGATAGCTGACGGTGCCGCCGTTATCGACGAACGGCGCCTTGTCGTTCACGTATCCGCCGAACATATAGCGGCCGTTGCCGTCGGTGCTGTTGGCCTGGTTCAGCAGCTGATCTTTCAGCCCCTGCAGCTGGGTGGCCAGCGACTGACGGTCGTTATCGCTTTCGGTGCCGCCGGCGCTGACGATCAGCGCCTTCATGTCCGCGATGGTGGACGTTGCGCCGGCCAAGACCGTTTCTTCCATCGACACGCTTTGGCGAGCGAAAGTGCGCGCCAGCGTGTATTGGCTGTTTTCCGCCTGCGACTGCGACAACATCACCGCGCGCGACGCCGCCAGCGGATCGTCGGACGGGTTGATCACCCGCTTGCCCGAGGAAAGCTGCTCGGCGGCCTTCATGAACAGCGACTGGTTGCCCGTGATGCCGTTCATGTTCTGTTGGTACATCATGCTGGTGCTCATGCGCATGCTGTGGGTTCCTTACTCTGAGCGGCCGGCGCCGTTATCGGCGCCGGTTAACAATAAAATCAACGAATATTCAGCAGCGCATCGAACAGCGAGCTGGCGGTCTGGATCACCTGCGCGTTGGCCATGTAGTACTGCTGGAAACGCAGCAGCTCACCGTACTCTTCGTCGAGGTTGACGCCGGACATCGACTGCTGTTGCGCGCCCAGCTGCGTCACGATCTTGGCCTGCGACGTGGCGATGGCCTTGGCGGCAGCGGTCTGGTTGCCGACGCCGCTGACGATGCCGGCGTAAGCGCCGCTCAGGGTCGCCTTACCGTCCACCAGGTTTTTGGTCTGCAGATCCAGCAGCTTCTTGGCGTTTTCGTTATCGCCGCGGCCGCTGTCGTCTTTACCGGCGGCGGCGATCTTGGACGAGTCGGTGATGGCCACTTTCAGATTGCCCGCCACGTCGCTGACCGGCTTCACGGTGAAGCTGTCTTTGGCCTGCGCATTGCCGTCGATGCTCACTTCCAGCCCGTCGAAGTTCAGCGTCGGTTTGCCGTCGGCGCTGGTGCCCGGCGTGGCGTTGACTTTCACGTTGTCCGGCAGGCGGCTGACCTGCCAGTTGCTGCCGTCGAACTCGACGCGATAATCGTTGGCCTTCACCTTGCCGGTGTCGGTGTAAGCGACCGACAGCGACGCATCGCCGGTGTTGCGGGTGTTATCCACCACCCGGCCGCCGCTGAAGCTGAAGAAGTCGCCGCCCGCGTCGCCGTTCAGGTCGAAACCGGCGCGATGCTGCTGGTTGAAGCTGTCCGCCATCGCCAACGCCAACTGGCCCAGCTGATTGCGCACGCCGTCCAGCGTCTCGCTGCGGAATTTCAGCACGCCGCTCAGCGTGCCGCTGGTGATCTGGCCTTCCGGCACTTCGCTGGCGCCGTTGCCGCGGTTATAACCGATGGTCAGACGGGAAGGATCGCTGCTGGAAGGCACGGCTTCCACCTGATAGGTGTTGCTGCCCTGTACCAGGGTCAAACCGTTGGCGAAGGAGACGGTATAGGCGTCGCCGTCCTGCTGCGTGACCTGTACGCCCACCAGCTGATTCAGCTCGGTAACCAGCTGATCGCGCTGATCCAGCAACGCATTCGGCTCGCCGCCGGCGCTGCCGCGCAAGCGGGTGATCTCGTCGTTCAGTTTGGCGATCTGTTGGCTGTAGCTGTTGATCTGCTGCGCCGTATCGCTGATCTGCTGATTGACGCCGCTGTCCATGTCGCGCAGGAATTTGTCGGTGTTGTTGAACTGGTTCACCAGGCCGTTGGCCTTGCCCAGCACCGTCTGGCGCGCGGCGTCGTCACCGGCGTTGCTCACCAGGTTCTGCAGGTTGGTGAAGAAATCCTGCATGTTGGTCGACAGCGGGTTGGTTTTGCTCGCCAACAGGTTGTCGATCTGCGAAATCTTCTCGTAATAGGCGTTTTGCGCCCCGAACGAACTCTGTGCGCCGCGCAGCTGGTTGGTGATGAACTGGTTGTACTCGCGGTTGACGCTGGTGACGGTGACGCCGTTGCCGATAAAGCCGCTCATGGTGGCCATGCCGCCGTTCTGCGCCAGGATCGCGGTCTGGCGGTTATAGCCCGCCACGTTGTAGTTGGAGATGTTGTTGCTGACGGTACTGAGCGCCACCTGAGCCGCATTCAGCCCGCTCATCGCGGTATTGATTAAGCTATTGGACATCGGAATTCCTTATGCTGCGGCGCCGGTGGCCCACAGGGTTCAAATTGAGCTGCTGAGCCTGTTCGCTCAGCCTGTCTCGGTTATCGGCAAAAATGAGAAGAACTTGAGGAAAAAAAGCGGCAATGCGGTCAGCCTCCAGCCAGCCTTCATTACCGCCTATCCCCTCAATAATTGGCACCGCAGCAAGGCGACAAGCATGACGGGGATTTAGAACAACTCTTTCAAATCGTGGGTATAGGCTTTGACCGCCTGTTCCCCCGCGCTCTTCATCTGCTGGATCACGCTGACCAGTTTGCTGGCGTACTGCGGGTCGGTGGCGTATCCGGCGCGCTGCAACGCATGCGCCGCCTGCTCCGGGCTGCGCGCGGCGGCCACGTCGGCGTAGCGCGGGTTGTTGGTCAGCAGTTTGACGTAATCAGCGATCGCTTCGACATACGAACCGTAAACGCGGAACTTCGCCTTCACCTTCTTCGCCGCGCCCTGTTCGAACTCGGTGGTGGTGATCTCCGTCACCGGCCCGTTCCAGCTGCCGCCGGCCTTGATGCCGAACAGGTTGTAGCTCGGCGTGCCGTCTGAGGTCGGGATCTCGCGCTGCCCCCAGCCGGACTCCAGCGCCGCCTGCGCGACGATCAGCTGATGCGGAATGCCGCTCTGCTGGCTGGCCACCTTCGCCGGAATCGACAGACGAGCGACGAAGTTGCCGTTGTTGAGCGACAGCGGCGCAGCGGCCGGCGGGGCTTTCGGCATCGCGCGGCGCACCATCTGCTCCAGCGCCTGGTTCGGCAGCGTTTGCAGCACCTCGTTGTCCAGCGCCATCGGCGACAGGCCCGCCGTTTCGCTCGGCACCGCGTTGGCGTTGCTCATCTGCTTGACCATCATGTCCGCCAGCCCCAGCCCTTTTTGCGACATCTGCTGGGCGATTTGCTGGTCGTACATCGAGGTATAGAGCCGCGTTTGATCGCTGCTCAATACCCCGTCCTGCGGCAAGGCGGAACGCATGCTTTTCAGCATCATCTGCACGAACATGCCTTCCACCTGCTGGGCCACCTGCTTGAGGTTGCCCTGCGGGTCGGCCGCCGCGTCGCGCTTGAGGCCGTTCAGCGCCTGGGCGTCATAGGCCGCGCCCGACATCGCCATCAGATCGCCGGCCATCAGATGATTTCCAGCTTGGCGCGCAGGCAGCCGGCGCTCTGCATCGCCTGCAGGATCGACATCAGATCGATCGGCGTGGCACCCAGCGCGTTCAGCGCGCGGATCACGTTGTTCAGGTTGGCGCTGGCGTTCACCTTCTGCAGCGATCCGCCCTGTTGTTGCACCGAGATCTGGGTGTTTGGCGTCACCACCGTCTGGCCGCCGCCGAACGGCGTCGTCGGCTGGCTGACGGTGTTCTGCCGATCGACCACCACCGACAGGTTGCCCTGGGCGACGGCGCAAGAGTCGAGGATCACATCGCGGTTCATCACCACCGAACCGGTGCGCGAGTTGATGATCACTTTGGCGTCCATCGCGCCGACGTTGACGGTAATGTTTTGAATCTCCGCCAGGAAGCGCACCTGAGAGCTGTTGCCCTGCGGCACCAGCACCTGGATCGTGCGGGCGTCGAGCGGCGTCGCGGTGCCGCCGCCGCGTTGGCGGTTGATGGCGTCGCTGATCTGCTGCGCCAGCGTGAAATCTTCGTCGTTCAGCTGCAGGTTGAGAACGCCGCCGCTGCCGAAGGTGGTCGGCAGCTCACGCTCGATGGTGGCGCCGTTGCTGATGCGCCCGCCCGCCAGCTGGTTGACCTGCACGCTGCTGCCGCCGGCCGCCGCGCCCGCGCCGCCGACCAGCACGTTGCCCTGCGCCAGCGCATAAACCTGGTTATCCACGCCTTTGAGCGGCGTCATCAGCAGGGTGCCGCCACGCAGGCTCTTGGCGTTGCCCATCGAAGAAACCACCACGTCGATGTTCTGCCCGGCGCGCGAGAACGGCGGCAGTTTGGCGGTCACCATCACCGCCGCCACGTTTTTCAGCTGCATGTTGGTGCCCGGCGGCACGGTGATGCCCAGCTGCGACAGCATGTTGCTCAGGCTTTGGGTGGTGAACGGCGTCTGCATGGTCTGGTCGCCGGAGCCGTCCAGCCCCACCACCAGGCCGTAGCCGATCAGGGCGTTGTCTCGCACGCCCTGCACCGTCACCAGATCGCGGATGCGCTCCGCCGCCGCCGGCAAGCACACCAGCCCGACGCACAGCGCGATAAACCATTTTTTCAGCATCAGTCAATCCTTAGAACGGTGAAACATTTAAGAAGAAGCGCTGCAGCCAGCCCATGGTCTGCGCTTCGTTGATATAGCCATTGCCGACGTATTCGATACGCGCGTCTGCCACCTGCGTCGAGGTCACCGAGTTGTTGCCGCTGATGGTGCGCGGGTTGACGACGCCGGAGAAACGGATGAATTCGGTGCCCTGGTTGATGGCGATCTGCTTTTCCCCCACCACGTGCAGGTTGCCGTTGGCCAGCACCTGGTTGACCGTCACCGTAATGGTGCCGTTGAAGGTGTTGTTGGCATTGGCGCCGCCCTTGCCGCCGAAGGTGCTGTCGCCGGAAATGTCCATATCGGCGCGCGCATTGCCCAGCAGGCCGTCAAGGTAACGCGGCGAGGTGGCGACGCCGAACTTGCTGGCGCCGTTGCGGCTGGCGTTGGCGGAGGAGCTTTTGCTGGCGCTGACGTTTTCCTGCAGCACGATGGTCAGGGTGTCGCCGACGTTGCGCGGACGGCGGTCTTCGAACAGCGGCTGGTAGCCGTAGTTCATCGGCTGCACCGTCTGGAAGATCGAGCCGTTCGGCATCGGCGCGCTGGCCGGCGCCGGTTGCGCCGTGGTCGCGCCGTCCACCAGCGGTTTGTGCGGGATATAGGCGCAGCCGCTCAGCGTCAGCATCACCATGCCCGCCAGCCAGCGTTGTCCCTGCCGCGGCAGGATTGCCATCGAATATGTGGTTACCACGGGTATCGCCTTTGTTTCACGAAAGAGAATGACGGGCGCGGCAAGCCGGACCCGTCAATGACAGATTACAGTTGCGTCAGCTTTTGCAGCATCTGATCGGAGGTCGATACCGCTTTGCTGTTGATCTCGTACGCGCGCTGAGTCTGGATCATGTTGACCAGCTCTTCCGCCACGTTGACGTTGGAGGTTTCCACGTAACCCTGATACAGCAAACCGGCGCCGTTCAGCCCCGGGGTGCTCTCGTTCGGCGCACCCGAGCTTTCGGTTTCCTGGTACAGGTTCTCGCCCACGCTCTCCAGACCACTGTCGTTGACGAACGTGGTCAGCGTCAGTTGGCCCACCTGCTGGGCGGCGGTTTGCCCCTGCTGGGTGACGCTGACGATGCCGTCGCGGCCGACGGTGATGGACAGCGCGTTAGCCGGAATGGTGATCGCCGGCTGCACCTGGAAACCGCTGGAGGTCACCAGTTGGCCGTTCTGATCGATCTGGAACGACCCGTCGCGGGTATAGGCCTGGGTGCCGTCCGGCAGCATCACCTGGAAGAAACCCTGCCCCTTGATGGCGACGTCTTTACTGTTGTTGGTCTGCGACAGGTTGCCCTGGCTGTGCAAACGCTCGGTCGCCACCGGACGGACGCCGGTGCCGATCTGCAGGCCGGAAGGCAGCGTGGTCTGCTCGGAGGACTGCGCCCCCGGCTGACGCATGGTCTGGTACAGCAGATCTTCAAATACCGCACGCTGGCGTTTGAAGCCGTTGGTGCTGACGTTCGCCAGGTTGTTGGCGATCACGTCCATGTTGGTCTGCTGCGCGTCCAGACCGGTTTTGGCAATCCATAAGGATGGAATCATCGGTTATTTCCTTGCTGCTTAACTCAATGAGAGCAGTGAGTTGGCACGCTGTTCGTTTTCATCCACGCTGTGGATGACCTTCATTTGCATTTCAAAACGGCGGGCGTTGGCGATCATGTCGACCATGGTCTCCATCGGCTTGACGTTGCTGCCCTCCAGCACGCCCGGCATCACCCGCACCTGCGGATCGTTTTGCAACTGATTGCCGCGCTGCTGTTGGGTTTCCGGCGTCAGGCGGAACAGCCCGTCGTCACCGCGCATCACTTCGCGCGCATCGGCCTTCACCAGCTTCAGGCGGCCGATCTGCGCGATGGTGTTCGGCGGATCGCCGGCGTTCAGCGCCGAAATGGTGCCGTCGGCCGCGATGGTGATCTCCGCCGACGGCGGCACCTCGATCGGGCCGCCGTCGCCCATCACCGGCAGCCCCTGCACCGTCAACTGCCCGGTGGAGGAGATCTGAATGTTGCCGTTGCGGGTATAGGCTTCACCGCCGCCCGGCAGGCTCACCGCCAGGAAACCGTCCTGCTGCAGCGCCACATCCAGCGGACGCGCGGTGTAGTTCAGCGCCCCCTGGCTCATGTCGGCGCCCGGCGTCGACGCGGTCACCAAGGTGCGCGTCGCCAGGCTCGGCCCGTCGACCGGCACCGCGCGCAATGCGGCGAGCTGGGCGCGAAAGCCCGGCGTCGACGCGTTGGCCAGGTTGTTGGCGGTGATGGACTGCTGCTCCAGCGTTTGGCGCGCCGCGCCCATCGCGGTATAAATCGCGTGATCCATAACTCGGCCCTATTAGCGCAGGCTAACCAGCGTCTGCAGGATGGAGTCCTGCGTCTTGATGGTCTGGGCGTTGGACTGGTAGTTACGCTGCGCGACGATCATGTTCACCAGTTCCTGGCTCAGATCGACGTTGGAAGATTCCAGCGCGCCGCTGGTCAGCTTACCGAAGCCGCCACCGCCCGACAGACCGACGCGCGGCTGACCGGACGCGCCGGTTTCCTGCCAAACGTTATCGCCCTGCGACGCCAGCCCTTCCGGGTTGGAGAAGTTGGCCATGACGATCTGGCCCAGCACCTGGGTCTGCTGGTTGGAGTAGATGCCCACGACGGTGCCGTCGTTGTTGATCTGGAAGTTGGTGTATTCACCGGCGGCATAGCCGTCCTGCGCCACTTTGCTCACCGAGTCGCTGCCCACGTTCTGCTGCATGCTGCCGGCGAAGCTCAGGGTGAAGTTTTGCGCCGGTGCGCCGTCTTTGGCAGTCATCGGGATCACCATGCTGAACTCGCCCGGCGCGCCGTTGGTGCTGGTGGTTTTCACCAGGTTGCCGCTGGTGCTGAACTCCATGGTGCCGGCGTTCACTGGCGCGGCGCTGCCATCCTGGGTATAGACCTGCCACTTGTTGTCGTCGGTCTTGACGAAGTAGGCGTTGATGTTGTGCGCGTTGCCCAGCGAGTCGTAAGCGGTGATGGTGTTGACGTAGTTGTAGCTGTCCTGTTTGGTCGGATCGAAGGTCTTGTTCTCCGGCACCTTATGGGTGGACTTCAGGTTGGTCACCATCTCGCCGGAAGTGGACGCCTTGGCGTTCATCATGCCTTCAGGAATGCTCAGCGGCACCGGGTTGGCGCCCTGCTGGATGGTCGGCGGGGAACCGGCCGCCGGATAACCGGTCAGCTGCAGGCCCTGCATGTTGGTCAGGTTACGGTTCTCGTCCAGCTTGAACTGGCCGTTGCGGGTATAGAAGATACCGCCGTCTTTATCCTGCATGCGGAAGAAGCCGTTGCCGTTGATGGCGATATCCAGCGCACGGCTGGTGCCGGTGGTGGTGCCGCCCTTGAAGTTCTGGGTGATGCCGGACACCTTGACGCCCAGCCCGACCTGCGAACCGGCGAACATGTCGGCGAAGGAGACGCTGCCGGATTTGAAGCCCGCGGTCGCGGAGTTGGCGATGTTGTTACCGATCACGTCCAGATTGGTTGCTGCCGCGTTCAAGCCGCTGACTGCCTGAGAAAAGGCCATGTTATTCTCCGAATAGTGGTCAGGCTATCGTCCGATTGAGCCTGATGCTTAGGGTTATAAGATCTGTCGCACGTCTTCCAGGGTGGCGTTGCCCGCCAGGCCGAGATCCAATTTGGCGCCGTTGCCGTCGCGGATCACGCCGTTGACCAGCCCGAAGTGCAGGCTGCGCGCCACCAGCTGCTCGCCGTTGCCTTTGGCGTTAACCGCCACTTTGTAGGCGCCGTCAGGCGCGGTGGTGCCGTCATCCAGCGAACCGTCCCAGGTGAAGGCGTGTACGCCGGCGGTCAGGCCGCCGATTTCGATGGTGCGCACCACCTGCCCGCTGGCGTTGGTGATGGTGGCGGTCACCTGATCGGCGGCGCGCTCCAGTTCCACGCCGAACGGCGTGGTGCTGACCTTGCCGTCCTTGCTGCCGACCAGAATATTGTTGCCCGGCACCATTACGCCGTGACCGATCAGCGCAGTCGCCTGCAGCGACTGATTGCTGTTGATCTGGCCGGAGATCGACCCCAGCGTGGTGTTGAGCTTTTCGATGCCCTGAACGGTGTTGATCTGCGCCAGCTGCGAAGTCAGTTCGTTGTTCTGCATCGGATTGGTCGGATCCTGGTTTTTCAACTGCGCCACCAGCAGCGTCAGGAAGCTGTTGTGCAGATCCTGGCTGTTGGTATTTTTGCTGTTGTTACCGATGACGGTGTTGTCCAACGACTCGTTGGTGGTTGCGGCGATAGCCATGGGAACCTCCGGTTACTGACCCAGCGTCAGGGTTTTCATCATCATCGACTTGGTGGTGTTGAGCACCTCGACGTTGGCCTGGTAGCTGCGGGAAGCAGAGATGGTATTGACCATTTCCCCCACCACGTCGACGTTCGGCATGCGCACGTAGCCCTTGGCGTCCGCCAGCGGGTTGCCCGGCTGATACACCAGACGTTCGGGCGCCGGATCGTCCACCACCTGGGCGACGCGCACGCCGCCGGTCGGCTGCCCGGGCGCCGCCGCGACCTGGAACACCACCTGCTTGGCGCGGTAAGGCTCGCCGTCCGGGCCGGTCACACTGTCGGCGTTGGCCATGTTGCTGGCGCTGACGTTCATGCGCTGGGATTGCGCCGATAGCGCCGAGCCGGAGATATCAAAAATGTTCAGTAAAGACATGCGCCTTATCCTTGTTGCAGCACGGACATCATCCCTTTGATCTGCCCGTTGAGCAGCGTCAGGTCGGTCTGATATTTCAGGCTGTTATCGGCAAAGTTGGTGCGTTCGCGATCCATGTCCACCGTGTTGCCGTCCATCGATGGCTGGTCCGGCACCCGGTACAACAGATCGAGCTGCGGCGGCTGCAGGGTCTGCGCCGGGATGTGGCGCGCCGCCGTCAGGTTCAGCGACATGCCGTTGCCGTTGACGCGCCCTTGTTCCAGCACTTTGTTCAATTGGCTGGCGAAATCGATATCCCGCGCCTGATAACCCGGTGTGTCTGCGTTGGCGATGTTGGCGGCCAGAATTTCCTGCCGCTGGGCGCGCAAGTTCAGCGCCTCTTGGCCAAAGCGCAGAGCCGCGTCCAGTTTGTCGAGCATGCTCCCTCCGCGAGGTTAGAATTTGGAGTCGACAGCATAAACGCCCGCTGCGCCACCCTATCGCGGGAATAAACGCAAAATGGGGCGCTATTTATCTGCTTAGCCTGCGCGCGCTGCGGGTACACTTACGCGTATCCCGATGAGGCTTGAGAAGATGACGATGAAAGGTAAAATGCTGCTGCTTATCGGCCTGCTGTGCAGTCTGAACGCGCGCGCCGACGATCTGGCGACGCAAATCGAAAGCTTCATCCAAGGCAAGTTCAGCGGCGAACCGGTGCAGGTGAAAGTGCGGGTGCGCACGCCGCCGGCCCAATGGCCCGCCTGCGAACTGCCGCAGCTGTCGCTGCCGCCCAACGCGCGGATCGGCGGCAACGTCAGCATTTCGGCGCGCTGTGGCCAGGAGCGGCGTTTTATCCAAACGCAGGTGCAGGTGTTCGGCCGCTATCTGGTTTCGGCGCGCGGCATCAGCGCCGGCAGCCGGTTGACCGCGGCGGATCTGACGTTGAAAGAAGGCCGGCTCGATACCCTGCCGCCGCGCGCGCTGACCGAAGCGGGCAAAGCGTTGGGCGCCGTCAGCCTGCGCAACATCAGCCCCGGCCAACCGCTGACCCTCGCCATGCTGCGCCGGGCCTGGATTATCAAGGCCGGGCAATCGGTACAGGTCAACGCGCAGGGCGAAGGATTCAACATCAGCGGTTCGGGTAAGGCGATGAACAACGCCGCCGCCGAAGACAGCGTGCGGGTGCGCATGGCGTCCGGGCAGATCGTCAGCGGCGTGGTCGGGGACGACGGCGCGATCCGCATTACGTTATAAAAAAGTAAAGGTTCCGCAAACCTTGCCGATAAGACAAATCAAGCAGCATTTTATCGGCCAGCAGGGCCGCAACACTTTCATTGCAGCGTCGTCGCCCGAGAGCGGTCACGGCGTAAACGGAGATGGACCATGAGTATCGATCGCACCCAGCGGTTACAGCCGGTTTCCACTGTGCAACCGCGTGAAACCCCGGCCGACAACCCGCTCCAACCGCGTAAGGCCGCCGTGGCCGAAACGGCCGTCAGCGGCACGCAGGTCAAGCTGAGCGAGGCGCAGGCGCGCCTGATGCAGCCGGGCACCCAGGATATCGATATGGGCCGGGTCGAGGCCATCAAGCAGGCGATCCGCAGCGGCGAACTGAAGATGGACGCCGGCAAAATCGCCGACGCGCTGCTGCAAGACGCGCAGAGCGACATTCAATGGATCGCCGGGCGCGACTGACGGCGCGGCGGCGAGTAGCGGTAAAGGATAAGTCATCACTATGGAAAACCTGGCACAACTGCTGGATAAACTGTTGGAAACGCTGCAGGCGCTCAATGGCGTGCTGGAAGAAGAGCACGACTTGCTGTGTTCCGGCCAGTTGCCCGGCGTGGCGCTGCAGCGCGTCACCGATGCCAAAAGCCAGCTGCTGGCGACGGTCGCCTACCTCGAGCAACAGCGCCTGGGGCAGGAAAAAGCCTGCGGGCAACGCGCGCCCTACGCCAGCCATGCGCCCCTGGCCGATCGCTGGCAACGCGTTCAACTGCTGAGCCAAACGCTGCGCGAAAAGAATCAGCACAATGGCCTGCTGCTCAATCAGCAGATCGACCATAACGCTCAGGCGCTGGCGATCCTGAGCAAGAACAATAAATCGCTGTATGGCCCGGACGGCCAGTCGCACGCCGGCAGCCTGCTCGGCAGAAAAATCGGCGTCTGACCTGACTCATTTCGCCCGGTGAACGCACCGCCGGGCGCGGGTTTCCCCGGTTATGCGCAGCCTCTCGCATTTTCTTCTTACCGCTTTCTGAATTCCCTTAACGCTATGCGCCAGGCTGCGCAGAACGGATATTTTCCTGTTCCCCATCACTCCCTATTTCGTCATCTTAGCTCGGTCGTTAAACATCTTGATCTGTACCCATCAAGGGTATATTTTCACACGGAGAGTGAATGACCGACATTTATCTCACAAAAGCCTTCCAGACATTTGCCGGCGACGAACGCATCAGTGACGCCACGATAGTGAAAGCGGCGCGAGAGATGCAAAATCAGTTGTACGACGCCAATCTCGGTGGTTGCGTTTACAAAAAACGCATCGCCCGGATGGGGAGTGGAAAACGGCGCGGGTATCGGGTCTTAATCGCAACGGCAGATGAAGGCAGGATCTTTTTCATGTATGGCTTTGCCAAAAACGAAAGAGACAACATCAATCAGGATGAGTTAATTTCCTGGCGGCATTTGGCGGCGCTGTATCTGGATTATTCACCATTCAGACTGTATCAGCTGGTCAACTGCGGGGAATTAATAAGGTTACAACTATGAGCAAGATGCTGAAATCGATCCACCAGGAAGTTCAGGGCCTGCACCGCGCCGGTTTCGTCGACGACGTGACCATGCGCACCTTCGACATGCTGTGCCTGCGGCCGGTAAAACAGTTCGGGCCGGCCGAGATCCGCGCATTGCGCGAACGCGAAAACGTCAGTCAGCCGGTGTTTGCACTGTATCTCAACGTCAGCAAAAAGGCGGTGCAGAAATGGGAGCGCGGCGAAGCGCAACCGAACTCCGCCGCGATGAAGCTGTTGACGCTGGTGGAACGCAACGGCCTGGCGATCCTGGCCTGAGGCGCCCCTCCCGCCACTTCGCTCATCGGATGAGGTCGGCAGCCGTCGGACAGACAATCGATGTTGAAATCAGAACACATTCAACAGCCCTCGATACAACAAGGAACTATCCGATGTATATTATCGATTCTATTAATTGCTTCATATCGAGAGCCAGCGAATCGGCCTATTGAATAAAACGCTTCAGGGTATTTATATTCATACCATAAATGCCCGTAGCTTACATTTACCTTACCTGTTTTTGTTACTTAAACGGCGTCAATTTAGACGCTCGCAGCTTATAAAGCTCATTGTTTTTCGCTTTAAACTGCCCATCGATAATACCGCCATACCAATCGCCATACATCGGATTCGGGAAGATAATAAAACGCTGGCCAAATTCTTGCTGCACATCCTCCATCATTTTATTCCTTTCAGCCTGGCTTTTACCTTTTGAATCAATAAAGTCAGCCAGATTGTCGCCAAAATACAGCACGACGTCATACTGGCTTTCCAACGCGTCGCGACGACTCTGTTTACCCTGCATCTCCGGTGTTTTTAACAACAGATTTTCTTTTTTCGCCTGAGGCAAATTAATACGGCGTAAATTTTTTAGCGTCACGTCAATCTGCGACTGCTTTCTGTCACTCAGGTAGAAAATGGTAACGCCGTTTTCATCGGCAAACCTCAGGAAATCGATAGCGCCGGGCACGGCTTCCGCCGCTGCCATGTCGACCCATTCATCCCAACCGTCAAGCAAAAACGACTGGTTCTTTATCAACCAGGCCTGGTGCGGGCTGTCATCCAGCACGGTCTCATCAAGATCCAGCACGACGGCACGCGGCTTCTCCGATTTATTCTTTAATTCCTGCTCAAGTCGGAGCTTGCCCAACTGATACCCTTGATAAAAAGCCGCCCGTGCCTCTGCCGCATTCTGATACCACAATACCGACATGGTGAATTGTTCCGTGAGGCAACTTGCGGGCAGTTCAGTCCGGGAAGGATCGCAGTGATTATTTGACGAAGCGGTGAAAGCCACGCATAAAAGTAATAATGGCATGTATGATTTTAAAATTTTCATAGATACTCCATATAAGTTTAATTTTATGAGAGTACGGCGAGGATTATTTATATAGTTAATACATTGCGCATAATTAACTGAGGGACGGGTAAATTAACGCCCTTCACGCACGTTTAATCTTCATAAATTTGAAGATTAAGCGAAAATTACAATAAAACAAAGAGAGAAACAACGTATAAAAATAGGATTATGACTGTTGTCACACAAACAGGCTCCAGATTGTGCCGCGCGACAAAGGCGGCCGTGAGTCTTGAATTTCCAGGCTCATTTTATCGCTTAAGCATAACGCCGGCCGGCGCCAAACTACCCCACCGAACCGGGCGGCGATCTATTCGTAATTGACGATCACCTGATTGCCAATCACCCGCAGCGGCGGGTTCAGCCCGCCTTGTGACTGCACGTAATAGACAAAGCGCAATTCCGCATTGGCCGGTTCGCCCTGCAGACCGTTGCTGCTGCCGCTGCCGCCGCCGAGCGGAATGCAGCGGTTTACCGTGCAGAGCTGGGCCTGCAGCCCGGCCGGCTCCGGCCCCAGCAAACGGTAGCGCCAGCTGACGCGGGTGATGCGCGCATTGGCGTCCGGCAGCGCGTTCGGCGGCCGCAAAGCGGCGGACTCATCGCGCATGCCGCCCTGTTCCAACGTCACGCCCGCCCCTTCGGCCACCCAAGAGCCGGACACCGCGCCGGCAGTCAACGGGGCCAGCAAACACAGCACGAACAGACAGCGTTTCATCAAGCGGCTCCGATGGTCGAGGTCATGCGAATCTGGCGATCGTCGTTGATCTCGAGGTTGGACAGCACCACGAGCTGCGGCAGGCTGCGACGCAGGAAGCGCGCCAGTAAAGGCCGCAGCGCATGGTTAACCAACAGCACCGGCGGCGCGCTGAGCATCTCTTGCCGCTGCAGCGCCTGGCGCGCCTGCTCCAGCAGGCGATCGGCCAGCCCCGGCTCCAGACCGCCGCCGCCCTGCAACGCCTGCAACAACAGACGCTCCAGTTGGGTATCCAGACCGATGACCTGAATCTCGCCGTTGCCCGGGAACCACTGCTGCGTGATCGCCCGGCCCAGCGCCACTCGCACCACGGTGGTCAGTTCATAAGGATCGCTCTGCGCCGGAGCGTGCTCCGCCAACGTTTCGACAATGGTGCGCATATCGCGGATGGAGACGCGCTCGGCCAGCAGGTTTTGCAGCACCTTGTGCAGCGTGGTCAGTGATACCACGCCCGGCACGAAGTCTTCGGTCAGCTTCGGCATTTCCTGCGACACGCGATCCAGCAACTGTTGGGTTTCCTGGCGGCCAAACAGCTCGCTGGCGAACTGGCCGATCAGGTGGTTGAGGTGTGTCGCCACCACGGTGCTGGCTTCCACCACGGTAAAGCCCTGGATCTGCGCCTGCTCGCGCAAGGCACTGTCGATCCACACCGCCTCGAGCCCAAAGGCCGGATCGACGGTTTTGTCTCCCGCCAGCTCGCCCACGGCATTGCCGGGGTTGATCGCCAGCCAGCGGCCCGGCTGCGCTTCACCGCTGCCGATTTCGACGCCTTTCATCAGGATGCGGTAGCTGGCTGGCGGCAGTTCCAGGTTGTCGCGAATGTGTACCACCGGCGGCAGATAGCCCATGTCCTGCGCGAATTTCTTGCGGATACCGCGAATACGGCCCAGCAGCTCGCCGTTCTGTTGAAAATCGACCATCGGAATCAACCGATAGCCCACCTCCATCCCCAGCGGATCTTCCAACTGCACGTCGGCCCAGCTGGCCTCGGCGGCCTGCGGGTTGTCCGGCATCACTGGCTCTTCAACCGCTCTCGGCGCCTGTTGTTCACGGCCGCGCAGCCACCAGGCCAGGCCCAGCAAAGCGGCGGTAAACAGCAGGAACACCAGGTTCGGCATGCCCGGCACCAGGCCCAACAGCCCGAGCACCCCGGCGCTCAACAGCATCACGCGCGGATTGTTGAACAGCTGGCCCACCATCTGCTCGCCGACGTCCTGATCGGTCGCGACGCGGGTGACGATAACGCCGGCGGCGGTGGAGATCACCAGCGCCGGGATCTGCGCCACCAGGCCGTCGCCGATGGTCAGCAGCGTATAACTTTCCGCCGCCGCCCCCAGCTCCATACCGTGTTGCACCACGCCGACCAACAGGCCGCCGACCACGTTCAGCACCATGATCATCAGGCCGGCGATGGCGTCGCCGCGCACGAATTTACTGGCGCCGTCCATCGAGCCGTAGAAATCGGCCTCCTGGGTGACTTCGGCGCGGCGTTTCTTCGCTTCGTCCTCGCCGATCAACCCGGCGTTCAGGTCTGCGTCGATCGCCATCTGCTTACCCGGCATGCCGTCCAGCACGAAGCGCGCGCCCACTTCGGCGATACGCCCCGCCCCCTTGGTGATCACCATGAAGTTGATCAACACCAGGATGATGAACACCACGATACCGATGGCGAAGTTGCCGCCCACCAGGAAATGGCCGAAGGCCTCCACCACGCGGCCGGCGGCGGCGGAACCGGTGTGCCCTTCCAGCAAGATGATGCGCGTCGACGCGACGTTGAGCGACAAACGCAGCAACGTTGAGAACAGCAGAATGGTCGGGAAGGCGGCGAATTCGAGCGTGCGCTGGGTGAACATCGCCACCAGCAGCACCATGATCGACAGCGCGATGTTGAAGGTAAACAGCAGGTCGAGGATAAACGCCGGCAACGGCAGCACCATCATCGACAGGATCAGCAGGATCAACACCGGGCCGGCCAACACCTGCCACTGCGTATCTTTAAAATTGCCCGGCAAACGAAGCAGGGAGGCCAAATTAGCCATCAGAGTCACTCTCTTTTGCAAAATCCAGTGCTTCCGGCACCGGTAAACGTTCAGGTTTTTTCGGGATCAGGCCGCCCTCGCGCCGCCAGCGGCGTAGCTGGTACACCCAGGCCAGCACTTCGGCGACCGCGGCATACAGGGTGGCCGGAATATGTTGCCCAATCTCGCTGTGTCGATACAGCGCACGCGCCAGCGGCGGCGCTTCCAGCATCGGGATGCGGTGTTCCGCGCCGAGCTCGCGGATGCGCAAGGCGATTTCACCGGCGCCCTTGGCCAGCACTTTCGGCGCACTCATTTTTTTATCGTTGTACTGCAACGCGACGGCGTAGTGCGTCGGGTTGGTGACGATCACGTCCGCCTTGGGCACATCGGCCATCATGCGGCGCCGGGCGATCGCCCGCTGCTGCTGACGAATGCGCCCCTTGACGTGCGGATCCCCCTCCTGATCCTTGAATTCGTCGCGAATATCCTGCTTGGTCATCTTCAGCTTTTTGAAGTGGCTCCACAGCTGGTAGAACACGTCGAACGCCACCATCGGCGTCAATCCCAGCACCACCAGAAAACCGCAGAACAGAATCATCTGCAGCGCATTGCCCAACGCGTCGAGCGGCTGCTGGGTCATCAGATGCAACATCGCCGCCCAGTTGTGCCACAGATAGAGGCCGGTCACCCAGCCGACCAGCGTCGCTTTCAGGATCCCTTTCAGCAGCTCGGCCAGCACCTGGCTGGAAAAAATACGCTTCAACCCGGACAACGGGTTCAGCCGTTTCAAGTCGAATTTGATCGACTTGCCGCTGAACAGGATGCCCCCCAACAGCATCGGCGCGGCGAGCGCCACCAGCACCAGCCCCGCCATGATTGGCAACAGCGCCAGCACCGCCTGGCGCAGCAACATACCCAGCTGGCGCAGCATCTGTTTATCGTTGCTGACCATGCCGTGGTCGAAGTTCAAGCCCTGCGTGAGCATCGCCGCCAGCTGTTGCGCCATGTTGCTGCCGGACATCAGGATGATCGCCAGGCCCGAGAGCAGCATCAGTACCGAGGTCAGTTCGCGGGAACGCGGGATCTGGCCGTCTTCACGCGCCTTCTCCAGCCTGTGGGGCGTGGGGGCCTCGCTTTTTTCCAGATCGCTGTCTTCAGCCACGAAACGCCGTTCCTGTGTCGGGAGGGTAAAGAATGGCGGTCAGCATGCCAAAAAATTGGCGATGTCATTGACGGAACAACGGGGGAAAAGGCGGGTTATTTAGGGGATGAGACAATCAAGGGGGAGACATTACAACCAATTTTCCAGCCGCAAACCCTCAACGCGCTCAAATTCGCGTCGATTATTGGTCACCAGGATCAATCCTTCGCTGCGCGCATGCCCGGCGATATGTAGATCGTTTACGCCAATAGGCGTTCCCTGGCGTTCCAGCGCAGCCCGGATGTTGCCGTAGTGCGATGCCGCTTTGGCGCTGTAATCGAGAATGTCCAATCGGGAGACAAAATCCTCAACCACTCTGGCGTTCACCGCTGGGCGAGCGCTTTTCTCCACCCCGTGAACCAATTCGCCATAGGTGATTGACGAAATGACCATTTTACCTGCATAGCGATTGAATGCCTCCAGCACTTCCAGCGGCCGGCGCTTAATGACATAGATAACAATGTTGGTGTCCAGCATATGACTGAACATCAAAAATCTTCCCGCTCGCGCTGGTGCTGCCCGGCACGTTCATTGAGGAAATCATCGCTCACCTCATTTTCCGCACAGAAGAAACTGTCCCAGGTATTCTCCAGGGGGGCAAGAATGCGCTCTTTGCCCACTACGCGGACGGTCACTTTAGAAACGGTATCAGGGAAACGCACCTCTGCAGGCAAGCGTACAGCCTGTGTCCGATTATTGGTAAAGACAGAACCTAACGTCATGGCAACCTCCTTTAACTGGAGTACAAATTATAACCGCCATGATGTATATAGCAACGCTATATACATCAATCTTTGCGGGGCACAGCGCAACTTTCGGGGCGCGCCGCTGCGCGCCCAGATAAGCCTCAGAAACCGAGGCTGTCGAGCAGATCGTCGACCTGCGCCTGGTTGGCGATCACGCCGACGCCGTTCTGATCGAGCTGCGGGCCGTTCAGCAGGCTGTCGTTCGGCCGTTTTTCCTTCACCGGCTGCTCCGGCATGTTTTCCATCAGCACCATCAGCAGCTGCTTTTCGATCTCCTGCACCACGTCCATCATGCGCTTGATCACCTGACCGGTCAGATCCTGGAAGTCCTGCGCCATCATGATCTCCAGCAGCTGGGCGTTGGTGAAGGCCGTATGGCCCGGCACCTGATCCAGATACTGGCGCGTGTCGTTGACCAGAGAACGCGCGTCGTCCAGTTCGATAGGATTGGCGAACCACTCGTCCCAGCGCCCCTTCAACGCGTTGGCGCCGGATTCCAGCTCCGCCTGGCGCGGTTGCGCCGCCTCCACGCAGTTCAACGCCCGTTCCGCCGCCTGCGCCGTCATGGTTACGACATAGTCAAGACGGTCGCGCGCATCCGGGATCGCCTCTGCCGCCTGGGCGATCGCCTGATCGAGCCCCAGTTCGCGCATGCTGTCGCGCAGCATTCGGGTCAGTTGGCCGATGCGGGAGATGATCTCTCCCGCGGTCGCTGCATCGCTGGCAGGCATTGGAATGTCTCTCATCGCCCTCTCCTTACATGCCCAATTTTTCAAAAATCTTGTTGAGCTTTTCTTCCAGCGTCGCCGCCGTAAATGGTTTCACTACATAACCGCTGGCGCCGGCCTGCGCCGCCGCGATGATATTTTCTTTCTTGGCTTCCGCCGTCACCATCAATACCGGCATCGCGGCCAGCGCGCTATCGGCGCGGATGGTTTGCAGCAGCTCCAGCCCGTCCATGTTCGGCATGTTCCAGTCGGACACCACGAAGTCGAAACCGCCGGCGCGCAGCTTGTTCAGCGCATCCGCGCCGTCTTCAGCTTCTTCGACGTTGTTGAAGCCCAGCTCTTTGAGCAGATTTCTGACGATGCGACGCATGGTGGAAAAATCGTCCACAACCAGAAATCTGAGGTTCTTGTCTGCCATTGTTACTCCTGAAATAGTTAACCGTTTAATGATGCAAAACCGCAGACCGCCGCGCGGCAAACCTGGGTCATATCGCCGCCGGGTAGACCCTGCGGACTAAAATCAAATGCGCAATGCCTGGCCGCCGGCGATCTGCGCCAACATGCGCTGGCTCATCCTGTCCAGCTCGACCACTTCGCTGACGCCGCCGCCGGCGATCGCCTCGCGCGGCATGCCGAACACCACGCAGCTCGCCTCGTTTTGCGCCAGGGTATAGGCCCCGGCGCGGTGCATCTCCAGCATCCCCGCCGCCCCGTCGTTGCCCATGCCGGTGAGGATAACGCCCACCGCATTGCGGCCGGCATATTGCGCCACCGAGCGGAACAGCACGTCGACCGACGGACGATGGCGGTTGACCGCCGGGCCGTCATGCAGCTTCACCTGATAGTTGGCGCCGCTGCGCGCCAGCTCCAGGTGGCGGTCCCCCGGCGCGATGTAGGCATGGCCCGGCAGCACGCGCTCGCCGTCTTCCGCTTCTTTCACCGTGATCTGGCACAGCTTGTTCAGCCGCTCGGCGAACGAACGGGTGAAACCGGGCGGCATGTGCTGGGTGATCAGCAGCGCCGGACTGGTGGCAGGCAGCGGCTGCAGCACCTGGCGGATCGCTTCGGTGCCGCCGGTGGAAGCGCCGATGGCGATCAGTTTTTCACTGCTCAGCAGCGGCGCGTGGCTGAGGATCGCCGGCGCCGGGCTGTTGGAACGCTGCGGCAGGCGCGCCCTGGCGGCGGTGCGGATCTTCTCGGCAATCAGCTCGCTGTAGGCCAACATGCCTTCGCGAATGCCGAGCTGCGGTTTGGTCACGAAGTCCACCGCGCCCAGCTCCAGCGCGCGCAGCGTGATTTCCGAGCCTTTGCCGGTCAGCGAAGAGACCATCACCACCGGCATCGGCCGCAGGCGCATCAGCTTCTCGAGGAAATCCAGCCCGTCCATGCGCGGCATCTCGACGTCCAGCGTCAGCACCTGGGGATTAAATTTTTTGATCAGATCGCGCGCCACCAGCGGATCCGGCGCGGTCGCCACCATTTCCATGTCGGCGTGGCCGTTCACGATTTCCGTCATCAGCTGACGCATCAGTGCCGAATCGTCTACGCATAACACTCTGATTTTACTCATTACCTCTCCTTGGTCAGCCCATACACGGTCTGCCCACGCAAGTAGAAATCCCGGCTGATCTGGCTGAAATTCTCGGAGTGGCCGGCGAACATCAGCCCCCCCGGCTTAAGCAAGGGAACGAAGCGGCGCAGGATGCGCTCCTGCGTCGCCTTATCGAAATAGATCATGACGTTGCGGCAAAAAATGGCGTCGAATTGCCCCGGCAGCGCCCACTCCGGCGCCAGCAGGTTCAGCGGCTGAAAGTTCACCCGCGCCGCCAGCTCCGGCCGCACGCGCACCAGCCCCTGATGCGGCCCGGTGCCGCGCAGGAAATAGCGCTGCATTTGGGTCGGCGTCAGGGTGCGCAGATCTTCCTGGCGGTAAACGCCCGCTTCCGCTTTTTCCAGCACCTGCGTATCGATGTCGCTGGCCCAGACCTGGCAACTGCCGGCCCGCTGGCCCAATGCATCGCTCAACGTGATGGCGATCGAATACGGCTCTTCGCCAGTCGAGGCCGCGGTGCTCCAGACGCTGTAGCCGTTCGGCCGCGAGCGCGCGTGTTCCGCCAGGATCGGGAAGTGGTGCGCCTCGCGGAAAAAGGCCGTCAGGTTGGTGGTCAGCGCGTTGATAAACGCCTGCCACTCCGCGCTGTTCGGATCGCTTTCCAGCAGCGCCAGGTAGTCGCCGAAATCGTGCAATCCCAACAGCCGCAGCCGGCGCACCAGACGGTTGTAAACCATCTCGCGCTTATGCTCCGCCAGCACGATGCCGGCGCGTTGATAAATCAACTGGCTGATACGGCGAAAATGCACGTCCGACAGCGGCAGGCGCTGCACCATTTGCGTCAACATCGACGCAGTATCCCGGTTAGAAGTTGACGGCGCCTGTTTCATGCCACCTCACCGGGGAAACACGTGCTGCTTATGCGGTTTAACAATCTTGGGCTTCCTTTACCACGGGTGAAACTGCGTTGTTGCTGTTACCTGGCGCGACGAAGTTATCGTCCGCCAGACGGAATACTGCGACCGCATCAGCCAGGGTAATGGCCTGCTCTTCCAGCGCGGTGGCGGCAGAAGCGGACTCTTCCACCAGCGCGGCGTTCTGCTGGGTGACCTGATCCATCTGAGTCACCGCCTGCGTCACCTGCTCGATGCCGCGGCTCTGTTCATCCGAAGCCGACGCGATCTCGCCCATGATGTCGGTCACGCGGGTCACCGAACGCACGATGTCCTGCATGGTGGCGCCGGAGTTTTCCACCAGCACCGAGCCGTGTTTGACGCGGCTGACCGATTCGTCGATCAGCACCTTGATCTCTTTCGCCGCCTGCGCGCTGCGGCTCGCCAGGTTGCGCACTTCGCCGGCGACCACGGCGAAACCGCGCCCCTGTTCACCGGCGCGCGCCGCTTCCACCGCCGCATTGAGCGCCAGAATGTTGGTCTGGAAGGCGATGCCGTCAATCACGCTGGTGATGGCGCCGATTTTCTGCGAACTGTTGGCGATATCGTGCATGGTGGTCACCACGTCGCCGGCCAGTTCGCCGCCCTTGGCCGCGGTGGCCGAGGCGTCGCGCGCCAGCTGAGAAGCCTGCCGCGCATTGTCGGCGTTCTGTTTCACCGTGGCGGTCAGCTGTTCCATGCTGGCGGCGGTTTCTTCCAGCGACGCGGCCTGCTGCTCGGTGCGGGAAGAGAGATCGTTGTTGCCTTCGGCGATCTCCTGCAGGCCGATCAGAATCGACTCCGCCCCGTCGCGCACCGCGCCGACGGTGCCGATCAGCGACTGCTGCGTGCGTTGCAGGCTGGCGAACAGCATGCTGATTTCATTGCGGCCATACACCTGAATCGGCGTCGCCAAATCGCCGGCGGCGATGCGTTCAAAGTGGCTGCGGATCTGGTTCAGCGGCTGTACCAGCATGGTGCGTAACCACCACATGGCGCTGCCGGTCACCACGATCAGCATCAAGACCGCCCCCGCCAGCATCAGGCCCGCCAGCGTGAAGGAGAACTGGTTGGCGTCTCTGGCTTCGCTGATGTCGCCGTTGACCAACTGCAGGTACTGCACGAAGTCGGCTTCGAACAAGTCCTGGGTTTTCTGCGTCGGCTGGTCCATAAACGCCTGCAGCTCCCCTTTCTCCAGAAAGCCGATCAGCTCACGCAGCGCGCCGCGCAGCCGCTCGTAGCTGGCCTTGGTGGTTGCCGTCTGCTGACTCTGTTGCTCACTGCTGCGCTCAACCGCCATGAACTGATTGAAATAGAGATCGGCCTTCTGCAGCGAACTGCGGGCGCTGCTCATCAATTCGTTCACCTGCTCCTGCGGCAGTTTCAGCGCCGCACGGGTGCCGGCGCGGTTCAGCGTATTGCGCGCCTGCAACAGCGACACCCAGCTCAGGCTGAGCGAATCGCGCTGCTGGCTGCCGAGGGTGATGATGTCGAGGTTGTGGTTATCGGAACGAAACGCGGAATACGACAGGCCGCTGCTGGCCAGTTGCAGAACGCAGAAGGTCATCAACAACAGGAACAAGCTGGTAGAGATACGGATTCGGTTAAACACTGTGAACCTCCTTGCAGCCGGCCGGCGACCGGCCTACGTAGGGAAAAGGGCCGCTGCGAGAGAGGCCCGATACCGGTCAGAACGTTTCCCAGTTATCCTGCAGATCGCTGGCGTTCATTTTCTTATGATTGATTACCGGTGTTACCGTCGCCTTGCTGGTGACAGGCGCTTTAAACTCTTCCTGGCCTTCCGGCCTCAGGCGGAATACCGCCACCGATTGGGTCAGCATGCTGGCCTGTTCTTCCAGCGCCGCCGCCGCCGAGGCGGATTCTTCCACCAACGAGGCGTTCTGCTGGGTCACGCGGTCCATTTCCGCTACCGCCTGGCCAACCTGATCGATCCCGCGGCTCTGTTCGTCCGAAGCCGAGGCGATTTCGCCCATGATGTCGGTCACGCGGGTAACGGCGTTGACGATGTCGCCCATGGTTTCGCCGGCGCTCTCGACCAATACGGAACCCATATCGACGCGGCTGACCGAGTCTTCGATCAGGCCTTTGATCTCTTTGGCCGCCTGTGCGCTACGCTGCGCCAGGTTGCGCACTTCACCGGCCACCACCGCGAAGCCGCGGCCCTGCTCGCCGGCGCGCGCCGCTTCCACCGCGGCGTTCAACGCCAGGATGTTGGTCTGGAAGGCGATGCCGTCGATCACGCCGGTGATATCGGCGATTTTCTGCGAGCTGCCGGCGATGTCGTGCATGGTCTGCACCACGTTGGCCACCACCTTGCCGCCCTTCTGCGCGGTTTCGGAGGCGCTCAGCGCCAGCTGTGAAGCCTGACGGGCGTTTTCGGCGTTCTGTTTCACCGTCGCGGTCAGCTGTTCCATGCTGGCAGCGGTCTCTTCCAGCGAAGCGGCCTGCTGCTCGGTGCGGGAGGAGAGATCGTTGTTGCCCGCGGCGATTTCAGACGCGCCGCTGTAGATGGCGTCCGCGCCCTGACGCACGCCGCTGACGGTTTCGATCAGTTCGCTTTGCATGTGTTTCAGGCTGGCCGCCAGCACGCCCATTTCGTTGCGGCTGGTGACGACGATCTGCTGAGTCAGGTCGCCGGCGGCGATCTGTTTGATGTGGTCAATCATGCGGTTCAGCGGGCGCACCAGGATATGATGGATGCCGGTCCAAACGAGCACGATCACGGCCAACACGACCAGCAACACGATCACCAGCGTCCAAATGGCCGAGGAGAACGACTTGTTGCTGTCTTCTACCGCGCCTTGGTACAGCTTGTCGTTTTGTGCCAGGTAGGTGTTGTAGATCTGCTCGAAGCCATCCTGATAGCTTTGTGTCGGTTGATCGAAGAAGGCATTGATTTTGCCTTCGCCCAACAGCTGAATCAGTTCGGTCAAAGCACCGTGCAAGATGTCATACTGTTGCTTGAGTTTTTCCGCGGACTGCACGTCCTGACGCGGATCGAGAGGAATTTTTTCATAGGCGGCGTAATGCTGTTCCGCGACCGTCAGCATGCTCTTCGCCGAAGTCAACAGATCGGTGACGGTGGCACCGCTGCCGATTTTGTTGGTATCCATCATGTAACGAATACCCGCTCGGTTCAGGGTATTACGAGTCTGCAGCAGGTTGACCCAGCTTTCGTTCAATTCAGACTGCTGCTGGCGGATCGTTTGCAGGACGGTAAAGTTTTCCTTATCGCTTTTCAGCGAGGAGAAAAAGAGTCCGCCCGAAATCAACTGCAAGGCGCCAAACAGCACCAACACCAGCAACAGGCTGGTGACCACCTTCATACGATTTAACATGATTTCCCTTGTTGAAGCCCGCGCAGACAGGCTCTGATGACGTTGAATGTGAGAGTTATCGGCGCCGTGCGGCAAAACTTTATGCGGGAAAGTAACTATTTTTAGTGGGGGTTCCGGGCGCGGTCTGCGGCGCCGCGACAGGTCAGGAAGAGTGATGGATGAAGGGGGCAGCGCCCTGCCCCCTGGGGTCATGAATCAGACGCTTTTCGCCACGCTGTCGACCAGCGACATCTCTTCGCTGCTCAGCAGCTTTTCGATATCCACCAGGATCAGCATGCGCTCGCCCAGCGAACCGAGACCGGTGAGGTATTCGGTCGCCAGCGTCACCGCGAACTCCGGCGCCGGGCGGATCTGCTCGGCGGTCAGCGACAGCACGTCGGAAACGCCGTCGACCACGATGCCCACCACGCGCTGACCAAAGTTCAGCACGATCACCACGGTGTTTTCATCGTAAGACACGCTTTGCTGCGAGAATTTCACCCGCAGATCGATGATCGGGACAATCACGCCGCGCAGGTTGGTGACACCCTTGATGAACGCCGGCGTGTTGGCGATGCGGGTCACCTGATCGTAGCCGCGAATTTCCTGCACCTTGAGGATATCGATGCCGTACTCCTCATTGCCCAGGGTGAAAATCAGAAACTCTTGCCCTACCGTTTCGCCAGCCAATTTGCTGACGGCTGCCAATCCTGCCATATCATTCACCTTTTAAATCAATAAACTCATTATTATGCGGCGGCGTCCGTCAGACGCTTTTCACGGTTCAAGGTTTGCAACGCCGAGACATCGACGATCAAGGCCACGCTGCCGTCGCCCAAAATGGTCGCGGCGGAGATGCCCGGCACTTTGCGGTAGTTGCTTTCCAGATTCTTCACCACCACCTGGTGCTGGCCGATCAGTTGATCCACCAGCAACGCATAGCGGCGGCCGGCGCTTTGCAGGATAACGACGATGCCCTGCGTGGCGTCGGTTTTGGCGCCGTCCACTTCGAATACCCGATACAGCTCCACCAGCGGCAGGTATTCGCCGCGCACCTGCAGCACGCGTTCGCCCCCGGCCAGCGGATGCAGATCTTCCGCCTGCGGCTGCAGCGACTCCATCACCGCGTTCAGCGGCAGGATAAAGACTTCGTCGTTCACCTTGACCGACATGCCGTCGAGGATCGCCAGCGTCAGCGGCAGCAGGATGCGGATGGTGGTGCCTTTGCCGGCCTGCGAACGGATCTCGACGTGGCCGCCCATCTCCTGAATATTCCGTTTCACCACGTCCATGCCGACGCCGCGGCCGGAAACGTCGGTCACCTGCTCGGCGGTGGAGAAGCCCGGCGCGAAGATCAGCATGCCGACTTCTTCGTCGCTCATGCTTTCGCTCACCGCCAGCCCTTGCGACGCGGCCTTGGCGAGAATTTTTTCGCGGTTCAGGCCGGCGCCGTCGTCGATAACCTCAATACAGATGTTGCCGCCCTGATGTTCGGCCGACAGCACCAGATTGCCCACCGCCGATTTGCCGGCGGCGATGCGGGTGGCCGGCTCTTCGATACCGTGATCGAGGCTGTTGCGCACCAGGTGCGTCAACGGATCGATGATGCGTTCGATCAGGCTCTTGTCCAGTTCGGTCGAGCTGCCCTGCAGCGTCAGCTCCACCTGCTTGTTCAGCTTGCCGGCCAGATCGCGCACCAGGCGCGGGTAGCGGCTGAAGACGTATTCCATCGGCATCATGCGGATCGACATCACCGACTCCTGCAGATCGCGCGCGTTACGCTCCAGCTGGCTCATGCTGTTCAGCAGATCGCCGTGGTTGACCGGATCGAGCGTGCCGGAGCGCTGCGCCAGCATCGACTGGGTGATCACCAGCTCGCCCACCAGGTTGATCAGCTGATCCACCTTTTCCACCGCCACACGAATGCTGGTGGACTCGCTCGCCTTGGCGCGCGCTTTCGGCGCTTCCGCCGCTGCGGCGGCCGGTTTAGCGGCAGGCGGCGCGGCGCTGGCGACCGGCGCTGGCGCAGGTTCCGACACGGCGACCGCTGCCGGTAAGCTAGCTTCTGCGACGGCCGGTTCGCTCGGCGTCGGCGTCGAGAAGCTGATTTGTTCCGGTTCCAGCACGAAGCACAGCACGGCGCTGATGTCGTCTTCGCTAGCGGAGGTGAGCAACGTCACGTCCAGACTGTGTTCCGTCTGATGAGGGTCTTTAACCTCACCGAGGTTGCCCAGCTCTTCCAACATCAAGGGGATTTCACTGGCTTTCAGCCCGTTCAGGCTGATGCGCATGCCGCCTTCGATCGCCGCCGGCGCGGCCGCCGGCTTCACGACAGGCTGCTGAACGGCCGGTTGAGCCGCGGGCGCCGCCTGCTGCTGTTGCGCTTCCAACGCCAGCTGGCGCAGCGCCTGGCAAATGTATTCAAAGCTTTCGGCGTCAGGCTGTTGCGAGGTTTTATAGGCGTCCAGTTGCTCCTGCATAATGTCTTTGGTTTCCAGAAACAGGTTGATAATCTCGGTGCTCAGGCTCATTTCCTGGCGTCTTGCACCGTCCAGCAGGTTCTCCAGCAGGTGGGTGGTTTCCTGCAGCACCGAAAAGCCAAAGGTCGCCGCGCCGCCCTTGATCGAGTGCGCCGCGCGGAAGATGGCGTTCAACGGCTCGATATCGGGGGCCAGCGGATCCAGCTCCAGCAGATGTTGCTCCATGTCGGCCAGCAACTCGTCCGCCTCATCAAAGAAGGTCTGATAAAAATCGCTAATGTCCATGCTCACGGGGTCACCTCTGGCTGTGAGTCGCGGTTAGTCGGTGCGGGTGCGGCCGCCGGTTGTTCCGGCGCCTGATCGGCCGGGGCTATCGCCGGGGATGCCTGCGCTGTGACGCTCGGCGCTGGCGTTGACGCCGCCGGCTCCGGGGCTGCCGCCGAGGGTTCCGGCGTTTGGCTGGCCGGCGCAGTCGCCGACGGCGCCAGCTGTTTCAGGCTGTCCGGCTGGGCGATATCCATCGCGTTGCTTTCGGCATTTTCATGTTCGATGCCTTCTTGCGTTTGCTTATTCAGCACCAGCACGGTGATGCGACGGTTAATCGCGTCATCGGCGCCGTGCTGTTTCAGGCTCATGGTGGCCGCCATGCCCACCACCCGCAGCACCTTGCCTTCCGCCAGGCCGCCGGCGATCAGCTCGCGCCGGGAGGCGTTGGCGCGATCGGCCGACAGTTCCCAGTTGCTGTAGCCGCGCTCGCCGCTGGCGTAAGGGATATCATCGGTGTGGCCGGACAGGCTGATCTTGTTGGGCAAATCGTTGAGGATCGGCGCTATCGCCCGCAGAATATCGCGCATGTAGCTCTCGACCTGCGCGCTGCCGGTTTTGAACATCGGCCGGTTTTGGCTATCGATAATCTGGATGCGCAGCCCTTCGTCCATCATGTTGATCAGCAGATGCGGGCGCAGCGCCTTCAGGCGCGGATCGGACTCAATCAACTCATCCAGCTTTTCGCGCAGCTTGTTCAGGCGCAGCTCTTCGGCGCGCTTGTCCGGCGAATCGACCTGCTTTCTCACCAGGCCGTGCTGCTGCGTAGGATCGTCGCCGCCGCCCGGGATCGGGCTGCTTTCGGAGCTGCTCTTGTCACCGCTGGTCAGGGCCACCTTGAGCGGCGTGCGGAAATATTCGGCGATTTGCGTCAGCTCCTGCGGGCTGGCGATCGCCAGCAGCCACATCACCAGGAAGAACGCCATCATCGCCGTCATAAAGTCGGCATAGGCGATCTTCCAGGAGCCGCCGTGATGGGCGGCATGATGCGACTTGCGCTTTCTGACCAGAACGACCGGATGATTCTGTTTCATGCTTCTTCTTCTTCCGTCACCTGCTGCGCTGGCGCTTTCACGCGGCGCACGTGTTCTTCCAGCTCAACGAAAGAAGGACGTTCGGTGGTATACAGCGTTTTGCGGCCAAACTCGACGGCGATCTGCGGCGCGTAACCGTTCAGGCTCGACAGCAGCGTGACCTTGATGCACTGCATCATCTTGACGTTTTCGGCGCTCTTCTGGCGCAGCAACGTGGCCAGCGGCGAGATGAAGCCGTAGGCCAGCAAAATGCCGAGGAAAGTACCGACCATGGCGTTGGCGATCAGCGCGCCCAGTTCCGCGGCCGGCCGATCGGCCGAAGCCAGGGCGTGCACCACCCCCATCACCGCCGCGACGATACCGAACGCCGGCAAGGAGTCGCCCACCATCGCCAGGCTGCCGGCGGGCACTTCGCTTTCCTGCTCGTAGGTTTCGATCTCTTCGTCCATCAGCGCTTCGATCTCGAACGCATTCATATTGCCGCTCACCATCAGCCGTAAATAGTCGGTAATGAACTCCACCAGGGTGTTATCGGCAAGGATGCGCGGATAATTAGAAAAAATTTCACTTTCTTGCGGATTATCGATATCGAACTCGAGCGACAGCATGCCCTGCTGGCGCGATTTGGCCAGCAGGCGGAACAGCAGCGCCATCAGATCCATGTACAGATCTTTGTTGTATTTGGAACGGCGCATCAGCCGCGGCAGCGCGCGCAGCGTGGCTTTGATTGCCTTGCCGTTGTTGCCGACGATGAAAGCGCCGACCCCCGCCCCGCCGATAATCAGAAACTCCGCCGGCTGATACAACGCACCGAGATGGCCGCCCACGATCAGGTAGCCGCCAAACACCGCACCCAATACCACCAGATAACCCAAAATAACTAGCACACGCATTCCTTAAATTAACAAAGTGGATGGAAGGTGGGGCAAACGCGCCCTGGCGCGACAGACCAGGCTGCGTGTCTGGGGGCGGCATGCCGCCCCTGCGTATCACACGTCGGTATTCATTGCCGAGAGCCGGCAATGTGGCGGCTCAAATGGCGCGTTTGACCTGCTCGTCCAGCAGTTGAGGAATAATATCGGCCAGTTGCGGCGAAAGTTTACGTCTTTTTACGGCGCGGGATGGGGGTTGGCATAAACTGCAGATGAAACCGTTCAGCGGCTGGTGCGCGTGGGTGATAAATGCGCCGCCGCAGCAGCTGCAGGCAGAGAGCTGCAGCATGCCGCTGTCGACGAAACGCACCAGCGTCCAGGCACGGGTCAGCGCCAGCAACGGCGCCTCGCCGGCCTGCTGAGGACACTGCTCCAGGTAGAGGCGATAGGCTTTGATCACCGCCTCCACTCCGCTGCACTGCCCGCTTTTCATCAGAAACAGGTAGGCGTTGTAAAACATCGACGAGTGAATATTTTGTTCCCAGGTCATAAACCAGTCGGTTGAGAACGGTAACATTCCTTTTGGCGGCGGGCTGCCGCGTAACTCCTTGTAAAGTTTAATCAAGCGCCCGCGGCTAAGCTGGGTTTCGCTCTCCAGCATTTGCAATCGGGCTCCCAGCGAAATCAGCTCCATGGCGAGCTGAATGTCCTTGGCTTCTTGAACGATACTTTTCTCAACCATCATCAGGCTCTTTTCTTCGTCGGGCTAGCGTCTTTACTCGATAGCTCTTGCAGTAAATGGCTTGATAGCAAAATGCCGGTATGGATTTGTTGCAGATCGTCGACGCGCGACTCTTTGGTCAGGCGTTCGATGGTCTGGCTTTCGTTAAAGCGGAAGTGGCAAACCAGCTGGTTGGTCTCGGCCAGTTTCACCATTTGCGGCAAAGTCAGCTGCGCCAGCGCATCGGCCATGGCTTCATCAATACCAAGACGGAACATCGCGGAGGCTTTTTCATCGTTGATCAAACGCTGTGCTAAAAGTAAATATGACAGATTGATGTCATAAATATGCTTAAGTAATTCAGACGTACCCATATTCCCCATCCCGACAGACTATGTTTAAAAACATACGCTGGGTGATAAATTTTATCGCCCGTGACCTGGGTTGTTTCCCAAAGCTGGCAAATTAATCTCTCAAAAACGACTGCTATAATTTTCAACAATCGCTAAATTTGACCACTGTTCAGTATTTGCTACGAGCGTAAACCAACGTGTATGGATGTACAGCATTCTGCTTCGATAGTGTTTAGTCACCATGAAACTATTTTTACAAATTTAATAAGATTATTCCTAAAGCAGCGCAACTCTACCCCCGAACCATTAGCACACACAATGTAAGTGAGAGGCAATTTTAAATACAATGTGACATAGATCACAAAAATAAAAAATAATTAAGCCAAATACACCCAAATACGCTCACTTATTAACCGCCATTTTGTTCACAAAACAGCCATAGGTAAAAAAACGTCTTAAAAACAATGTTTATCCGCCAAAAAATTATCTTTTTTAGATCAATTCGAACAAAAGCATCACCAAACCAAAATAACAGAACAAAAATCTGTATATAGGCGACAAACTCAGTATAAATAACCATTTGAGTTACTAAAAAATATCCAAGCTGAAAAATAACCTGCGTAAACTATAAGGTTATTAGCTATCGGATTTGACTTAAGCCCTCAGCCTGAAGCTGTTCTAATTTTCCGCATCAGGTGATTATGGCTTATCAATGATTCGCAGGCGTAGTGAACAAGCTAACAGACGTAACGATATGTTTCCGTATTAGCGCGATGCAAGAATGCTTTTTCTACATTAGAGTTCCCCAAAACGACATATCGGCAGCAATCCATAAAACTTTAATGCCTTTTATTTCTTTTTCTGTCGCCGTGATAATTCTCTCTCCCCCAGAGATTATTTACATGGCTTACGTTTTCATCACTTCATTGTCATAAAATAAAACGCAGTTTTGTTTTACTCTTCATATTTCCCCATCGAGAAAAACGGCTTTTCAGCGCAAGCGACGACGACAAACACCGCCCAATGCCGCAGCGGCACCACGGACGGTGAAAAAATCACCGCAAAAGATGGCCTGGCGCGGCGCCGCGAGCTTGTGCACGGCAAGAACGACGACGCGTCGGCCGTCAGCCGCCCTGAGACTTTCCCTATTTATCCGTTTATCAGCAGGATGAGATTGCTGACGGCGCACTGGCATATTATGATTTATCAAAGCGCCGCTACGTGCGGCGTGACATCATTACCCGGTGCAATTTATCTACTTGAAATGATTTTTGTCAGGTCGTACATCGCTGCCTCGACGGCGTCGCCGTGAGCCGCCGATGTGTTATTCACCCGGCTTTAACTATTAACAGGCTATATTTTAATCATGACCGATACGCTCGAATATCTGCTGACATTCCGTAAATGCTCCTCTTTGGACAGCCTGGAGAAGGTGTACGACAAACTGAACTACTCCATTGAAAATGATAAAGAAATGAGCAACATGTACCGCGCCGCCGACCACCGTCGCGCCGAGCTGGTTGCCGGTAAATTGTTCGATCTGGGCAAGGTGCCGAAAACGCTGTGGGCGCAGGTGCTTTAATTCAGTGAAATTACGTGCGGCAACGGTTTTATCTTTTATTGCTATATAACCGGGGTAAATTCGGCTTTTATTGCCGCGCGTGATGCGAAACACATTTATTCCCCCCGCCAGGCTCTACCCTTTATCCGACGCAGTACCTCCGCCAAGGCCGCCGATGCGGCAGCCTGAAATGCGATGGATACAACAAGGAGTGGGATATGGGGTATCAAAACGTTCTGGTCACCGTCGCCGTTGCCCCTGACAGCCACCGCCTGGTGGAAAAAGCCGTCTCCATCGTCCGCCCTTACGGCGGCAGCATCACCTTGTTAAGCACCCTCGCCAACCCGGAAATGTACAATAATTTCGCCGGGCCGATGCTGGGTGATTTGCGCTCGTTGATGGAGGAGGAAACCCGGCTGTTTATGGAGGAACTGCGTCAACGCGCCGGTTACCCGATCGCCGATGCGCTGATCGTGCACGGCGAGCTGGGTGACAGCCTGGAATACGCCAGCCGCCGTCAGCCGTTCGACCTGCTGATCTGCGGCAATCATCGCGACGGCATGATGAATAAGGTCTCTTGTTCCGCCGCCCGCTTTATCAATATCAGCCATATCGACGTGCTGATCGTTCCGCTCTAAGGCTAAGCACATTCGGTAACGTTGCCTTGCCGCCCCTGGACTAGGCTTAACGCATCTTGTTTGTCGCAACGCAAAGGAGCTTTCGATGTCCCCTTCTTCTCAACAGAACCGCCGCTTCCTGCTGGCCTCGCGTCCGCACGGTGAACCGACGGCGACCAACTTCCGACTCGATACCGTCCCCGCACCGCAGCCCGGCGCCGGACAGCTGGTGCTGCGCACCGTTTATCTGTCGCTGGATCCTTATATGCGCGGGCGCATGAGCGATGCCCCCTCTTACGCGCCGCCGGTGGAGATCGGTCAGGTGATGGTGGGCGGCACGGTATCGCGCGTAGCGGCTTCACAGCATCCCGATTTCAACGTCGGCGATTGGGTGTTGGGTTATGACGGCTGGCAGGATTACGCCCTGTCTGACGGCAGCGGCCTGCGCAACCTCGGCCCGCACCTGCCGCATCCTTCCCGCCTGTTGGGCGTGCTGGGCATGCCGGGATTTACCGCTTACATGGGGCTGCTCGACATCGGCCAACCGCAGGCGGGGGAAACGCTGGTGGTGGCCGCCGCCAGCGGTGCGGTCGGTTCGGTGGTCGGCCAAATCGGTAAGCTGAAAGGCTGCCGCGTCGTCGGCGTCGCCGGCGGGGCGGAAAAATGCCGCTATGTGGTGGAAGAGTTGGGTTTCGACGCCTGCATCGATCACCGCGCCCCTGACTTTGCCGAACAGCTGGCGGCCGCCTGCCCTAAAGGCATCGACATCTATTACGAAAACGTCGGCGGGGCGGTGTTCGACGCCGTACTGCCGCTGTTGAACACCAAAGCGCGCATTCCGGTGTGCGGCATCATCGCCCATTACAATGCCACCGGGTTGCCTGCGGGGCCGGACCGCTTGCCGCTGCTGGAGGGGCTGATCCTGCGCAAACGCATCCGTATGCAGGGCTTTATCATCTTCGACGACTACGGCTCACGCTTTGACGAGTTCTTGCAACAAATGAGCAGTTGGGTCGAACAGGGAAAAATCAAGTTCCGCGAGGACATCGTCGACGGGCTGGAGCAGGCGCCGCAGGCGTTTATCGGCCTGCTGCAGGGTAAAAACTTCGGCAAATTGGTGATCCGCGTCGCCGACGAATAACCTCTAGCAGGGCGTGGTACACCACGCCCTGCTTTTAGTCGCCGAATCGCACATCCTCCTCTACCGTCAGCGTCACCTGCACGATAGTGCGCACCGCTTCCACCCTCGCCGCCAGCGGCTTGCCCGGATGCGCCGCCGCCGGCAAACGCGCAACGCGTACTCATTCTCCCGCTGCCTGACGAATTGGCCATCACGTCTTTCCCCATTGAGCCGATCGCCGGCCGGCAGGCGCAGCGCGACTCGGTCTTAATCTGGCTCTGCGGCCTGATAAGCCAAATCGCCTTCGCTCCCTGTCCACATTAATAATTGCTGCATTATCAATCGTTCAACCCCTCGACCAACGGCCTGCAGAGGGGGCTTTCCACGCCCACCAAATAGGAATCATCCGAATTAACATTCGTAAAATTTATATATTTGAACATCTTTAAGTGGCAAATGGTAAGGATAAAAAACAGTCAGTGACTTTTTTTACGTAAAAAAAGAGTTGTTTTATAAGCATGTTGACTTAAGTGTTACAGATTTATTTTTTGGTATTACCAATTATCCAATAATTTGAGATAAAAAATGATCTACTCGCATGTATATGTTTTAGATGATTAAAACCAAGATCGTGAGCAAGTTAACGAATTGAGCATTGATCCACAAGGCTATTTTGCAAATGCAGAGCTCTATTGTAGACTGCACAAATCGTGCCTTTGTGTAAACTTTGTTAAATCTTTCGTCAGTTCCTGTCTCCATTCGTGACAGATACGCCATCGGGATCGCGCGTCAATTCTCGTGCGGTAGCTATGCCTAAAGCGAGGAATAGTATGGATCGCCTTATCATTGCGCACACGCCTTTGCCCTCCCATCAGCTGTTGTTCAGAAGCCTTTCCGGTGAGGAAAAACTGGCCGGATTGTTCGAATTCGACGTCGAGCTGCTCAGCCCCGACAATCGGCTCGATCTGAAAGCGCTGCTGGGACAAAAAATCACGTTGGAGCTGCGGGGCAATCCGCTGGCGCCGCGCTATCTCAACGGCAATATCACGCGTATGACCCTCTCCGGAAGGGAAGCCGGCGGCAACCGTTACTATATCTACCGCGCCGTGCTGCGCCCCACGCTGTGGTATCTGACGCAAAACCGCGATTTTCGCATCTACCAGGAAAAGACCGTTCCCGACATCCTGACTCAGGTGCTGGGGCAGTATCAGGTGAAAATCGATAACCGCCTGAGTTACGACTACCGCATCTGGGGGTACTGCGTGCAGTACCAGGAGAGCGATTTCGATTTCATCAGTCGCCTGATGGAGCACGAAGGCATCTATTACTATTTCACGCACCAGCAAGACGGCCATACGCTGGTGCTGGCTGACGCGCCGTCGGCGCATCAGGAACTCGCCGGCTACGCCAGCATTCCCTATCAGCTCGCGGAAGGCGGCCTGGTGGAAAACAAAGACAGCATCAACAGCTGGAGCGTTTCGGACGCCATCACGCCCAGCCTGTATAGCCTGGATGACTACGATTTTCGCAAGCCGCGCGCGCGGTTGCTGGAGGCGCGGCAGAATCCCGCCTCGTTCGCGCAGGACAAAGCCGAGGTGTTCGACTGGCCCGGGCGTTATACCGATCACGCCCACGGCCAGTTTTACGTCAAGGTTCGCCAGCAGGAGTTCGAAGCGCAGCACGAGCAGATGAGCGGCGAAGGCAGTTCGCAGGGCATTGCGCCCGGCTACCGTTTTCAACTGATCCAGGCGCCGCGTATGGAGGACAACCGCGCCTACCTGGTGGTCAGCGCGCATTACTTCATGCAGGAAAACAGCTACGCCAGCAATGATAACGACGTCGGCGAGCAGCGTACCGAATTTCAGGTCGTTCCGGCGGACATCAATTGGCGCCCGGCGCGCATCACGCCCTGGCCGAAAACCCACGGCCCGCAAACTGCCGAAGTGGTGGGGCCGGAAGGCGAAAGCATCTGGACCGATAAATATGGCCGGGTGAAACTCAAATTCCGTTGGGATCGCCACGGCAGCGGCAATGAAACCAGTTCCTGCTGGGTGCGCGTCTCCAGCGCCTGGGCCGGCTGGAAATACGGCGGGATCCAGATCCCGCGCGTGGGCGAAGAAGTGGTGGTCGACTTTATCAACGGCGATCCGGATCGCCCTATCATCACCGGCCGCGTTTACAACGAAGACAGCATGCCGCCGTGGGATCTGCCCGGCGACGCCACCAAAATGGGCTTTATGAGCCGCAGCAAAGGCGGCGGCGCCGACAACGCCAGCTTCCTGTTCCTGGAAGACTCGCCCGGCAACGAATCTTTCGACATGCACGCCGAACGCAACATGAACATGACGGTGGAAAACGACAAGAACGTCAATATTGACGGCAGCCGCACCACCACCATCGGCCGCAAGCAGGACGACACCGTCACCGGCGACGCCACGTTCCTGTACAAAGCGAAACGCACTACCACCGTCGATGGGCTGGAAACCGCCAACCTGAACGCCCACCAGACGGTGAACATCAAAGGCGGCCGCGACCTGACGATTATCGACGGCGGCGATAAAATCGACATCACCGGCAATCAGTCCTTCAAGCTTGACGGCGCGCAGACGCAAAACATTACGCAGACCCAACACGTCACGGTGAAGGGCAATCAGACCCTCGACATTACCGAAGGGCAACAAACCAGCACCATCAAGCAAGGGCAAACGGTCAACATCACCTCCGGCGGGCAGCACACCACCATCACCGCCGGCGGGCAGGAATTGACGGTTAAAGGCGGCGGCCAAACCGCTACCGTCACCGGGAATGTCACCGAGACCTACAAAAACGATCAGAGCACGACGATCACCGGCACGCTGACCATCAAAGCGAAAACGATCAACATCACCAGCGCGGACGGCGTGTCGGTGCAGACACCGAGCTGGAAAGATAACTGCCACGGTTGGAAATGGGTGGCGACCGGGGCCAACTTCGCCTTCTACGGCTCCAATCTTGCGTTGACAGGAGCCAGCCTGAAACACACGATGCTGGATATCTCGCACAATCCGCTGGCGATCAGCAAAACCAATTTCAAGCTCAGTAACGATCCCATGACGTTCACTCAGCTTGGCGCGCTGGTGACCAACGGCGCCTTACGGTTGAGCACCAAGGCGCTGGCGATCTTTTTATAAAGGGACTCCCATGTCGAAGGCCAAAAATGTTCTCACCGTTATCGGGTTGATTTTATTGGCTCCTATCCTCAGCCTGGTGGGTTTTTTCAAATTCATCACGGTCGATATCTGGGGTTATTTCAAACATATCGGTTCTTCCCTCAGCGTGATGGAGAACGGTATTTCCGCCTCCGGGCAAATCGTCAGCATTCGCCAGACCAACCTGTGGGACGGGAATCGGCCGGTCTGCGAAGTCGAAGTCAAATACATCGCCCAAGACGGAAAAAACCATACGGCCGTGGCGAAGGGCCCGATCAGCGTCGTGGATCTGCCGCGTTATCAGCCGGGCCATTTCACCGCGATCAAGTACGACCCGAAGAACCCCAAAAAAGCGGTGATCGAAGAGCTTTCCCGGCTTTGAGCGAAAAGGCTCCTTTCAATCACGCTATCCGATTGCAACGCTCTGCCAACGGCTTATCGTTCATCGGTTCGCTAACTCACCTTGCATAAGGAAGTGTCACGATGGGCGCGTTCATTGCCTTTTCGACGCAGGACAGCCTCTGGGGACAAATCCTGTTTACCTTCTTTGGCATCCTGGTTGGCTGCGTCTTGCTCGCCGCGATCGGCAAAACCTTTTTGTCGGCCAGCCGAGCGGCCGCGTTGCCTGCGCGGTTGCTGATCTTTGTCGCGCTGATGCTGGCGCTGCTGAAATACAACCAGCAGGTGATGTCTGCGGTGAATGCCCCCGCAGAATTGATCGGGTTCCTGATTTTGCCCGGCTTTTTGATGGGTTACCTGGGTGCGGCGCCCACCGGCAGACTGGCGCTGGCGATAGAGCTGCCCTGTTTTGCGGCGCTCGCCGCGCTGCTGATTCTGGGCACCGCCGACGTCGAGTTTTTTGCCCCCTATCACCTGGAGAGCGCCGGCCAATTTATCGCCAAGGCGATCGCCGCGGCATTGTCCGTCGCCGTCGTGCTGTTGGCTCGCGGAATAAACGGGAAGGACGGCGCACTGTCCTCTTGATCATCCCTTTCGAAGCGGGGCCCTCCCCGCATTAACGATCGGCGCTGAACGCCGCATCGTTTTCTTCATCTGTTGTGACATAGCCTGATATCTATTAAACCGAAAAACGGATTGTTTTTGAGCAGCAGCCTGGCTGCCAGCTGATATCCACAGGAAGCTTTACACACACAATGAAAGTCGTAAAACCTCTGCGCCTCAGCGCGCTTCATCGCCCCTTCTCTTGGCAAGGGCAAAACCATCTGGGCGTTTCCGTTTTGGCCTTGGCCGATATGGGGGCTTCCCCGCGCCTGCGCCCCGAACCGGAGCTGTGGCAGTTGGCCGCCGAAGAACTTACGCTGAGCGGCGGCGTGCTCGATTTGGCTATTCCCAAAGCCTGCGCGGAGTTTCTCGCTACCGGCAACGCCTACACCCACCATCAACAAGACAAAACCGCTTGCGCCGTGAAGATCCAGCTGGATTCTCTGGAAAAAACGCTGGTGGTTTTCGGCGATCGCCATTGGATCAACGATCGTCCCTCCACTCCCCTCCCTTTTGCAGAAATGCGTCTGGACTGGCGCCGGGCTTACGGCGGCACCCAGTTCGCCGATAATCCGCACGGCATCGGCGCCACTCCAGAAACATTTCCGCAAGGCCGTATCCATCGCCTACCCAATGTTGAACCGCTGCAGGGGCGCCTCGCGTCTCCTCGGCAAAGCGCGCAACCGGCAAGCTTTGACGCGTTGGATATCACCTGGCCACGCCGCTTCTCCCGCATCGGTAAAAACTACGACGCCGACTGGTTGAAAAACGGCTTTCCCGGCTTCGCCAACGATATCGACTGGCGCCTGTTCAACATGGCGGAAAGCGATCAGCAGTTTCCTCAACACGACAGCTTGCCGCCCCGCGCCGCCTATCGAATTTGGAACATGCACCCTTCAGAACCGGTGCAGCAAGGTCATTTGCCGCCGTGGCGCACACGCTGTTTCATCAACCGGCTGCGCGGCGACGAAACGCATTTCGAAGAAATCGCGATGCGCCACACCACCGTCTGGTTCTTCCCGCATAGGGAACAGATGCTGCTGATTTATCAGGGCAGCACACGCATCAATGAAGACGATGCCGCCGACGTAATGCAGCTGATGCCGGCTTTGGAAATCGAAGGCGAGCCCCGCTCCACCGCGCATTATCGGCAGGTGTTGACCCAGCGGCTGGATAAGGAACGGGGGGCTCTGCACGCGTTTCGTGAGCAAGAGTTGTTGCCGGAAGCGTGCATCGGCGCCTGGCTGGATACGGAAACGCCGACGCAGCAAAGCCCGATGGCGGAAAATATCGCCGCCTACGAGCACCGGCAGCGCGAAGAGCACCGCCAGCGCCTGCTGCGTGAAGGCCAGGACATCGATGAACTGTTCCCGCTGCCGTCGCAAGACGCGCCGCCGAAGCTGGACCAACTCGCCGAATTCGTCGAGCGTCTGGAAAGCCAGGCCGAGGCGCAGTATCAGGACATGCTCAAGCTGGCGCAAGCCGAGGGTATCGATCCGCGCAATCCCGGTGGGGATCACGTGCCGCCATCCGGTGCGGAAAGCTACCAGCAGCAGCGCGATCTGCTGTTCCAGGAGGCGCGCCGGCATCCCGACGCGTTCAGCGAAAAACAGCTGGGGGAAAGCGAGCGCGCGCTGCACCAAATGTATTTAATGTCGGCACAGGCGCAAAGCCCTGCGCTGCGTTTAAGCGGCGATCTGGCGCAAATCATTCGCCAACGCGTCACCGCCGCCATGCTGCGCGATAAGGATCTCAGCGGTCTTGATCTCACCGGCGCCGATCTGTCCGGCATGGATCTCTGCCAGGCTAACTTGCGCGGCGCTTTGCTGGAAAACGCCAATCTGCGCCAAACCCAACTGGTGGGTTGCGACCTTCGCGAGGCGATGCTGGCGCGCGCCGATCTCAGCGGCGCCGTCTTGCAGCAGGCCGATCTGAGCCACGCCTCTTTGGCCCTGGCGAAATGCGAAGCGACGGATTTCGGCGGCGCGCAGCTGCACGAAACCAACATTCAGCAAACGTTGTTTCAACGCTGCGATTTCACGAGGGCCTCATTACGCGATTTGCTGGGATACGAAACCTTGCTCGGGCAGTGTGATTTCAGCCGCGCCACGCTGGCCAACATTACGCTGATGGAGTTGCAACTGGAGCAGCTGACATTCAGCCACGCCCGGCTCGACAAAGTCAGCTTCGTCAAATGCCGCTTGCAGGCGGTGAACTTCGATCGGGCGCGGCTGGAAAGCTGCGCCTGGGTTGATACCGAGACGCAAAACCTCAGTTTCCGCGCCGCACGCCTCACGGCCTGCGCCTTCGCGGCAAAGACGCTGCTGCCGCAGGCGGATTTCAGCGACGCGACGCTAAACCAGTGCAATTTACGCCAGATGCCGTTGCAGCGGGCCAATTTCAGCCGAGCGCGTCTCAATAATTGCGACCTGTCGGAAACCCGGTTGAACGAGGCCGATTTCCGTCAGGCCAACGGCAGCGGCAGCCTGTTCATTCGCAGCGATCTGTCTCGCGCCAACCTGCGCGACGCCAATTTCATTGCGGCGATCCTGCAAAAATGCGTGCTGGCGGGCGCCGACCTGCAGGGCGCCAATCTGTTCCGGGCCGACCTGTCGCAGTCGCAAGTGGATCAGGCGACCCGGCTCGAGGGCGCCTATACCGCCAGGGTGAAAACATTGCCTCGCCACAACGGGAAGGAAGTATGACCTCAGAGCCAGAGCAAATACGCCAGCGCGTGAAACGCGGCGAGCTGATTGCCGGTGAGGATTTGCACGGCCTGTCATTCGCCGGTATGGATTTGGCCGGCGGCATGTTCAACGAACTGAACCTGAACGGCGTGAACTTCTCCGATTGCGATCTGCGCGACAGCGTCTTCAGCAATTGCCGGCTTGAACAGGCGCAATTTGCACGGGCGAACCTGAAGCAAACGGCCTTCAACCAGTGCGCCATGTCGGGCGGCCGCTTCAGCGAGAGCCATATCGAACTGACGATGTTCAACGACTGCCGGCTTGAACAGGGCGACTTCAGCCGGCTGGCGCTCAACCAAAGCCACTGGATGTCATGCCAATTGGCCGGCGCGAATTTTTCCGCCACTCAGCACGATCGCACCACCTTTTACGAAAGCCCGCTCGACGGCGCTGCGTTGAATCAGGCGCGGTTATCTCTTGTCACGTTCTTCCGATTAAACCTCCGTGACACACGGTTTGAAGGGGCAGATTTCGACCGCGTCACGTTTTTCGAATGTGACCACCGCGGCAAAAGTTACGCCGGGCAGCGCCTGATCGCCTGCCAGTTTACCGATAACCAACTGGACGACGTCGATTTCAGCCAGGCGACGCTGCGTCAAAGCAACTTCAAGGGCGCTTCGCTGCGGCGCGCCAACCTGGCGGGCGTGCAGGCGCAGCAGTCACTGTGGCTGGAGGCCAATCTGACCCACGCGCAGTGCCGCGGCGGGCAGTTCGATCAGGCGATCTTCAGCGAAGCGACGTTGGACGCCGCCAACTTCAGCCAGGCGCGCCTGTATCAATGCGTATTCCAGCACAGCCGCGCGGCGCGCTGTGATTTCAGCGACAGCGACCTGACCTACGCCGACTTTTGTTATGCCGACATCGGCGCCGCCGATTTCCGCCGCGCGCGCTTTATGCGCACCCGCATGCACCGCGCCCATCAGCAGCAAACGCGCTGGGGCGATCGCAGCGGAATTCTCGAGCGCGACGAAGAGCTGTACGCCGCCGAAACCTGGAGCGCACAGCGCCAGAGCCGAATCTGAATGCATTGACCACTTCACGAGGGGATCACCATGAGCGTTGCCAACACAACCCGCGCCGTCAACATCGCACCGCCCCAGCAGGCCGCCGGCCAGGTCGTCAACCTGTTGCCGGACGGCAGTCTGGTGGTGGAGTGCGAAGGCCGCGGCTGGCATTGCCGCCGGGCGGCGAGCTGCCTGCTGACGCCGGCCCTCGGCGATAGCGTGCTAGTCGCCGGCTGCGGCCACCAGCTGTGGGCGATCGCCCTCCTTGAGCGCGCGGAACCGCAAAGCGCGGCGCGGCTGAGCGTTGCGGGCGATCTGCACATTGAAACGCCGAGCGGCTCGCTGTCGCTGCACGGCGCGCAGGCGCTGAAACTGAGCGGCGACGCCATGACGCTGCAGGCGAACAGCGGCGACTGCCAGGTCGACAAGATGAAATACAGCGGCGAAGAGCTGTCGGCCTTCGTCAGCATCAGCCGCCTGGTCGGCAAACGCTGCGAGTCGCTGTGGCATTCGGTCAGCCAGATCAGCCATTCGCTGTTCCGCAAAGTGCGCCAGACCGAGCACGTGCGCGCCGGGCAGTTGGATTACCAGGCGGAAGATTACGCCCGCATTCATGCCCGCAACACGCTCATTACTTCAAAAGACATCACCAAGCTGGATTCGGAACAAATCCACGTCGGATAACCTGCGGAGGCCTTTTATGTTTGCCAACAGCCAAATGATCGGCGTGGACCTGGCGTTTCCCGACGTCTGTCTGACGCCAAGCCCGGCGCCGGTGCCCGTGCCCTACCCGGATATCGCCCTGGCGCCGACCGCCATCCCGAACGCGTTCAACATTCTGTTCGTCGGCACCCCGGCGCACAACATGGCGACGGTGACGCCACTGACCAACGGCGACAACCCCGGCGTGGCCACCGGCGTCGCTTCCGGGACGGTGATGGGGCCGTCCCGCCACCTGACCGGCGCCTTTACCGTGCTGCTCAAAGGCACCCCGGCCACCCGGCTGACCAGCCTCAGCCTGCAGAATTCCACCAACGCGCTCGGCATGCGCATCGTGCCGAGCCAATTAAAAGTGTTGCTGCTTGCGCCCTGATGACGGCGCCTTATTACACAGCCATTCAAACAAGAAAAGAGGATATTGTGAAAACACGGATTACCCTGACGCTGCTGACCGCCCTGACGCTTGCCGGTTGTTCCACGCCGCCGCCACCGCCGCCGGCGCTCAATAACGACGCCATCGTCAGCAGTGAGGTCAACGGCGTCACGCTAAAGCACCGCGCCGCGGTAAGCGCGCCGAAACAGTTCAAGCCGATCGGTGAGGAGTACCGCAGCCTGTACGCCGCCAGCATCATGAGCAGCCCGAATTATACCGGCACCGCCGTCGGCAGCCTGGACAACGCCGCCGCGTTCTACGCGCTGGGCGAAGTGGAAAACAACTGGCTGGCGATCTCCGCCATCCGGGGCGGCGACCTGGTGGGTTACATCCAGGCCAACGCCGGCGTACCGGAAGCGCGCTACAAATCGACGCTGCGTAAAGATCTGCCGCGCCGCGCGCGCGCCGCCAAACAGGACTGCGTCAAAGTCGGCGGCGACAGCAAGGCGTGTAAAAACGCCGGCTCAGCCACCTGGATCCTCCAGTAGTCAGCACGCCTGCGGGCGACGAGATTCCCATGATGACGACCCCTATCGCTTTCCGCTGGTGCGGGATGCTTTTTCTACTGCTGGGCGCACTGGCGCTCGGCGGCTGCATGTCTTCCGCCAAAAGCGTGCCGTCGCGTTACAGCCTGGTGTTCGATGCCGATCGCCAGGTCAACGCCGCCGCCGGCGCGCAACCGGCGCCGATAAAAATTCGCGTGCTGCTGCTGCGTTCGGATGCGGAATTCATGGATGCCGACTTCTTCAGTCTGCAAAACGACGCCAAAAGCGTGCTCGGCAACAGCCTGCTGGACAGCGATCAGTTCTTCCTGACGCCGGGCCAGACCGGCAAAAAACTCGGTGGGCAAAGCGCGTTGGATGCGCGCTACATCGGCGTGATCGCCGAATATCAAAATCTGGACGGCAAAACCTGGCGCCTTTCACTGCCGCTGCCGGAACCCACCGAAACCAATTTCTACAAGGTATGGCAATTCTCGCCGGATGAGCTGGAAGCGCATATCGTCGCGGGCGTGAGTGGCCTGCGCCCCGTAAAAAAGGTCGACTGACCTACCGCTGCGCTGAAGCGAAGTAACTATAGGTGTGATGATGAAAGATGCTCATAAGGTTGTCTGGACTGAGGGGATGTTTTTGCGCCCCCACCATTTCCAGCAGGCGGAAAACTATCTCGAAGGTTATATGCGCAACTGGGGCCAGGCCCACAGCGGCTGTTTCTGGGGTTTCCTCACCCTGGATCTGGACCAAACGCTGCTGCGCCAGGGCAAGATTGCCCTCAACGCCGCCAGCGGCATCATGCCGGACGGCACGCCGTTTCGCTTCGCCGGCGCCCAGCAGGCGCCCGCGCCGCTGACCATCGCCGAAAACAAGACCGGCGAAAACGTGGTGCTGGCCCTGCCGACCTACCGCGCGGGGCGTGAAGACGTGATCTTTCAGGAAAGCCCGGAGGCGCTGGCGCGCTATCTGGCTTACGAGAATGAAGTCGACGATCTCAACGCCGTCTCGGTGGGCAGCGCGGCGCTGCAGTTTGGCCGCCTGCGCCTGCGGCTGATGCTGGAGAGCGAGCTCAACGCCGAATGGACGGCGCTCGGCGTGACCCGCGTGCTGGAAAAACGCGGCGACAACAGCCTGCGTCTCGATACCGCGCAGATCCCGCCGATGCTGAACTGCCAGGGCAACCCGGTACTGAAAACCTTCATCAACGATCTGCAGGGCCTGCTGCAACAGCGCAGCCAGCAGATGAGCCAGCGCCTGCTGCAGCCGGGCCGCGGCGGCAGTTCCGAAATGGTCGATTTCATGCTGCTGCAGCTGATCAACCGCCACCTCGGCCAGGTGAGCCACGCCTACCACCTCGACCATCTGCACCCGGAGCGCCTGTTCGCCGATTGGCTGCAGTTCGCCACCGAGCTCGCCAGCTTCTCGGCGCAGCGCACCCCGGAAGGCCGTCTGCCGGTGTATGACCACGACAACCTGGCGCTGTGCTTCGGCAAGCTGATGCTGTTGCTGCGCCAGGGGCTGTCGGTGGTGCTGGAAGACAACGCCATTCAGCTGACGCTGGTCGAACGCTCCCACGGGCTGAACGTCGCCACCGTGCAGGACGCCAAAATGATGCGCGACTTCGGCTTCGTGCTGGCGGTGCGCGCCGACGTGGCCGCCGAGGTGTTGCTGACCCATTTCCCGGCGCAGATGAAGATCGCCCCGGTCACGCGCATCCGCGATTTGGTGCAGCTGCAGCTGCCGGGCATCGGTTTGCGCACCATGCCCGCCGCGCCGCGCCAGATCCCCTATCACGCCGGCTACACCTACTTCGAGCTGGAAAAAGGCGGCGACCTGTGGAAACAGATGGAAAAATCCAGCGCCTTCGCTCTGCACCTGGCGGGCGAATTCCCGGGGCTGGACATGGAATTTTGGGCGATTCGCAGCCATACGGACCGGTAACCTATGACTCAGGAAAATAGCATGGCGCCGGCGGCCAACCCGCTGGTGGACGCCGCCAACCCGCTGCTGAACGCCATTTCGCAGATCCGCCAGTCGGCCACGCACGCCAACCCGGCGCAGCTGCGCCAACAGCTGATCGACGAAATGCGCCGCTTCGAGATCCGCGGCCAACGCGCCAACCTGCCGTACGAGGTGATCATCGGCGCGCGTTATTGCCTGTGCACCGCGCTGGATGAAGCGGCGGCGCTGACCCCGTGGGGCAGCAACAGCGTGTGGTCCGGCAGCGGGCTGCTGGTGACCTTCCATAACGAAACCTGGGGCGGCGAGAAATTCTTCCAGCTGCTGGCCAAGCTGTCGCAAAGCCCGCGCGAGCACATCAACCTGCTGGAGCTGATCAATTATTGCCTGCTGCTGGGCTTTGAAGGCCGCTACCGGGTGATGGAAAACGGCCGCTCGCAGCTGGAAACCATGAAGCAGCGCCTGCTGCAGCTGATCCGGTCGGTGCGCGGCGGCTATGCCCCGCCGCTGTCGCCCCATGCGCTGGATCTGCCGGTACAGCAGAAACTGTGGCGCCCGCTGGTGCCGCTGTGGGCCTGCGTGGCGCTGACCGGCTTCCTGGCTTCGCTGCTGTTCATCGCCCTCAACTGGCGGCTGGGCGACAACACCAGCCCGGTGCTGGCGGCGATTTACCAAACCAATCTGCCGCAGGTGGCGATCGGTAACCCGGCGCCGGCCGCACCGCCGACGCTGAGCCTGAAAAGCTTCCTGCGCAAAGAGATCGCCGAAGGGCTGGTGGTGGTGCGCGACGAAGCGCAGCAAAGCGTGGTAATCCTCAAAGGCGACGGGCTGTTCGACTCCGCCGCCACCACGGTGCGCGCCAACTATATTCCGGTTATCGACCGCATTGCCGCCGCCATGAACGGCGTCAGCGGCAAAATCCTGGTCACCGGCTACAGCGACAACGTGCCGATCCGCAGCGCCCGTTTCGCCTCCAACTGGGAGCTGTCGCTGGCGCGCGCCGAAGCGGTCAGCGCCCGGTTGCAAAAGCACCTCGCCAACCCGCAGCGTGTCAAGGCCGAGGGCCGCGGCGAGAGCAATCCCGTCGCGCCGCCGAAGCGGTGCCGGCGGAAGACGGCAAGCCAGAGGTCAAACAAGACGATCAGTTGGCGCAGCGCTTCGACGAAGCGGCGCAGCTGCTGAAAAAGGCGCGCTTCACACCGGGCCAGGGCGACGGCAAACACCGCTGGATGACCCGTTTCAGCCGCCAGTACCTGTACCAGCTGCCGTGGTATGTGATCATCGGCGCGCCCGGCGCCGGCAAGACCACCGCGCTGGTCAACTCCGGCCTGCACTTCCCGCTGGCGGATCGCTTCGGCAAATCCGCGCTGCGCGGCGTGGGCGGCACCCGCAACTGCGACTGGTGGTTTACCAACGACGCCGTGCTGCTCGACACCGCCGGCCGCTACACCACGCAGGAAAGCCAGCGCGAAGAAGACGCCGGCGAGTGGCAAAGCTTCGTCGCGCTGTTGAAAAAATACCGCACCCGTCAGCCGATCAACGGCGTGATGGTGACCATCAGCGTCGCCGATCTGCTGAGCGACAGCGCCGAAGCGCGCGCCGCCCAGGCCAGCGCGCTGCGCAAACGCCTGATCGAACTGCACGAGCAGCTGGGCATTCATTTCCCGGTCTATGTGCTGGTCACCAAAACCGACCTGCTCAACGGCTTTATGGCCTACTTCGGCAGCTTCGACAAAGCACAGCGCGACCAGATCTGGGGGTTCACCTTCCCTTACGAGCGCTCGCGGCAGCCGGACTTCAACCTGAATGCCGCTTTCGAACAGCAATACGCCCTGCTGCAACAGCGGCTGGACGCGGCGCTGCCGGATACGCTGCTGATGGAGCACGACGCGCGCCAGCGCGCTGAAAGTTATCTGTTCCCGCAGGAGTTCGCTGCCCTGCGCCCGCTGCTGAGCCAATACCTGGAACAGGTGTTCGCCACCTCCAGTTTTGAAACCCGCTTTACCCCGCGCGGCATCTATTTCACCAGCGGCACGCAGGAAGGCCTGCCGTTCGACCGGGTGATGGGCGAGCTGAACCGCTATCTGCAGCTCCCGACGGCAAACTCAGGGGCGCAGGCCAACGCGGCCTGGGACAGCGTGGGCCAGGAAGCGCCAATCCCGGCGGCCAAGGGCCAAAGCTTCTTCCTGAAAGAGACGTTGGAATCGGTGGTCTTCCAGGAATCCGGGCTGGCGGGCAGCAACCGCTGGTGGGAATACCGCAACCGCGCCCTGCACTGGGCGGGTTACATCGCGCTGGCGGTGATCCTGGCGGTGCTGGCGATGCTCTGGTTCACCAGCTACGGCAACAACAAGGCCTATCTGGCAGAAGTGGCCGCCAAGGTGCCCGGCGTCGAGCGCCAGGGGCAAAACCTGACGCAGTTGGGCAACGGCGACATGTTCTCGCTGCTGCCGTTCCTCAACAGCCTGCTGCACCTGCCGGACAGCCAAAACTTTTCGTTGGACGATCCGCCGTTCACCTACCGCATGGGGCTGTTCCGCGGCGATCAGGTGGGCGACGCCGGCAATGCGCTGTACCAAAAAGCGCTGAAAGAGCTGCTGCTGCCGCAGGTGGCGCAACAGATCGCCGCCACGCTGCGCAACGACAACCACGGCGATGCGGACTTCAGCTACGAAGCGCTGAAGGCCTACCAGATGCTGTATCTGCCAAAGCAGTACGACGGCAAATTCCTGCGCGCCTGGGTGATGCTCAACCTGCAGCGCAACCTGCCGCAGGGCAGCACCCAGAAACAGCTGCAGCAGATCGAATGGCATTTGGGCCAGCTGCTGGATGCGCAGATCCAGGCCTCGCCTTACGCCAAAGACGACCCGCTGGTGGCGCAGGCGCAGGCCGCCATCAACCGGGCGCCGCTGTCGCAGCGCGTCTACGGCCGCCTCAAGCGCCTGCTGCTGAAGCAGACCGACATCAAGCCGGTCAGCCTGGTCGATTTGGCCGGCCCGCAGACCGAGCTGGCATTCAGCCGCAAAAGCGGCAAACCGGTGACCGACGGCGTGCCGGGCCTGTTTACCTCGCAGGGGTATTGGAAAGCGTTCAACGACAACATCGATCCGGTGACCGACACCCTGCGCAAGGAAGACGTCTGGGTGTTGAACAGCCAGACGCCGGAGCAGAAGAGCGCCGACCTGACCAAGACCATCCGCCAGCTGTACATGCAGGACTTCATCAGCGCCTGGGATGAGCTGCTGGGGGATATCCAGCTGGCCAACATCGGCAACCTGACCCAGCGCATCAGCAGCGCGCGCCTGTTGTCCGGCAACCCGTCGCCGATGCGTAACCTGCTGGTCAACGTCAGCAAAAACGTCACCCTGCGCGACGAGAAAAGCGACGCCGACTCCCGCTCGCTGCTGGCCAAAACCGAAGACAGACTGAATCAAAACGCCAACCGCACGCTGGAAGCGCTGTTCACCAACCGGCCGGCCAACGCCGACGGCGACGTATCCGCCCAGCCGGAACAGCTGGTGATGGCGCACTTCGCGCCGCTGCTGGAGCTGGCGCAAAGCCAGGGCGAAGGCAATAAGGCGATCCCTTTCGACAGCGTGCTCAAGCAGGTCGATGAGCTGTACAGCTATCTGACGGCGGTTCAGGGCGCGGCCAACAGCGGCATGTCGGCGCCACCGAGCGACATCATCCCGCGTCTGCAGGCCGAATCCGGCCGCTTGCCGGTGCCGTTCAAACAGATGCTGCTGTCGCTGGCGATCGGCGCCAGCAGCGACACCCAGCGCAAAGAGATGGAGAACGTGAAAAAGCGCATCAGCTTCGAGGTCGGCAGTTTCTGCCGCCAGGCGATCGCCGGCCGTTATCCGCTGGTGGCCCGGGCGCGCCAGGAAGTGACGCCGGACGATCTGGCGCGCATGTTCGCGCCGAACAGCGGGCTGATGGACAGCTTCTTCCGCGACAACCTGCAGGGCAAGGTCGACACCACCCGCGCCAACTGGCGCTTTACCCCCGGCGTGGACGGCAAGACGCTGCCCGGCGGCGAGGGCATCCTGCGGTCGTTCCAACAGGCGCAGCGCATCCGCGACGCCTTTTTCGCCAACGGCACCGCGACGCCCTCGTACCGCGTGACCGTGCGGCCAGTGCGGATGGATAACGACATCCTCAACCTGACGCTGGATATAGACGGGCAGCTGTTCAAATACAGCCACGGCCCGCAGGTGCCGCTGGTGGTCAGCTGGCCGGGCACCCGCAATACCAACCAGGTGCATCTGCAGCTGGCGCTGGCCAACGGCACCACCGCCAGCCTGGTGACCAGCGGGCCGTGGGCGCTGAACCGCCTGGTGGATATGGCGCAGTCTTCGGGCACCGGCGGCCTCGGCCGCCAGGCGACCTTCAATCTCGACGGCCACCGCGTCACGCTGGAGTTCACGCCCAACAGCATTCGCAATCCGTTCCAACTGCCGGCCTTCTCGTGCCCGTAGCCCCGAAAGGACATGACCATGAGCACTGATTCAAGCGCCCCGACGAGCATCGGCTGGTACGGCAAACTCCCTTCCGCCGGCGACTTCCTGCAACGCCGCCTGCCCGATCCGGTGGTCAACAACTGGGCCCACTGGTTCCATAACGGCCTGGTGAATTTGCAGCGCGATGCGCAGGGGCCGAACGGCCACCCGTTCAGCAACGCACCGGTGTGGAACTTCGTGATCCCCGCCACGCTCGGCAGCCCGTACGTGCAGATGGGTTGCCTGTTGCCGGCGCGCGATCGCGTCGGGCGACGCTACCCGATCTGCGCGCTGCGCCTGTTCAGCCAACAGGATTGGCGGCCGCAACAGCTGAACATGGCGGCGAGCTGGTACCAACAGCTCGGTTATACCCTGCTGAACGGCGTGCGCAACGGTTTCTCCGCCGAGCAGATCGACCGCACGTTGCAGGCGATCCCGGCGCTGCCCAGCCCGCCGGCGGAAGCGGATTCCGAGATATTGTCAATTATCGGTTTCCAGCATCCGGACGTGCCGGGCCTCGGCTGGCAACAGGCCGCCGACTGTTTCGACCCGGCGCAGTACACCAGTTTCTGGTGGACCAATCAGGCCGACGGACACCCGCTCTACACCCACGTGCACAGCGGCAACCTCACCGTGCAGCTGTTTTCACTGCTGTTCGAGCCCAACGGCTGGGCGCGCCCCGGCCGCGGCGGCCAGTACCCGCAAATGTTTGATTAACATCGCTCGTTGAAGGAAATTTTATGGCTATCGACACCGATACCCTGCTGGCACCGGTCGACGCGGACAATCCCTGCGGCGACAACCTGGAATACGACGCCGACTTTCTGGCAATGGAACAAGCCGCCACCGGCAAGGCCGAACAACAGTTCGGCAGCACCATCATCCCGGAAGAAGCGCCGGATTGGGTGCAGGTCGAACGCCTCGCGACCTCGCTGCTGGCGCGCACCAAAGACCTGCGCGTCATGCTGTATCTCACCCGCGCCTGGACCCAGCTGCGCGGGTTGCCGGGCTACGCCGACGGGCTGACGCTGATCCACCAGTCGATGGCCCGTTACTGGGACGCCCTGCAGCCGCCGCTGGAGTTCGACGGCGAGGCCGACCCGCTGTTTCGCATCAACGCGCTGGCCGACCTTGGCGACAAAGCCGCGCTGGCCGCCAGCGTGCGCGCCGCGCCGCTGCTGAAAAGCGCCGCCGGTGAAATCTCGCTGCGCGATGCCGGCGCCCTGCTCGACGGCAGCAAGCAGGAGTGCCCCAACTTTCCCGGCGGCCGCGCACGGCTGCAGGATGAACTGGCGCAACAGGATCGCCCCGAAGGCGCCCTGGTGGCGCGCATCGCCAACACCCTGAGCGCCATTCGCGGCGAAGTGACCCGTCATCTGGGGGAAAGCGCGCTGCCGGAAATGAGCGCGCTCACCAAGGTCTTTTCGCTGGTGGCGCTCGCCGGCCAGAGCGATGCCCAGACCGCCGCCAAACCGGACGCTTTGCCGGAAGCCGCCGCCGTGCAGCCACCGGCCGCCGTGCAGAGCGCCACCGCCCCGCTCAACTGGCGCAGCGCGCAGATCCAGTCGCGCGACGACGCCCAACTGATGCTGGACAAGGTGAAAAACTATTTTCGTCTTCATGAGCCGAGCCACCCGGCGCCGCTGATGATCGATCGGGTCCAGCGGTTGATTACGCTGGACTTTATGCAAATCGTCCGCGATTTGGCGCCCGATGGGCTTAACCAACTGGAGACCATTCTCGGTCGCCCCGACAACGAGGAGAACAGCTAGCCGCCGACCTTTGTTCTCTTGACGCATCCGATACCGTCTGCCCCTGCGCAGACCCGAATCAGAACCTGACTCTCCCAGCCGGACGAGGCGCGTTCCCAATCGCCATTAGATGGAGTAAATCATGTCAAACTCGAAATCCCGCAGCGGGCAGAAATTCATCGCCCGCAACCGCGCGCCGCGCGTACAGATTGAATACGATGTCGAAATTTATGGCGCAGAGCGCAAAATCCAGCTGCCGTTCGTGATGGGCGTGATGGCGGATCTGGTGGGGAAAGCGGTCGATCCGCAAGCCAGCGTGGAAGAGCGCAAGTTCATGGAGATCGACGTCGACAACTTCGACGAGCGCATGAAATCGCTGAAGCCGCGCGTCGCTTATCAGGTCGACAACACCCTGACCGGCGAAGGCAAGCTGAACATCGATCTGACCTTCGAAAGCATGGAAGACTTCTCCCCCGCCGCCATCGCCCGCAAGGTCGACGCGCTGGACAATCTGCTGGACGCCCGCACCCAGCTTTCCAACCTGTTGTCCTACATGGACGGCAAGAACGGCGCCGAAGAGCTGATCTCCAAGATCCTGCAAAATCCGGCGCTGCTGCAATCCCTGACCGACGCGCCGAAGCCGGCGGTTAACGACGAAAACAACGAGCGTGAGGATTAATCGATGAGCAACTCGCCTCAGCAACAAAATGCGTTGCAGACCACCGAGACTTTTTCCAGCGATGAATTCAGCGCGCTGCTGAACAAAGAGTTCCGGCCGAAGACCGATCAGGCCAAAGAAGCGGTCGAGAACGCGGTGAAAACCCTGGCGCAGCAGGCGCTGGAAAACACCGTCACCGTTTCTTCCGACGCCTACCGTACCATTCAGGCGCTGATTGCGGAAATTGACGAAAAGCTGTCGCAGCAGATCAACCAGATCATTCACCACGACGACTTCCAGAAGCTGGAAGGCGCCTGGCACGGCCTGCATTATCTGGTCAACAACTCCGAAACCGACGAGATGCTGAAGATCCGCTTCATGAGCATTTCCAAGCAGGAGCTGGGCCGCACGCTGAAGCGTTATAAAGGCGTGGGTTGGGACCAAAGCCCGATCTTCAAGAAAGTCTACGAAGAAGAGTATGGCCAGTTCGGCGGCGAACCGTTCGGCTGTCTGGTGGGCGACTACTACTTCGATCACAGCCCGCAGGACGTGGAGCTGCTGGGCGAAATGGCCAAGATCGGCGCCGCCTCGCACTGCCCGTTCATCGCCGGCACCGCGCCAAGCGTAATGCAGATGGAGTCCTGGCAGGAGCTCTCCAACCCGCGCGATCTGACCAAGATTTTCCAGAACACCGAGTACGCCGCCTGGCGCAGCCTGCGCGAGTCGGAAGACGCGCGCTACCTGGGCCTGGTGATGCCGCGCTTCCTGGCGCGCCTGCCGTACGGCATCCGCACCAACCCGGTGGACGAGTTTGACTTCGAAGAAGACACCGACGGCGCGACCCACGGCAACTACACCTGGACCAACGCCGCCTACGCCATGGCCGCCAACATCAACCGTTCGTTCAAAGAGTTCGGCTGGTGCACCGCCATTCGCGGGGTGGAATCCGGCGGCGCGGTGGAAAACCTGCCGTGCCACACCTTCCCGAGCGACGACGGCGGCGTGGACATGAAGTGCCCGACCGAGATCGCCATCAGCGATCGCCGCGAAGCCGAGCTGGCCAAAAACGGCTTTATGCCGCTGGTGCACCGCAAAAACTCCGACTTCGCCGCCTTTATCGGCGCGCAGTCGCTGCAGAAGCCGGCGGAATACTACGATGCCGACGCCTCCGCCAACGCCCAGCTTTCCGCGCGCCTGCCGTACCTGTTCGCCTGCTGCCGCTTCGCGCACTACCTGAAGTGCATCGTGCGCGACAAAATTGGCTCCTTCCGCGAGCGCGACGACATGGAACGCTGGCTGAACGACTGGATCATGAACTACGTGGACGGCGATCCGGCCAACTCCTCGCAGGAAACCAAGTCGCGCAAACCGCTGGCCGCGGCGGAAGTGCAGGTGGAAGAGATCGAAGACAACCCGGGCTATTACAGCGCCAAGTTCTTCCTGCGCCCGCACTACCAGCTGGAAGGCCTGACCGTCTCCCTGCGTCTGGTGTCGAAGCTGCCTTCGCTGAAGCAAAACGACGCGTCCTGATGGGCTGAAGTCAGGCCGCGATAGTGCGGCCTGGCTGATACATTAACCTCATCACAGGGAAAGAAAGATGAAGACAAAACGGTTTTATCTGGCATCGCTGTTGGCGGTCGTCTGCTCGCTCTCCGCCGCGCCGCCAGCTTTCGCAGAGCAGACATCGATAGCACATTTGACGTCCGATGATGTCAATCTGCCGGGCAGTGACTTTTTCCGTTTCTATCGCAGTGCAGATAAACAGGAAAAAGAGAAAGCGCGGATTTATTTGCTGGGCGTGTTGGACGCGACGGAAGGCAAAAGCTGGTGCCAATACAGCCAGCTACAAACCGTCACTCTGCAGGAGTTTGTGTTCGAATTCTTTAATAAACTTCCCGCTGCGCGCCTGCACGAAAGGGCTGCCCCCCTGATTGAAGAGGCTCTTGCAACTCGCTTCCCGTGCAAAGGAGGCAAAGCATGAAACCTTTATATCGTCAGCTAAAAAGCAGCCATTACTCCTCTGATTACTCTAGCCCGGGATATTTGGCAGCAGAAGCCGTTTACGCTGAGATTGGTTATGAGCTTGATACGCTTCTAAAGCAAAACCCTGGTTATGCCAATACCTGTGCCGTCCGCATGAGCCTGGCGCTGTTGAAAGCCGGCATCAGCTTCAAAGGCCGCCTGCCAATCAAAAAAGGCGCCTATAAGGGTAAAACGATTGAACCTGGAGCCAAACTGCTGGCCGATCAGTTGCATCGCTCCAGTAGTTTTGGCAAAGCCAACATTTTCTTTAATGCTCCAGATGCAGAGAAGGGTATCGGTAATAAAAAAGGCGTCGTGTTCTTCAATAAAATAACCAACTATGATGGCGGACACATTGATCTTATTGAACCAGAAAACTCGCTATTGACCTGCCATTCCCATTGCTATTTTAACTGCAAAGAAGTCTGGTTTTGGGAATTAAGCTAGTGTTCCATCAGCTGACCAGTAAAAGCATGAGGTTTGGTTTAACTGCATGCTTGCTCATAGCAGGCAATCCAGAACGCACATGGACCAAGATAACGCGAAATAATTAAGCATTGAGCCATTAGCACTTAATAGTGGCTCGGTAACCCGTACCGATAGTTTTCGGTATTTAATAAGGTGCATGGCACAAGGATATAAATTGGTAATGCATTACCACACTTGCAATTCCTGCTGCTATTACCTGAGTTTTTCAACGTAACGTTAATACTACTGTTAACCCTTAATAAAGAGTGAAGAAACTATGGCTATTGATATGTTCCTGAAAGTTGAAGGTGCCAGCGGCGAATCTAAAGATTCGAATCACAAAGGCTGGACCGACATTACTTCTTTCTCCTGGGGCGCTTCTCAACCGGGCAATATGGGCGTTGGCGGCGGCGGTGGCGCTGGCAAAGTGTGCTTCAACGATCTGCACGTTAACGCGCTGGTCGACAAGTCAACCCCGGCGCTGCTGAAGCACTGCTCCAGCGGTAAGCACCTGACCAAGGTTGAGTTGTCTGTCTGCAAGGCGGGCGGTACTCAGGTTGAGTACGTTAAAATCACCCTGGACGACGTGCTGGTCACTGCAGTGCAGTACACCGGCGCAGGCGGCGAAGACACCGTGGGCGTCACCTACTCCTTCCAGGCGGCGAAAGTGAAACAGCAATACTGGGAGCAGAGCGACAAAGGCGGCAAAGGCGCCGAAAGCAGCGCAGGTTGGAACATCAAGGAAAACCGCGAAGCTTAATTTGTATGCCCCCCGGTTACGGCCGGGGGTCTAATATAGGGAAATAACAATGAATAATAACCGCCCCATTTTTTCAGCCGCATGGGCTGCAAGCACTAAAATATATAACGCGCAATATTCAGCTCAGAATGTTGCCGAGATTATCGGTGGGCGTGTAGCCATGAATATTGCGCCTAATGGAAAGTGGGAAAACACCTGCGCTGTACGCATGAGCTACATCTTGAATAAATCTGGCTTTCCCATTCCTTATGTAAAAGATCAGACCGTATCAGGTGCCGATCGTCAATGGTATTTTTTTAGAGTTAAAGATCTTATCGCTTATTTGACAAAGATCTGGGGCAAACCCGACCTTCGAGTCAAGTTCCCTCCTCCAGGTGGTGGTGAATTAGCAGGAAAGAAGGGGATCATATTGTTTGAAATTGCAGGTTGGAGCGATGCCGGAGGACATGCCACGCTCTGGAATGGGAACGGCGATTGTTATGATCATTGTTATTTCAATGAACCAGAAGCTCGCTATACAACAAATTACGCTAACTTTTGGGTATTGAGATGAAAAAAATCCTTATCTCCTTTTTTTGTCTATATGCCACTTGTGCTATAGCACAGAAAAATCAAGAAGAACCTATTGAAAAGTGGCCACCGCAGGCAGCATACAGAAACTATTTGCAAAACTATAAAGATATCGCTCTAACCTACTGCATTTCAGTCGCTTATAAGACATCACCAGAAGCCAGCAAAGATGCAATTGCCTCATCGAATGGAATCGATGCGTGGTCATACTATGCAATTCGTGATGAAGAATCCCCTATAATTGCGCTGACAAAGCAGTACTTGCAAAAGAATTACAATGCTAAGGATGGGAAAAGTCGCTTAGACTTAATGAAGTGCATGGATATGTACCATAGTAAAGATCTTGACAAACTTGCGAAAGACTATGTACAGCGCCCTAATGATAATTGGGTGAAAGACAATCCGGATAGAATAAATGAAAATCCTCCTCGGAAATAATCAGTGAAAAGAATCTTACTGACTGTGGCCATCGCCGCAACGTTGAACGCTAATGCAGCGACAAAAATTGACTACTCCCCTGCCGAGTACCTCAAAAACTACGCGCTTAGCGTTTGTATTGCCGAGGGGTACTCAGCAAAAGAAGTCAAAAACGATGCCGCCGCTGCCGCCAGGGGTTACATGGAGTTCGGCGATTATTCTCTGGAAGCGCATACCGCTGTCAGGGCGCTAGCAAAAGAATTTCTGGCAAAGCCCTATGACAGCATGTCTGGGGAGACGATGACGATGGCAAAGTGCATCGATCTTGTACATAGCCAAGCGTTGCAAGCCATCATCAAGAAGTACCAAGGGAAAGACGACAACTGATATCAGAGTTGCTCAAACGACGGCTCATATCAAAGGTTATCTCGGATGAGAAGATACACGTACTTTTTAATGTCTCTGCTGCTCGGAAGCCATGTAGTCCTTGCTGAAAACTCGCTCAATGCTTTATCGCAAGAGGCACTATATAAAAATTGGTTAACCAGCCGCTGCATTGGGAAATCCACTGACTCAGAAAGAACCAAACAAGACGCCTTCCGTTCCGCTTCCGCCTATTTAGAATTGAGTAAACTGCCGATGGATGCATTTGAACAAGGTGAAAAACTGGCTGAACAGTACGCAAATAAAAATAGCCAAGGCTCAGTTCAAGGGACTTACCATACTTTAGATTGTCTTTCACTGCAGAGCGCCAGTGAAGCTAACGTCATCTTTTCTCGCTACTCTAATCAGTAAATTAGTTATAAGAGGGTAGTTACCTTGGGATAATCAAGAAATCTAATTTCAATTCTCTAATCAACAAGCCTTCAATTAATAACAAAAGCATTTCGTAAAATTAAGACCACAACAAGCCTTAGTGAACGAGTTAAGAAACAACTTAACGGCTTGCCAAAATACCCGCCAATTTTGGCAAGCCACAGATCGAATCATTAATTATTGCACTACCTCCTAATCAGCAGGAATGCCTTATGCGATTTTCCATTGTAAAAAATAAAAGCGGCCAGGTTCCGCCGCAGAGCAGTTGCGATTTTCTGCCGCCGGGCGGCACCATCGGCCGCAGCGTGGACAACAACCTGGTGCTGCCGGACGAAGAGCGCGCCATTTCTCGCCTGCAGGCGATCGTGCATATTTCCGCTGACGGCGAATGCCGCATCACCAACCGCGGCAACGTTACCCGCGTGCTGCTGAACGACATTCCGCTGGAACGTGGCCGCCAGGTTGAACTGCAGGACGGCGACGTGCTCGGCATCGACGATTACCAGATTGAAGTCAGCGCGCTGCAACAGCACGCCGCGCCACAGGCTCAACCGGTGGCCAAGGCCGCCGCCGTTGCCGCTGCTGCGGCCCCTGCAGCCGCCGCCAAAGAAAAATCCGCCGCGCCAATCCCCAACGAAATCTGGGACAGCCTGGTGGAAGAATTCACGCCGAATGCGCCGGCCGCCGCCACAGTCACACCGCCGCCGGTCGCCAATCCAGGCAACCACCCGCTGCTGGATACCCCCGCTCGCGAGCTGAACCCGGCCGATCCGCTGGCTCAGCTCGCGGGCGATGTCGATCTGCGCCAGCTGCAGCAGCAGCAAACCGATCCGGCGGCGCTGTTCAACACCGACACCACCTTTGAGCGCGAACACATCCTGGCCGATACCACCCCCAGCGCGCTGCTGGCGGAGCAGGCTGCGCCGCCGCGCCCGGCGGCTCCCACCCAAAAAACGCAGCAACCGGAGCAAGAGCTGGATCCGCTGGCGCTGTTCGGCGGTTCATCCGCGCCCGCTTCGCCAGAAGCGTTGAACAGCAACGATCCGCTGGGGCTGCTGATGGGCGGCGCCGTGCCGCTGGCCCAGCCGGAGGAACCGGTACAGCCGCCCGCGCCGCCGTCTCCGCCGCCGATCGCCGCACAACCGCAAGCGCCGCGCCCACAGCCGACGCCGCCACCTGTGCAAATCCCCGAGCCACTGCCCCAACCCACGCCGCAGTTCAGCCAGCAGGAACCACCCGTGCAGCCGCCGCGCCCGCGCCAGGGCAACCGCCTGGGCATCGATCCGGTTGCCTACCAGTCCGCCCAGCGGCAACATGCCGCCGCGCCGAATGGCGACACATTGGAAGGGCCGTTGCTGGCGGCGCTGCTGCAAGGCATCGGCCTCGACGATCTGCAGCCGCAGCCGCACTTCGACGAACAACAGATTCGCCAGGCCGGCCGCCTGCTGAGCCTGTTCTCGCAAGGCACCGTCGCCCTGCTCTCATCCCGCTCTATCCTCAAGCGCGGCGTGAAGGCCGAAATGACCATGATCCTCGACGAAGCCAACAACCCGTTCAAGCTGCTCCCTTCGGGCAAAACGGTGCTGATGCAGATGTTCGGCAGCCAGATGCCGGGCTTTATGCCGCCGGAGCAGGCGGTGCGCGACGCGCTGATCGACCTGCAGGCGCACCAGCTGGGGATGATCGCCGGCATCCGCGCCATCATCGCCGCCATGCTTCAGTCGTTCAACCCAGAGCGCCTCGAAGAGGAAGCGCGCAAGGAAGGCGTGGCGCCGCGCCTGTCGCTGCCCGCCAACCGCAAGGCTGCGCTGTGGGACTACTTCGTGAAGAACTATCAGCAAACCTCCGGCGAGATCGAGGACGATTTCCACACCCTGTTCGGCGAAGCCTTCCTGCACGCCTATGACGTTGAAGTGAATCAATACAAAGACTCACAGACCAAACCGGACGCGTAATGAATATCACCATAGCCTCTACCTCCAACCAGGGCGGCCGCGCCTCCAACCAGGATCAGACCGGCGAGGTGCTCGGCAACCGCGCCGCCTGCTTCGTGGTGTGCGACGGCATCGCCGGCTTTCCGGGCGGCGATATCGCCGCCAAACTGGCGCGCGACACCATTTTGCAAAACTTCGACGGCGAAAAGCACCTGAACGCCCAGAGCATTCGCCAGCACATTACGCGCGCCAACGCCGCCATCCACCAGCAGCAGCGGCAGTCGGACGAATACAGCAAGATGGGCACCACGCTGGTCAGCCTGTTTATCGATCGCGATTATCAGCTGGCCTACTGGGCGCACGCCGGCGACAGCCGCCTGTATCTCTTCCGCCGCGGCTACATGCATGCCGTTACCACCGACCACAGCCTGATCCAACAGATGCAGGACGCCGGTTATCAGACCAACGGCATCAACAGCAACCTGCTGTATTTCGCGCTGGGGCTCAATGAAGAGCGCGACGCCACCTACAGCGACGTGCTGCAGCTGGAAGACGGCGACGTTTTCCTGCTGTGCACCGACGGCTTCTGGCACAGCTTCAGCCAGGCCGAACTGGAACAGTCGCTGCACATGGTCAACTCCCCCAGCGAGTGGATCGCTCTGATGCAGCAGGCATGGAAGAAAAACAATAACAGCGATAACTACAGCGCTATCGCCGTCTGGATTGGCTCACCGCAGGAAACCACCCTGCTGCATTCGCTGGCGGATGCGGAGCGGTTTCTGAGCCGCGACTGAGCAGCGCACATTCACAGCAAGGTTCACTATGAAATATTGGATGCCGGGGCTCGTCGCCCTGATGGCGGTGCCGACCGCGCAGGCGATGAACTATCGCCTGGTTTACTCCCCCAGCCAGAAGCTGGAAGTGTTTATCGATGACGTCAAAAACAGCAATCCGGCAAGCTGGTGCGGCAAAAGCATCCCGCTGCGCATCGTCTCGGCGCAAAGCCAGGATCCGGCGGTGCTGAACGACTTCCTGCCGCGCGTCGGCAATCTGCTGGAAAAGCAGTGCCCGAAAACCGGCCACCTGCCCTGGACGCTGACCGACAAGCGCGGTGAGAAGCTGGCCAGCGGCGAGGCCGCCAAAGCGCGCGGCTGGAAACCGGTGGTCAAACAGGAGGCCGTCGAGCAGCCGCAGACCCCGCCGCAGCCGGCGATCCCTGCGGCGGTAGCCGTGACCTCTCCGCAAGCGGACACCGCGCCGGCTCAGCGTTTCAGCCTGCCGCAGGGCTGCCACTTCCGCACCTTCTGGCGTGACGAAGCCAACGGCGGCGCGCTGTTCATTCCCGCCGGCGACGCGCTGCGCTGCGGCGAGGACGGCTGGCTGCAGGGCAGCGGCGCGGTCACGCTGCAACAGGGCGGCCAAACCCTCTCGCCGACGCTGTGGTTCCTGCAAGGCTATCCGCTGGCGCAGATCAACGGCGGCGATCGCGCGCTGACCGTCATCAGCGCCAACGCCCAGCGGCTGGTTCTGGGCGGCAACCCGCAGGCACCGGGCAGCTTCCTGCTGCTGAGCTTCGAACCGAAGCTGCACGCGTGGGCGTTCAACGGCGAAGCGATCGTTGAAATGCCGCGCGTCGACGCCGCAGACGAGAACAAGATCAAACAGCGCCTGCAGCAGGCGCAAACCGCCTGGCAACCGCTGCTGAGCGCCCCCGCTCCGCTGACCTTCAAGCTGGTGGAAAAGCTGGCCGCAGACCGGGTCGATCCCGCTAGCGGCAGCTACCTGTCGGTTAACGGCGCCACTCACTGATTATAAGGAAAGCCTGTGAAATCATTAGCAAGCATGCTGCAAGGTCAGTCGATCGGCGCGGCCATCACCGCCGTCGAAAACGATATCAAGGCGAAACCGGCGGATGCCGACCTGCGCGCCGCGCTGGTGCAACTGCTGTGCCTGAGCGGCAACTGGACGCGCGCCAACGCGCAGCTGAAATCCTGGCAGGCGCTGAAACCGATAGCTCAACCGACCACGCTGCTGCTGATGCAGTCGGTCAACGCCGAGCTGCAACGCCAGGCGGTGTTCGCCGGCACGGCCGCGCCGGCGCTGCTGCGGCAGGATCAGCCCTGGCTGAAACTGATGGTGCAGGCGCTGCATCAGGATGCGCAAGGGGCGACCGAACAGGCCCAGGCGCTGCGCGATGAAGCGCTGGAGGCCGCCCCGGCCGGCGCCGGGCGGTTAACGCTGGCCGAAGGCGACCAAGAACGGCAGCTGCGTTTCGACTGGCTGACCGACGGTGACGGCCGCCTCGGCCCGGTGTGCGAGCTGGCGCTGAACGGCGTTTACTACTGGCTGCCGTTCGCCGACATCGCCGCGATCCAGTTCCAGGCGCCGCAGAGCGCCATCGATCTGGTGTGGAGCCATGCGCTGGTGCGCCTGACCGACGGCCGCGAACAGGTGTGCCAACTGCCCGCCCGCTACCCGCTGGCCGAAGACAGCGACGACGCGCTGCTGCTGGGCAAACGCACCGAATGGCAACCGCTGGGCGACGGCACCCACTATACGGGGCTGGGCTTGAAGACCTGGCTCAGCGAAAGCGACGAATTCCCGCTGCACAGCCTGCGGCAGCTGAGCTTCGACGCGAGCGCCTGACCATGAACGACAAGCGCCCCCCCCACTACGACGGCGGCGATCTGCACCGCCAGGGCTATCGCTATCGTCAGGACAGCGAGCGCCTGACGTCGCGCGACAAAATGCAGCCGGTGCTGCTCGACATGCTGACCGACGACGAGCCGCAGAAAAAACAGGAGGCGCAGGTGCGCAACCTGGTGTCGCACAGCGAACTGCGCCGCCGGGTGCTGCGCGATCTGCAGTGGCTGTTCAACTGCGTCAACAGCGAATCCAATCTGGATCTCGGCGATTTTCCGCAGGTGCGGCGCTCCACCCTGAATTACGGCATCGCCTCGCTGGCGGGCAAGCGCATGTCGGACATCGAATGGCTCGACATTCAGCGCGCGCTGACCGAGTCCATTCTCCATTTCGAGCCGCGCATTTTGCCCGAGGGGCTGCAGGTGCGCTGCATCTCGGACACCGGCTCGCTGGAGCTGCACAACGTGTTGTCGATCGAAATCAAGGGCCGCCTGTGGTGCGTGCCCTATCCGCTGGAGTTTCTGTTCCGTACCGATGTGGATCTGGAAAACGGCCACTTCGATCTGAAAGACATAGGGTAAGGCGATGGACAGTAAACTTTTAGACTATTACAACCGCGAGCTGGCCTATCTGCGCGAGATGGGCGCCGAGTTCGCCGAACAGTACCCGAAGGTCGCGGGCCGTCTCGGCATGCGCGGCATCGACGTGGCGGATCCTTATATCGAGCGCCTGATGGAGGGCTTCGCCTTCCTCACCTCGCGCGTGCAGCTGAAAATGGACGCCGAGTTCCCGCGCTTTTCTCAGCGCTTGCTGGAGATCATCTACCCCAACTACCTGTCGCCGACGCCGTCGATGGCGATCGCCGAACTGCAGCCGGACAGCAGCAAAGGTGACATCAGCAACGGTTTCGTGGTGCCGCGCGGCACCATGATGGACAGCCAGACGCTGAAGAAAAGCGGCATCACCTGCAGCTACGCCACCGCCCATGACGTCACGCTGCAGCCGGTGCGCATCGCCGGCGTCGAGCTGGGCGGCATTCCGGCCGATATCCCGTTGGCCTCGCTGGGGCTGCAGCACAGCGGCTGCGTCAGCGCGCTGCGCATTCGTCTCGAGTGCTACGAAAGCGTGACGCTCAACAACCTGCAGCTAGACCAGCTGATGTTTTACCTGGCCGGGCCGGACATGCAGGCGCAGCAGCTGCTGGAACTGCTGATGCAGCACAGCGTCGGGCTTGTCTGCCAAACGGTGGAGGCGCAGCCGCAGCGGCGGGCGCTGGCGCTGGACGGGCTGCGGCAGGAGGGCTTCGCCGCCGAACAGGCGCTGCTGCCCAACGACCTGCGCAACTTCGAAGGCTACCGGCTGCTGCAGGAGTACTTCGCCTTCCCGGCGCGCTTCCAGTTCTTCAGCGTCAACGGCCTGCGCCCGCTGCTGCAGAGCGTGCGCGAAGGGAAAAAGGCGCTGCGCCAGTTCGAAATCGTGGTGCTGCTGGATCGGCACGACGCCGCGCTGGAGCGAGTGGTCGACGCCGCCCATTTGGCGCTGCACTGCACGCCGGTGATCAACCTGTTTCCGAAGGTCGCCGAACGCATCGCGATCAACGAAAAAAACCACGAATACCATCTGGTGGTCGACAATATCCGGCCGCTGGATTACGAAGTGTTCTCGGTGCAGCGGCTCGGCGGCAGCGCCAGCGAAAAACGCTACGAGCAAGAGTTTCGGCCGTTTTACAGCACCCTGAGCGCGGACGACGGCAACTATGGCGCCTACTTCTCGCTGCGGCGCGAACAGCGCACGCTGTCGGAGCACGCCCGCCGCTACGGCACCCGCACCGGCTATGCCGGTTCGGAAGTGTTCGTGTCGCTGGTGGACGAGCGGCAATCGCCGTGGCACAGCGATCTGAAATACCTCACCGCCGACGTGCTGTGCACCAGCCGCGACCTGCCGTTGATGTTGCTGCAACAGGATCAGGGCAACTTCGTGATGCCCGATTCGATCCCGATCAAGCAGGTCTCGCTGCGCAAAGGCCCCACCCCGCCGCGCCCGGCGCTGGCCGAAGGCATGATCACCTGGCGGCTGATCAGCCAGCTGCAGCTGAACTACCTCAGCATGATGGACGGCGATCCGGAACAGGGCGCCGCCAGCCTGCGCCAGCTGCTGGGGCTGTACGGCAACCTGAGCGAGCCGGCGATCGCCAAACAGATCCAGGGCGTGCGCCACTGCAACCTGCGGCCGGTCTATCGGCGAGTGCCGGAGCCGGGCCCCATCGTGTTCGCGCGCGGCATCGCCATCGATCTGACGGTCGATGAGCAGGCGTTCTCCGGCAACAGCCCTTATCTACTCGGCAGCGTGCTGGAGCGCCTGTTCTCGCGCCTGGTGGCGATGAACACCTTCACCGAGATGACGCTCTCCAGCCAGCAGCGCGGCGAAATCGCCCACTGGCAGGCGCGCATGGGCAAAAGGACGCTGATATGAGTGCGGAGATGATTGCCACCGAACTGGCGCCGCCGCAGATCAACGCGCTGTATCGCCTGCCGGACGACTTCTGGCCGCGGCTGCGCAGCGCGCCTTACAAGCACGATCTGTTTCAGCTGCTGCGCCGCATCGACGCCCAGGGCGGCCAGCCTTACCTGCTGGGGCGCGCGCCGCTGCCGCGCCACGAGATGCTGCGCCTGGGCCAGGAGCCGTCGCTGTCGTTCGCGCCCTCCACGCTGGCGCAGGTGGCGCCGCGCGCCAACAGCCCGCTGCACGACGTCTCGATCTTCAGCTTCGGTCTGTTCGGCCCCAACGGGCCGCTGCCGCTGCACCTGACCGAATACGTGCGCGAACGGGTGTACCACCACCAGGACACCACCCTGCTGGCGTTCACCAACCTGTTCCATCACCGGCTGACGCTGCTGTTTTACCGCGCCTGGGCCGACGCGCAGCCGACGGTGTCGCTGGATCGCCCGGACAACCGGCGCTTCGACGAATACCTGTCGAGCCTGATCGGCATCGGCCAGCCGGCGCAGCAGGAACGCGACAGCATCAACGCCCACGCTAAACATTTTATGGCCGGTCATCTGATTCGCCACAGCCGCGATCCGGAAGGCCTGAGCAAGATTTTGCAGCAGTATTTCAAGGTGCCGGTGCGCATCGTCGAAAACGTGCCGCACTGGCTGCGGGTGGAACCGCGCGAACAAGCTCGGCTCAAGGCCGGGCGCGGTGCGCCGCGGCTCGGCGAGTCGGCCTTTCTCGGCATCGCGGTGCGCGATATTCAGCACAAATTCCGCATCGAGCTGGGCCCGATGCCGCAGCAAGACTATGACCGCTTCCTGCCCGGCGCCGACCTGTGCCGGCAGCTGCGCGACTGGGTGCGCCAATATCTGGGCATCGAGTTCGTCTGGGAAGTGCGCCTGATCCTGGCGAAGGAACAGGCGCACGGCATCCAGCTCGGCGGCGCGCAGCGACTGGGCCTGAGCAGCTGGCTGGCCGACGATCGGCGGCAACGCGATCTCGACGATCTGATCTTCAGCCCTGAACCGCTGGAAAATCCGTTCTGACCCTATTTCGGCCGGCGCCCTGCGGCGCCAGGCCACTCTGAGACCTGAGGAAAACCATGTCTGAAATCAGCCGCTCGGTATTATTTGGCAAACTGGATAGCCTGTTATTCACCTCTCTGGAAAGTGCGACGGCGTTTTGCAAGCTGCGCGGTAACCCCTACGTCGAACTGGCGCACTGGCTGCATCAGCTGATGCAATCGCCGGACGGCGATCTGCAGCAGATCGTCCGCCACTTCGCGCTGGACGAGGCGCAGCTGGCGCGCGATATCGTCGAGGCGCTCGATCGCCTGCCCCGCGGCGCCAGCGCCATTTCCGATCTGTCCGAGCACATCGACAGCGCGGTAGAACGCGCCTGGGTCTATGGCTCATTGAAATTCGGCGCGGCGCGCATCCGCGGCGGCCACCTGCTGCTCGGCATCCTGAAAACCTACAGCCTGCGCCATCTGCTGAAGGCCATTTCCCCGCAGTTCGAGCGCATCAACGCCGATCTGTTGATGGAGCAGTTCGCCGCCATCACCGCTCACTCGGCGGAAAACGCCCAGGATGCGCCGGCGGAAAGCAGCGCCGAGAACGTATCCGGCGCGGCGCGCAGCGGTGAAAGCGTGCTGGCGCAGTATGCCCAGGATCTGACCGCCAGAGCGCGCAACGGCGAGATCGACCCGGTGGCCGGCCGCGATGAGGAGATCCGGCAAATCATCGATATCCTGATGCGCCGCCGCCAGAACAACCCGCTGCTGACCGGCGAGGCCGGCGTCGGGAAAACCGCGGTGGTGGAAGGCCTGGCGCTGCGCATCGTGGCCGGCGACGTGCCGCCGCAGCTGCGCGACGTGAAACTGTGCCTGCTGGACATCGGCATGCTGCAGGCCGGCGCCGGCGTCAAAGGCGAGTTTGAAAAACGGCTGCAGGCGGTGATCGACGAAGTGCAGTCCAGCCCGACGCCGATCATCCTGTTTATCGACGAAATTCACACCCTGATCGGCGCCGGCGGCGCCCAGGGTACCGGCGACGCCGCCAACCTGCTGAAACCGGCGCTGGCGCGCGGCCAGCTGCGCACCCTCGGCGCCACCACCTGGTCGGAATACAAGAAATACATCGAGAAGGATCCGGCGCTCACCCGCCGTTTCCAGGTGGTGCAGGTGCATGAACCGAGCGAAGACAAAGCGCTGCTGATGCTGCGCAGCACCGTCAGCCCGCTGGAGCAACACCACCGCGTGCTGCTGCTGGATGAAGCGGTGGACGCCGCGGTGCGGCTTTCGCATCGCTATATTCCTGCCCGCCAGTTGCCGGACAAGGCGGTGGCGCTGCTGGATACCGCCTGCGCGCGCGTGGCGGTCAGCCAGCATGCCGAGCCTGCTCAGGTCGAAGACTGCCGCCACCGCATCGATGCGCTGCAGATAGAGTTGGATATCGCCCGCCGCGAGGCCAAGGTCGGCATCGGCGATCCCCTGCGCCCGCAGGAGATTGAAGCCCAGCTGACCGCGCTGCGCCAGGAATTGGAACAGCTGACCGACCGCTGGCAGCAGGAGCTGGCGCTGATCCAAGAGATCATCACACTGCGCGCACAGCTGCACCAACAGGAAGCGGAGCCTGCCGACGAAGAGACGCAGGCTGGCCCTGACGCCGACGCGCTGCGTGCCCAGTTGGGCGAACTGCAGCAGCAGTTGAGCGCGCTGCAGGGCGAAGCGCCGCTGATCTTCGCCGCCGTCGACGCCAACATCGTGGCGGCGGTAGTGGCCGACTGGACCGGCATCCCGCTGGGCCGCATGGTGAAAAACGAGATTGAGGCGGTGCTGCAACTCTCCGACACCCTGAACCAGCGCGTGATCGGCCAACGCCATGCGCTGGATCTGATCGCCCGCCGGGTGCGCACTTCGCGGGCGCGGCTGGACGATCCGAACAAGCCGGTCGGGGTGTTCCTGCTGGCCGGGCCGTCCGGCGTCGGCAAGACCGAAACCGCGCTGGCGCTGGCGGAAACCCTGTACGGCGGCGAGCAGAACGTCATCACCATCAACATGAGCGAATTCCAGGAGTCGCACACCGTTTCGACGCTGAAAGGCGCGCCCCCGGGCTATGTCGGCTACGGCGAAGGCGGCGTGCTGACCGAGGCGGTGCGCCGCCGTCCTTACAGCGTGGTGCTGCTGGACGAAATCGAGAAGGCGCACCCGGACGTGCATGAAATCTTCTTCCAGGTGTTCGACAAGGGCTGGATGGAGGACGGCGAAGGCCGCCATATCGATTTCCGCAACACCATCATCATCCTGACCTCCAACGTCGGCACCGATCTGATCGCCGGACTGTGCAGCGATCCGGAGCTGCTGCCTGAGCCGGATGCGCTGAGCAGCGCGCTGCGCCAGCCGCTGCTGTCGGTGTTCCCGGCCGCCTTGCTCGGCCGCCTGCTGGTGGTGCCGTATTACCCGCTGACCGACGCCACGCTGGGCAACATCGTGCGCCTGCAGCTGGGCCGCATCCAGCGTCGCCTGGCGGAGAATCACGACATCGTCTGCACCTTCGACGACGCGGTCATCGAGCAGATCGTCAGCCGCTGCACCGAGGTGGAGTCCGGCGGCCGCATGGTCGACGCCATCCTGACCAACACCCTGCTGCCGCAGATCAGCCACACCCTGCTGACCGGCAGCGCCAACGACCAGCGCTATCGCCAGCTGCATATCGCGCTGCACAACAACGAATTCATTTGTCAATTTCAGGCATAACGCCACGGCCGCCGAGGCGGCGGCCCTTTGAACACAGAGAGTCATCACTATGTCGGGAACCGGGATAACCAAACCGAATTCGAACAGCCTGCCGAGCGGCTATCGATTCAACGAATTCGAGATCCAGGAAGCGATCGGCGAAGGCGGCTTCGGCATCGTCTACCGCGCCTACGATCACCAACTGGAACGCACCATCGCCATCAAAGAATACATGCCGACCTCGCTGGCGAAACGCAACGACGATCTCAGCATCGGGCTGCGCGGCGAGCGCTTCGGCAAAACCTTCCAGGCCGGGCTGAACAGCTTTATTCAGGAGGCGCGCCTGCTGGCGCGCTTCTCGCACCCCGGCCTGCTGCACGTGCTGCGCTTCTGGGAAGAGAACGGCACCGCCTACATGGGCACCCAGTTTTACAGCGGCACCACGCTGAAGAACCTGCAGGCGCAGCAGCCGGAGAAAATCGACGAGGCGTGGATCCGGCGGCTGCTGCCGCCGCTGTTCAGCGCCATCAACACCATCCATCAGGAAGGCTACCTGCACCGCGACATCTCGCTGGATAACATCCAAATTCAGGAGAGCCAGCTGCCGGTGCTGCTGGACTTCGGGTCGGCGCGCAAAGAGATCGGCAACCTGTCGGACGAAACGGAAATCATGCTGAAACCGGGTTTCGCGCCGATCGAGCAGTACACCGAGAACAGCGACGGCGAACAGGGGCCCTGGACCGATATTTATGCGCTGGGCGCCGTGCTGCACACGCTGATCGTCGGTTCGCCGCCGCCGGTCAGCGTGGTGCGCAGCATCGAAGACAGCTATCAGCCGCTGGCCGAGCGCCGCCCCGCCGGCTACTCGCCGGAGCTGCTGCGCACCGTCGACCGCGCGCTGGCGCTGAAACCGGAAGACCGCCCGCAGACCATCGATGAAATGGCCGAGCTGTTGCATCTGCCGATCGCCGATGAGAACGAAATCATCAGCACCCCGGCCGCCGCGCCGGAGAACCTGCTGGTGGCCGCCAACCCGGCTGCCGCCGCCGCAGCCGCCGGCGCCGTTACCGCGCGCAGCACCCAATTCTCGCGGCCGATGATGGCCGGCGCCGGCGTCGCGGCGCTGCTGGCGATCGGCGCCGTCGCCTGGCTGAGCGGCGGCCAGGATGATACCCCGGCCGTAGCGCAAAACACCGAGACGTCACCGGCGCAGAAAACCCTGACGGAGCAGCCGAGCGCGCCGCAAATCGCGCCATCTGCGCCGGTGGAACCGCAAAAGGCGGCGCAGCCGGTGGCGCTGGTGTACTTCAAACTGCAGCCGGGCGAACAGGTCAGCCTCGACGGCAAGCCGCAACAAGTGACGCCGGGCGAAAACGGCTTCGCCAGCCTGAATCTGGCGCCGGGCCGTTATCAGCTGGAGATCCGCCACAACGATCGGCTCCGCCAGCAGCAACTCAGCATCGACAACGCCGGCACCTGGCTGGTCAATCCGGCCACCGCCGGTTAATCCCGTTCTGCCCCCCGCCGCCGCGGGGGTTCCCCTTTTTCATGAGACTGACGCACCACTGCCCACCATCATTGGCCGCGCGGCAAGGCCGCTGCAACGTCGGGGTATGCAGGGCACGACGTCAATCACAGAGGATGTTCTCATGTTGGATCGCATTATTGCGCACACGCCGCTGGGCCAGGAGCAGCTGCTGTTCCGCTCGCTGGACGGTATCGAGGCGCTTTCCACCCCTTTCGACTTCTCTATTGAATTGCTGAGCACCGACGCGCGGCTCGATCGCAAAGCGCTGCTCGGCCAACCGCTGACGCTGGAGATCCCGACTCAGGGCTTTCTCAGCGCCCCGCGCTACCTGAATGGCAAGATCACCGCCATCGCCGTCAGCAGCGAAGAGATCGGCGGTACGCGCTACGCGGTGTATAACCTGCACGTACAGCCGGATCTGTGGCCAATGACCAAGGATCGCAACTTCCGCATCTTCCAGGAACAAACGGTGCCGCAGATCGTCAAGACTCTGCTGGCGGAGCACAACGTGCAGTTGGAAGATCAGCTGACCGGCGACTATCGCCTGTGGGGCTACTGCGTGCAGTACAACGAAAGCAGCTTCAACTTCATCAGCCGCCTGATGGAGTTGGAGGGCATCTATTACTATTTCAAACACGAGATGGGCAAACACACGCTGGTGCTCGGGGATGCGCCCCACCACCACCAGCCCTATCCCGGCTACGAGATGATCCCCTACCACCTGACGCCGTCCGGCGGCAGCACCAGCGAGGAAGGCATCAGCCAGTGGACGTTGTCCGATCGCGTCACGCCGGGCATCTACAGCCTGGACGACTACGATTTCCGCAAGCCGAACGCCTGGCTGTTCCAGGCGCGGCAAAACCCGGTCTCGCCGACGCCGGGGCAGATCGATGTCTACGACTGGCCGGGCCGCTACACCGAGCATCAGCAGGGGGAGTTCTACGCCCGCGTGCGCCAGGAAGCCTGGCAGGCAGAGCATCAGCAGATCCGGGGCACCGCCACCGCGAGGGGCATCGCTCCCGGCAGCACCTTTACGCTGTATAACGCCCCGCACGCCGACGACAACCGCGAGTACCTGACGCTGCAGGCCAACTACCATCTGAAAGAGAACCGCTACGCCAGCGGCGACGATCAGAGCAGCGAACACCGTATCGACTTCACCGTGCTGCCGGCGGACGTGCCCTGGCACCCGCCGCAGCAGGCCACCTGGCCGAAAACCCACGGGCCGCAGACTGCCCGGGTGGTCGGCCCGGCCGGCGAGTCAATCTGGACCGACAAATACGGCCGCATCAAGGTGAAATTCCACTGGGACCGCTTCGGGCCGAAGGACGACGGCAGCTCCTGCTGGGTGCGCGTCTCCAGCGCCTGGGCTGGCCAGGGCTACGGCGGCGTGCAGATCCCGCGCGTCAACGACGAAGTGGTGGTGGACTTTATCAACGGCGATCCGGATCGGCCGATCGTCACCGGACGCGTTTATAACGAAGCCAGCATGCCGCCGTGGGCGCTGCCGGCCGCCGCCACCCAAATGGGCTTTATGAGCCGCTCCAAGGATGGCACCGCCGACAACGCCAACGCCCTGCGTTTCGAAGACAAGGCCGGCGCCGAACAGGTGTGGATCCAGGCAGAACGCAACATGGACACCCAGGTCAAAAACGATGAGAGCCACAGCATCGCTAACGACCACACCCACCTGGTGGGCGGCAACCAGATCAAACGGGTGGTGTTCAATCAGGCCAGCGGCGTCAAAGGCGAGGCCTCCGCGCTGACCGGCAAAACGCGCAGCGACGCCGTGGTCAACGCCTTTACCCTCGGCTCCGGCGAATCGCTGCGGCTGGAGTGCGGCGAAAGCGTGATCGAGCTGCTGGCGAACGGCCAAATCAACATCACCGGCACCAGCTTCAATATCACGGTGAAAGAGGACGGGGAGATCAATACCGGCGGCCAGCTGGATCTCAACCAGCCCGGCGGCGCCGCGCGCACCGCCGCGCCGGGCGGCGGCCATCAGGCGGCGATCCAGAGCGCCGTCGATCAGCTGTTCCCTAAAGAGTAGCCAAGTGGCACGCAGGGAAAGCCGGTTAACGCCGGCTTTCGGGCGGCGGCGCCGGCAAAACCGGCTGCCGCTGTAACCCCTTTTGGCAAGGAGGTGAATGCGCTGGCGGCAAGGTCACCGACGTTTAGCCAAAACAACGGGCTGAAGCTGTCCCGTTCATCGCTTCAGCCTTCCTTATCATCAACGCCCCCTCACCACTTCTTCACCGTCTGGTAAATATCGAGGTCGAAATAGCCGTCGGCTTCGCAGTCGTTGAGATAGTGCTCATAGCTTACCCCCTCAACCGGCTGATAGCCGCTGGCCGGCAACAGCTTCTGGTAGAACTCGCCCCACACCCGCTCGAAGTCGCCATCGCTGATGCGTACGTGGTAAACCGCGTACTGCCCGGCGGGCAGCGTCTGCACGGTAACGGCCTCGCTGCCCGCCGGCAGCGCGAAATCGTCCGCCACGCTCATCACCACGTCGGCGCGCAGCTTTTCCGGCGCCACTTCCGCCGGATCGTCCCAATACAGCACCAGCCATTTGCCGAACGGCACGCCGTGGCGCTGCCGCCATGCCAGCAGTTGCCGCGAGCCCTGGGGGATCGTCTGCGGATACGGCCCCACGACTCTCACCCCCACCACCTTCTCCGCCGCCTTATCGATAATCCTCACGCTCATCGCCCTTCCCCCTCACATTGTCTCAGGCGCCGATTTCGGTGCGCACGTCCAGCAGCTCGGGGAAAAAGGTCAGATCCAACGCCTTTTTCAGGAAGCTGACGCCGCTGGAACCGCCGGTGCCCGACTTAAAGCCGATGATCCGCTCCACCGTTTTCATATGGCGGAAGCGCCACAGGTGGAAGCTCTCTTCGATATCCACCAGCTTCTCCGCCATTTCATAAGCTTCCCAGTAGGTTTGCGGGTTGTCGTAGATCACTTTGAACGCCGGCAGCAGATCCGGGTTGCGTTGGTAGGGCTGCGTCCAGTCGCGCTCGAGGCACTCCTGCGGGATCGGCAAACCGTGGCGCGCCAGGTACAGCAAGTATTCGTCGTACAGGCTTGGCGCTTCGAGGATCGCCTTCAACGCGGCGTGTTTTTCCGCGTCGCTGCTGAACACCGCCAGCATCGCCGCATTCTTGTTGCCGAGCAGGAACTCGATCGAGCGATATTGGTGCGACTGGAAGCCCGACGAGCTGCCCAGCACGTCGCGAAACTCGACGTACTCCGACGGCGTCAGCGTTTCCAGCACCGCCCACTGTTCGAACAGCAGCCGCTGGATCTGTTTGACGCGCGCCAGGATTTTGAAGCAGTGGCTGAGTTTGTCCTGCTGCACCAGCCGCAGCGCCGCCTGCAGCTCATGCAGCATCAGCTTCATCCACAGCTCGGAGGTTTGGTGCTGTATCACGAACAGCATTTCATCATGATGCGGCGGGTTGGAGAGCGGGTGCTGGCAGTCCAGCAGTTGGTCCAGGCACAGGTAGTCGCCGTAGCTCATGCGTTTGGAAAAATCGGTGACAATCGCGCTTTCTAATTCCCGTTTGTTCATCTGTGATCTCCGTTGCGCCCAGCGCCCCATCGGCCTGGAACGTGCCGCAAAGAGAAAACAATAGTACAGAACCCGCCGCCCCGAAGGGCGATAAACGAGAGGTGCTTCGCAGATCTCACTCATCTGCGCCGCCCCTCTCGCCCCGCTTTACCCTATCAGCCCAAACAGGTCATTGAGCGACTCGCTCATGGTCGGGTGGGTGAACAGCTGATCGCGCAGCCGGGTATAGGGCAGCCCGGCGTCCATCGCCGTTTTGACGATGTTGATCATCTCGTGGGCATCGCGGCACAGCAGCGCCACGCCGAGGATCTGCCCGGTCTGCGCATCGACCACCGCCTTCAGCAGGCCGCGCGTGTCGCCCAGCACGCGGGCGCGCGGGATCGCCGCCGCCGGCAGCGTGGCGACCTTAATGTCGCGCCCCTGCTGCCGGGCCTGATCTTCGCTGAGGCCGATACGCGAGAAGCTGGGGGTGATGAACACCGAGTAAGGCACCGCGCCGCGATCGGCCGTGCTGCGTTTATCCGCGCCGAACAGGCTGTCGCGCACAATGCGGAAATCGTCCAGCGAGATATAGGTAAACTGCGGCCCGCCGTTGACGTCCCCCAGCGCCCAAATATGCGGCACGCTGCTGCGCAGCTGCGCGTCCACCCGCACGGCGCCGCGCTCATCCGTCTCAACGCCGGCGCGCGCCAGCTGCAAACCTGCGGTGTTCGGCGCGCGCCCGGCCGCCACCAGCAGCGCATCGAACGACTGCACGCCGCCCTGATGCACTACCTCAACGCCCCCTTCCACATCGCGCACCTGCTTCACGCCGGCGTTAAACGTGAAGCTGACCCCGGCGTCGCTCAGGATTTGCTGTATCGCCTGCGCCATATCGCGGTCTTCCCGGCCGAGCAACGCATCCGCCTCTTCGAATACCGTCACGGCGCTGCCGAACTGCGCGAACATCGAAGCGAACTCCAGCCCGATATAACCGCCGCCAATAATGCCCAACCGCGCGGGCCGCTGCGTCAACTGCAGCAGGCCGGTGCTGTCGTAACTCCGCTGCGAGCGATCCAACCCGTCGATCGCCGGCCAGCGGCTGACGGCCCCGGTGTTGATGAAGATGCGCTCGCCGCTCAGCACCTGCGTTCCCGCCGCGCCCTGCACGCTGATGCGATGCGAATCGATAAACTCCGCCCGTCCGTCGATCACCGTGACCTGTTCAAGCCCTGCCAGGTTTTGATAATTTTTCTCCCGCAGCAGGCCGGTCACCTGCCGCTTGCGCGCCATCGCCTGGCTGAACGCCTGTTCGCCCGGCCCGTGAAGCTCGGCATCATGCACCAGCGTTTTGGTCGGGATGCAGCCGATGTTGATGCAGGTGCCTCCATACATCTGCGCCGACGCCTCCACCATCGCCACGCGCCATCCCTGCCCGACCAGAAAGGCCGCCAACGTTTTGCCGGCCTTGCCAAAACCGATGATAATCGCCTGATAATCGTACATTGTGTCGCCTCGTCTCGTGATGTTCATCGCCGGTCAATCAGCGTATTGCGGCCTCAACTAACCGCTCCAGCGGCCTCAGCGCCGCAATCTGTCGTTCGTCGGCCCCGGCGCTCCGCTTCAGACTTTCCGCCGGGTGGTAGCTGACCTGCGTTTTGCCCCGTTCGTCTTGCGCAATCAGCACCCTGAACGGCAGATCCAGCGCCAACGCCGGCCGCGCCAGCATCAGCGGCGTGCCCGCCAGCGGGTTGCCCAGCACCAGCACCGTGGTGGGCGGCATCGTCAGATGATGCTCACGCGCCGCTTTCGCGTGATCGAACTCGGCGAACAGCGTCACGCCCTTCTGCTCGGCCGTGCTGATAATGCGCTGACGCGTTTGCTGATAAGCGTAGGCGCTCTCTACCGTTCGGGTTTCTTGCCCCATCGTCCCCTCCGCCACGGCAGAACAGGCCAGCATCATCAGGCTGCCGGCCACAGCCCGGTTCATGACGCTCATGCGACCTTCCCCCGCCACTGTTTCTCGAGCAAACTGCGCGCCGAATCCGCCATGATCATCACCGCGCCCGCCAGCATCAGCGTGTCCTTCAGCACCAGGCGCCCGGCGCCGGAGAGATAAGGGAAACCGTGATGCGCATCGCCCAGCGCGGGCACCCAGGCCTCCGGGGTGGTGATCAAAAAGGTCAGCGTCACCAGCGGCGTGCAAAAGGAGAGCATGCCGCCCAATAGCCCCAGCCATTTGGAGAACGGGTTGGCCAGCACCAGCAGCGCGATCGCCACCTCCACCACGCCCAGGCCGTTGGAGAAGCCATAGGTATTGTTGGCCTGCTGCCAGGCGCGGGCGGCGAGGTTCAGTTCGCCTTCGTGCGTCAGGTGCGCCTGATAGTCCTGCGGCATGTCATAGAAAAACGACATCAGCGGGCTGTTGGCGACGAACGGCGTGATGCTGTCCGCTTCGTAAGGGATGAATTTGAGCAGGCCAATCCATAAGAAAACGATGGCGATGCTGAGGCGAATCAGCGTTAATCCCAGCTTGTCGCCCTTGCTCAGAAAGAATAGTATTTTCATTACCGGCTCCATGTCATTGATAACTCATGCATCGCAGCGGCGCCCTCCGCATCGCTGCACTATCGAACCGATCTTAGTGTTTCGCATTACGCCGGCCCATTGCCGAAACAATCAACTTCTTAGCCAGGAGTCTCAAAATGGATCCGCTCAGCCAACTGTTGATGCTTAACGACATGCGCGGTTATGTGGCGCGCGATTGCCATTTCAGCGGCGAGTGGCGCTCGCCGCATGCCGCCGGGGAGTGGAGTCAGATCCGCTGGCACATGGTGCTGGCGGGCAGCTGTCGGCTGGAGATCCCCGGCGGCCGGCCGGTGCCGCTGGAGCAAGGCAGCCTGCTGTTCTTGCCGCACAACTCCGCCCACCGCCTGCTGCCGGAGAGGGCCGACAGCGCCACGCACCTGCTGTGCGGCGTGCAAATCTTGCCGCACAGCGCGTCGCCGCTGCTGGCGAGCCTGCCGGAATGTTTGCTGTTCAACAGCCGCCAACAGGGGCGGCTGGCGCTGCTGCAGGCGACCGGCCAGCTGCTGAGCGATGAGTTCAGCCAACAGGGCCAGGGGCACAACGCCATTGTCAGCCAGACCATGGCGCTGCTGTTCGCGCTGGCGATCCGCGCCTGGCTGGCCCAGCCAAATCAGAGCGGCAATCTGGTCGCCGCGTTGCTGCATCCGCAGTTGGGCAACGTGGTTGAACAGATGCTGCGCCGCCCGCAACATCCCTGGACGCTGGTTGAACTGAGCAAACAGGCCCACATGTCGCGCGCCAACTTCGCCCGCGTCTTTCGTCAGGTCACGCAGCAAACGCCGCTGCAGGCCCTTACCGCCATCCGCATGCAGCTGGCGGCCCGGCTGCTGGCGCGCCAGGCGTTGCCGCTGAGCCGTATCGCCGAACAGGCCGGCTATTCGTCGGAGGTGGCGCTGCACAAAGCCTTCACCCGCCACTTCGGCCTGACGCCGGGAAAATTCCGCCAGCAGGCCGCCGATGCGCCGCCGGACGCTTGCCCGATCCCGGCGTAACCTCCCACCCCGCCTTACTGTTTAGTAAACAACTCGGCCGCCGCCTGACAACTCTCACAAATGCGCGATCCCATGCGGGTTTCGCCCCGGTTGCGGCTTGCCTGCGCCTGTCTTCCCTTATAGATTGCAGGCTAACGGCAGGCAGCAAGGTATCGGCAAATGGCAAATATTCGAGATGTCGCGCGGTTGGCCGGCGTGTCCATCAGCAGCGTGTCGAACCTGCTGAATAACCGCAGCCACCAGATGAGCGCGCAGACCCGTGAGCGCATCGAACAAGCGATGGCGACCCTGGGGTATCGGCCGGCCCGAACGGCGGCGGTGCCCGCGCCGCAGGCGAAGATCATCGGCCTGCTGCTGCCATCGATCGTCAACCCGAGCTTTTCAGCGCTGGCGCATGCGGTCGACGGCGCGGCGCGGGCTTATCGCTACCGCGTCCTGCTCGGCAACGCCTACCGCCAGGAACAGGAAGAGGCCGCGTTTATCGACGATATGTTCCTGCATGGCGTGCGCGGCATCATCGTGGCGGCGAGCGACATTCGCCAGACCCATTTTGTTCGGGCCGCCGAGCGAGGCATGAAGATTGTCAGCTACGACAGCCCGTTCGCCGAGCAGATGGCCACCGATACCCGGCTGTTCGACAGCGTATCGATGGATAATATCGCTGCCGGGCGCCTGGCCGCGCAGCACCTGCTCGAACGCGGCTGCCGACACATTGTGTTCGCCACCGAAGCGACGCTGACCGTCGGGCGCAGCCACAAGATCGACGGTTTTCTAAGTGCGCAGGGGCACAGCCTGAGCGAACGCCAACGGGTGATCGAAGGCAAAGCCAACAGCGCCTACGGCGACACGGAAATGTTCGAGTTGGGGCTGACGCTGGCGCCGCGCGTGCTCGCGTTGACGCCGCGCCCGGACGGCATCGTGGCGATTAACGATGCGCTGGGCATCGGGCTGATGGTGGGGCTGCGCGCCGCCGGCGTCCAGGTACCCGCAGACATCTCGGTAATCGGCATCGACAATATCGCGCTGGCCGGCCTGGCCGAACCGGGGCTGACGTCCGTCAGGCCGCCGCTGGCGGAGATGGCGCAGCTGATGGTCGAGCGCCTGATCGGCCGCATCAACGATGATGCGCAACCGCCCGGCGAGTTTCTCTTCCCGCCGACGGTCATCAGCCGGCGCTCGGTCAAAGCCGCCGGCTAAATGAAATAACAGCGTCTTCCCCAGGCGATGCGCCGCGGCATCGTCCGGATCGGTGTCAGCCAAAAACAAAGGAAAAGGCCGTCGCGCTTAAGGGATGCCCGCGCCTCAATGAATCAGCGTCATGCCGTTATTTAACGTTCAGCTCAGGATTATGGGCCGGGCCTCTATTATTCCGATTAACCACATTGGAAATATCAAAATGAAAATAAGCAAGCCGCAGGATATTGAACGCAGCGCTATCAGGAAATTGACGCTGCATATTGTCCCCCTCATGATTTTATTGTATTTCCTGGCGTTTCTCGATCGCAATAACATGGCCTACGCCGCCAAAGCGCTGGAAGATAACCTGGGCCTGACCGCCTCGGCCTTCGGCTTCGCCTCCGGGATTTTCTTTATCGGCTATTTCCTGTTTGAAATACCCAGCAACGCCGGCACCATTAAATTCGGCCCGCGCATCTGGTTCGCCAGAATATTAATTTCCTGGGGCATCTTCGCGACCCTGCTCGGCTTTGCGCACACGCCGCTGGAGCTGTATATCTGCCGTTTTATGCTGGGCGTATGCGAAGCCGGATTCTTTCCCTCGGTGGTGTATTACTTTACGGTGTTCTTCCCGGAAAAATACCGCACCAAAATTCTCGGCATGTTCATCATCGTCCAGCCGCTGTCCAACGCCGTCGGCTCGCCGATTTCCGGCTTTATTCTCAATATTCAGCATGACTGGTTCGGGTTCGCTCCCTGGCAGCTGCTGTTTATCCTCGAAGGGCTGCCGCCGATCGTCATCGGCCTGCTGATCCCGTTCCTGATCAAGAACTCGCCCAAGGACATCGGCTATCTGAACGTGGAGGAAAAGGCCTGGCTGATGAGCAACGCCGGCCGCTCCAAATCCGGCTCTAAAATCACGCTGGGCGACTTCCTGAAAGGGATGAAAAACAAGAAATACCTGCTCTACGCACTGCTCAACTTCGGCATGGTGTGCGGCATTTACGGCTTCGGCACCTGGCTGCCGTCGATCATTACCGCCCTCTCCGGCGGCGATATCTTCCGCGTCAGCCTGCTGGCGCTCATTCCCTACGGCCTGGCCGCGCTGCTGGTGTATCCGTGGAGCCTGTGGGCCAGCAAAACCAAAAAGCTCGGCGTGTTCGCCGGCCTCAGCATGGTGCTCGCCGCCATCGGCCTGATGGGGGCGGTGACATTTTTTAAATACGATCCGCTCGTCGCGCTGTCGTTCCTGTGCATCGCCGCCATCGGCATCTACACCGCCGTACCGCCGTTTTTATCCATGCCCGCCAATATTTCCACCGGCGCGGCCGCGGCAGCCGGGCTGGCGGTGGTCAGCTGCATCGGCAATATCGGCGGCTTCGTCGCGCCTTATGCGGTGGGCGTGTTGAACGATCTGACCGGCAGCAGCGCGCCGGGGCTGTTTTTCCTGGCCTCGTGCCTGCTGGCCACCGGGTTGATCTGCATTTTCTACTGCGCGAAACAGCGTGAAGGCGTCATCAATACTTAACGAACCAATAAGGAGTCAATCATGGGCGATCTTGCGGGCAAAAAGGTGTTTATCACCGGGGCGGAACAGGGCATCGGCCGCGCCACCGCAGAGCGGCTGATCAAGGCCGGTTGCGACATCTATTTTCACTATCACAGCGACGAAAGCGGCCCCAAAGCGCTGGTGGCACTGGCCCATTCATTGGGGCAAAAGGCCGCTTACGGCTACGCCGATCTCATCGATAGCGACGAAACGCGGCGCTGCGTTTCGGCCGGCGCCGAGTTTCTCGGCGGCATCGACATTCTGGTCAATAACGTCGGCGGCATCGTCGGGCGCAAATGGCTGGGCGAGATCGACCGCGCCTTCTGGCAAACCGTGATCGACGTGAACATGACCACCATGCTGAACGTGACCCAGAGCGCACTGCCGTTCCTGAAGGCGGCAAACGGCGCCAGCATCGTCAACCTGGCCTCGCAGGCCGGCCGCGCCGGCGGGCACTCCGGCTCGCTGGTCTATTCCGCCACCAAGGGTGCGGTGCTCACCTGGACGCGCTCGCTGGCGGCGGAACTGGGCGAGCACGGCATCCGGGTGAACGCGGTGGCGCCCGGCCTGATCCTCGGCACCCGTTTCCATAATCGCCACACCACCCAAGAATCGGCGGAGGAAACCGTTCGCGCCATCCCGCTGGGCCGTGCAGGCACGCCGGACGACGTGGCGCGCGCCATCGCCTTCCTGGCGGCGGAATACGATGGCTTCATCTCCGGCGCTACCCTCGACATCAACGGCGGCATCTACCGCATGTAGTTCAACCGCGGGCGGCAAGACTGCCGCCCCCTATTCAGGTATCGCTTTATGATTAAATCCGCCATCACCCACCCGCCGCTGCTCGCCGCGCTGGCGCAATGCGGGCATAAGACCCAGGTGCTGATCGCCGACGGCAACTATGCCTGCGTGACCCACGCGCCGAAAGACGCCACCGTGGTCTATCTGAACCTGGCGCCCGGCACGCTCGCCGCCCCGCCGGTCCTGGAAAAGCTGCTGGCCTGCATCAACGTGGAAAGCGCCACGATGATGGCCTGCCCGCCGGACTTCACCAACACCATCGAAGCCGAATACCGGCAGCTGCTGCCGGCGCAGTGCCCGGTCGAACATCTGCCGCGCGAGGCGTTTTACGCCGCGGTCAAATCGGATCGGACGCTGCTGGTGATCGCCTCCGGCGAACAGCGCCGCTTCGCCAACCTGCTGCTGACGGTGGCGCCGGGGGGGTGACACGCGAATTATTTTCCATCTGAAAACGCCCCCAGCCGCACCACCGGTATGTCTGCCAGCCGGGTGGTGTAGGCCGGCGACAGCATTTCGCGCTTCATTTGCCACGGCTTGACGATCCCCTGCCCGGCGAACCACACGCGCCCGCGCCCTTCCTGATTCAGGCGATCGAGGGTCGCCATCAACCGCTCGCTGTTGCGGCGCGGCGGGCAGTCGTCGAACAGATCGATCTGCGCCATGGCGGCGGCGCTGAAATCCCCCAGCACCACGCCGCCCTTCAGGTAACGTCGCCCTTCCTGCCAGATACTTTCCAGCGCACGCACCGCCATGGCGATGATGTCGCGGCTGTCGTTGCTCGGGGTTTGCAGCCGGGCGGTGCCCATATTGCTGTAATACCCTTCGCCCGCCGAATGCGGGCTGGTTTTGATAAACACCGACACGTTGCGGCAGTAGCGCTTTTCCTGCCGCAGCTTTTCGGCGGCGCGTTCGGCGTAGCTGCAGATCGCCTCGCGCATGTGCGGGTAGTGCGTCAACCGCTGGCCGAACGAGCGGGAACAGATGATCTGTTCTTTCGCCGCCGCCTCATCTTCCCATTGCAGGCACGACTCGCCGCGCAGCTCGCGTATCGTGCGCTCCAGCACCACGCTGAAGGTTTTACGCGCCAGCCGGGTATCGCAGTCCGCCAGCTGCAGCGCGGTGTGAATGCCCATCGCCTGCAGCTGGCGAGTCAGGCGGCGCCCCACGCCCCATACCTCTTCCACCGGGATCAGCGCCAGCAGCTTGCGCTGGCGCGCCGGATCGGATAAATCCACCACGCCGCCGGTGCCGCGCCATTTCTTGGCGGCGAAGTTGGCCAGTTTGGCCAGCGTTTTGCTCGGCGCAATGCCGACCCCGACCGTTAAATGCAGCTCGCGCCGGATGCGATCGCGCACCCGCTGGCCGAACGGCTCCAGCGCTTCGCAATGCGCCACGCCGTCCAGCCGCAGAAAGGCTTCGTCCAGCGAGTAGATCTCCACCGCCGGCGCCATCTCTTCCAGCGTGTCCATCACCCGACGGGACATATCGGCGTACAGCGCGTAGTTAGAGGAGAACACCGCGACGTTGCGGCGGCGCATCTCCTCTTTGATCTTGAAATAAGGCGCGCCCATCGGCACGCCCAGCGCCTTCGCCTCGGCGCTGCGGGCGATCACGCAGCCGTCGTTGTTGGACAGCACGATCACCGGCCGCCCGCGCAGATCGGGCCGAAAGATGGTCTCGCAGGAGGCATAGAAGCTGTTGACGTCTACCAGGGCGAACATGGTTACCGACCTTTCATCGTCAGTGGGTTGTTATTCATAACGGCACCAGATTGCTGTTCATGCATACAGTATTTGTATTTTTCTGGCGACGATCAAGTAGAAACCACCCCATCGCTGCTATCCGTTTGATGCGCTTTGGCTTTTAACTCGGCCTCCGTTTACCTGGAGCCGAGTTTTTCATTAACGGCGAACTTCCCGCAGATCGAAACGAATCGGAATGGTCACGCTGAATTCCGCCTGCCCCGCTGCGATCTCGTTGCCGGGCGTGGGCAGTGGAGAAGCGCGCTGCGGTAACTGAAGCGCCTCCCGATCCAGCGAAGCAACCCCACTCGATCTCAATAGCTTCACGCCCAGCACGTTCCCCTGCCGATCCAACGTCACGGCAACCTGAACAACCCCCTGGCGCTGTTGGCGTACCGCCAGGGCCGGGTAGCGTTTGAAACGGCTCAAATGCGCCAACAGCAGGCCGCTCCAGACCGAGGCATCCTGGCTCGGCTGCGACGCCACGCTGGTTTGCGGCGCGGCAACACGCTTTCCATCCAGAGACGGCGGCGCGCTGGTGCTTGATGCTATTGAGCTTGCAGACGCTATTTTTTCCTGTTCCTTTTGCCTTGGGCGCGGCGGTTCCGTCTTCGGTCTGATGGGGTCGTTCCGTTGCCCTTTGGCCTTGCTCTGCCGCTCCGTCGCACGCGGTGCATGAATCAGCGGAGGCATCGCCGCCTCCGGTTCCCGGTTGGCCTGCCGTTGCGCCACCGCCTGCACCTGGCGCACGCCGGTTGGCATCGGCTCTGCGTTGGGGGTCGATTCCGCCTGCTCGGCAACCATCATCAACACCATCGGTTGCGCCGCGGGCAGCAACGGTGGCACCAGGTGATAACCAAGGCCAAGCAACAACGCACCATGCAGACCCAACGCCAACACATTGGCGGTAGCCCAGCGCAATCGCCCGCCTGTAGGCGGTGAAGATAAATCGGCAGGTAATACGTTGTGATTCAACATGGAAAACGATACTCAGGTTAAGCGTGAAACAGACCAACGTACGCAACGGTCACGGCGGTCGGGGTATGTCAGAAAGGTCGTTTAGGCACGCGGCACCGGGCAGGGAACGAGAAAGAACAGGCCAAACGAAAAGGAAATACCCTAATGGCAGAGTAAAAAACTTTAGGATACGGTAATGAAGTATTTTGACAGCATATTTACCCTAACCGGCAGCGCGCCGGGCAGTGCCGCAATGACGCGTTCGGGGTCAGCCAGCGGGAACGCGCCGGAGAGCCGCAGGCCGGCGACCTCCGGCCGGCAACGAATAACGCCCTGACGATAACGCCCCAGCTCCATCAGGAAGTCGTCCAGCCGCATGTTGTCGGCCAACAGCATGCCTTGCCGCCAACCGGGCTCTTGCGTCACGCGGTACGGATCGCCAATGCCTTGCCGGCTTAATCTGCCGCCCTGACCGGCGTTGAGCACCGCGTTCCGATGCGCCGGCGAAAGGATCGTGACCCTGCCAAGATAAACGGCGATATCACTGTAGGTTTCCCACAGGCGAACGCTGAAGCGAGCAGCCTGCGCCACGATCTCGCCCTGCGGCAGCCTCACCGTCAACGCGCCGCTTTCCGGCGGCAGATTCACCATCATTTCACCTTCCAGCAATGCGGCCTGCTGACGGCTGACGTTGACCGCCGTTTGCGTGTTCAGCATCAACTGCGCGCCATCCGCCAACGCGACGGTTTGCTGCTCCCCCACCGCCGTGCGGTAATCCGCCAGCCAGGGGCGCCATGGCAGCGCGCCAGAACCGATGCCAACCGACCCTACCACGCCGATGGCCGCCAGGCTTCTCAGCAACCGGCGGCGTTGCGGGTTTGGCAACTGCGACAGACTACGCTGCGCCGCCGCCCCGTTAAGCAGAGAAAAACGGGATGAAAACGCGGCGATATGCCGCCAGGCGCGTTCATTTTCCGGTTTCGCCTGATACCAACGCCGCCAGTTTTCCCTATCCGCGTCGCTTGCCTCTTCCGACATCAGCTGGGTTAACCAGGCGGCGGCCTCACGCGCGCTCTGCCGATCGATATCCGATTCCATCATGGGTTCCGCACCTGCCGTTACGCCGCCAATGCAAAGAAACAGTGCAAATTGGCGCGCTGCAGATATTGTTTCACCGAGCTGCTCGACACTCGCAAACGTTCAGCGATGTCGCAATAACGCATGCCCTGCAGGTGCGCCAACAGGAAAGCCTCGCGGACGTGCGCCGGCAATCCGTCCAACGCCTGATCCAACTGTTCGAGCATTTCGAGGGTTTGTTGACGAACTTCCGGCGAGGGCGCCTCGATCGCCGGCAGCTCGCTCAAGGCCTGCAGATAGCTCTCTTCGATTGTTTTACGCCGGTAATAATTCGCCACCAGCCGGCGCGCCACGGTCGCCAGGAAGGGGCGTGGTTGCCGAATGGCGAGCAACTGCGGGCTCAGTAAAATACTGATGAACGTATCCTGCGCCAGGTCTTCGGCGTGATGCGCGCACCCGACCTTCTGTCTCAGCCAATGGCATAGCCAACTGTGGTGCTCAAGGTAAAGCTGTTGAGCAAACCCGTTGGCTGCCGCGGCCTCTTTCCTTGCCATTCGGTGACACCAATTGATAATGAGATTGAAAATGATAATTATTATTATTTTAAAATTGTAACTTCTGTGTCAAGCGATTGCTGATGATTTATAAACGGCGAAAAAGTAGGGAAATACGGGAGAGAAAACGTGAAAAGGGGCCGAAATGGCCCCTGTCAGCAGGATATTCAGAAACGTTGACTGACGCTAAACTTGATGTTGCGCCCTACGCCGGACACCGATTCGCCCAGGTAAGGGTAATAATCGCGGTTGAACAGATTGTCCACCGCGACGCGAGCTTCGAAGCCCTGCAAACCGCTGGGCTGCCACGAGGCGAACAGGCCGTGCAATGCATAACCCGACGTTTTCGGCAGCGCCCAGACAACGGCCATCGGATCGCCGTCGGCCGGTGAACGATCCTGTTTACGCACAAAATCGCCGGTCCAGCCGAAGGCCATGTCCCACTGCGGTACTTTCATGCCCAGCATCGCGTGTGCCGTAACGGGTGGAATTTCGGCAATCCAGGTTTCGTTGCCCCACGGATCGCGCGGTGAAGCGTCGCGTTTGCCGCGAATCGAGGAGAACGACAGGCTGCCGAACAGGCTTTCGCTGTCATAAAACGATTCGAGCTCCACGCCCTCAATGGTATAGCCCGGCAAGTTGCGATAGTTCGACAACGGTTGCCCACATTGGCCCCCATGCCGTGCGGCGTCGCACACTACGCCGCGACGATAGAAAATCTCGTCCTTGCCGCGATTGCGGAACAGCGTAGTGCGGATCTGCAGACTGTCTCGCGCCATCAACACATCGTTGAAGTCCAGCACCGCGCCGAGACGAACGCCCGTCATGCGTTCCACCTGCAGGCCGCGGCTGGTGCCGGGCACGCTGGAAGCGGCGTATTGCACTTCGTACTGTTCGTCGATCACCGGGGCGCGCCAGGTGCGGCTAACGTCGGCAAACAGGGACAGATTCGACGTCGCTTTCCACATCACGCCCAAATGCGGCGACCAGCCGGTATAGGTCACGCTGCTGTAATCATGACCCACGAGCGGATCGCTGTCGTTATAGCGCGGCGCCCGGTTCGGTTGCCCGGTATTGGTCACATGATCGTAACGCACGCCCGGCGTCACGGTCAGGCTGCCGAAACTGACCGCATCCTGCAGATAAACGCTGCGGGTTTCCTGTTCGCCCGCCGGCATGTAATACGGCTGGAAATAGCCGTAGTTGTAACTGGCGTTTTTCACCTGCGAGGGGTAATACATCAGGGTATCGCGCTGATGTTTATGCCAACGCGCGCCGAGCAACAGCTTGTGCTCCAGCGGCCCGCTGGCGAAACGGCTTTCATTGCTGACGTCAAACTGCCGATCGGTATAGTTCACCCAGCTTTCATTGCCCAACGTACCGAGATAGCTGAACTTTGAAGCGGAATCCGGCCGCTTGTCATGCTGCTCTGTCTTCGAATAGGCATAAGACAGCGTCAGATTCAGCAACGGCTGCGCTTCCGGCGCCAGATTCCATTTCACCGAGTAATTGGTGTCCGTCTGGTCGCGATACACCAGAATGCGGCGCCACGCTTCTTCCCGGCCATATTTATCGATATCCGCCTGGCTGGGCGCGGCGATATCGTCCCGCTTGGCGGCAAAAGGCTGCCAGCCATCGGAATCGGAGCGCATCGCCGACAGCGTCAGCGTTTGCGCCTCGCTCAGATAAATATTGGTTTTTAACAGGTAGGAAGCCTGATCGTTGGCGGAATAGGCAAAGCGCGTGCCGTCCGGCCGCTTCAGGTTGCCGCCGTCACGCTTGCTCATGTAGATCAAACCGTCGGCGAATCCTTCCGGCGTACGGCCGTACAACGCACCGCTGTAAATGCCCTGGCGATCGTTGGTGTGGTAGCTGTATTTCAGCAAGCCGCCAAAATCTTCGCCCGGCAGCAGCATATCTCCGGCATCTTTGGTCTCCAGCGTAATGGTTCCGCCAAAGCCGCCATTGCCGTTCAACAGATTGTGCGGCCCCTTATCGACCTCAACCTTTTTCAGCAATTCGGGTTCAATGAATACCGAACCCTGCCGATATTTCTCAAATCCCTTCGGCGCCCCGTCCAGCACCACCTTCACATCTTCCATGTCGCCCATGCCCCAGATATTCAGGCTTTGGCCACCCGGGCGCGGCGATCCCGCCATCCCTACGCCGGGCAAGCGATCAAGCAAACTGGCGATATTGTCTGCCTGCACGCGTTCGATATCTTCTTTATCCAGCACCGAACGGCCGGCGGCGACGCTGTCGGACAAACCGCCGACCACCGACAGCTCCGGTATCGTCAACGGCTGAACCGGCCCGGCGTCGACCAACCGATATCCCTGTGCGGTTTGTTGAGCGCGCAATCCGCTGCCCGCCAACAGCGTATTGAACGCGTCGGTGAGGCGATAATGTCCCTGCAGGCCCGCGGTGCTTTTTCCACGCGTCTGTTCGGGCGTGAAAATCACTATCACGCCGGCCTTAGCGGCCGCCGTCTGCAAGGCGGGCGCCAGATCACCGGCGGGAATGGCGAAGGAAAGGATAGCGGGCTGTTCGACCGCCGAGGGGGGTGCCGACGCACCGGGCGCCGCCATCGCGGAGGTTAGCATGCCCGTTAGTGCGCATCCTATCCCGATAGCGACGCGTTTCCCGGTAATGCGTTTGGCTGATGTGAACGTACGCCCTGCGCCGTTCTTGTTTTTTATGGCCATGAAGGATTCCCCTGAGTGTATTGAACTGGAAACTCAGTAGAGAGGTCACGCCAACGAAAAGATCGGGCAGAAAAAAATGAAAAAAAGGGCCGAAGTTACCGCGCCGCGTAGACGATAAAGGTCACCACGCCGAAGATCTCCAGTTGCGCCTCGTCGTCGAACACGATCGGCGCGTAGGCGGGATTCATCGGCAACAGCCGCACGTCGGGGTGGCGCTGCAGTTTTTTGACGGTGAATTCGCCGTCCACCGCGGCGATCACGATATTGCCGTGCTCCGGCGTCAGGGCGCTGTCGACGATCAGCAGATCGCCATCCTGGATATTGCCGTCGATCATAGACTCGCCGCTGGCGCGCACGAAGTAGGTGGCGTTGGGGTGCTGCACCAGCAGCTTGCCGATGTCCAGCCTGCTCTCGACATAGTCCTGCGCCGGGGAAGGAAATCCGCAGGCCACGCGATCGGCAAACAGCGGTAACGTTAGGGGTTCACCTGGTGAAAAAGCATACAACCTTGAATTGCTCAGCATAATCATAACCAAACTGTATATTTATACAGTAAAGCATAAACAAAACGCGAACGCGTGCAACCCCCAATCCCCCTGCGGATCGCGCTTTCCCGCGTAATATAATAATTTTCTGAGTGATTTTTCCTGCAGCTTTTGGCGTTCTTCGCGTGTGTTTACACACATGATACCCACCAAAACTGTGGATAATGCGGCACTCAGACCGTTGGCGTATCGATGGGCAGGATGAGTGAGGGATTGTCATTGCGAACGGCGCCGACGGCGGGCGATACCGGTTGCCAGACGAAATCCTCTGCCTGCAGGCTGTACACGTCAGCCTGCATTTGACCAGAGGGCGGGACTAAGCGGGTGTCAAGCCCGTCGCGCGCGGTCGTCGGTCTCTGCTGCGTACAGCGCCGCAAAGAACAGCGGCAGGCCTTGCCTCACGGGAGGAACGGCGGACGGCCTTACAAAATGACGCCAATAAAATTGCGACTGGCAATGGCATCAATGGGACGGCCAGAGACGAAAGTCAGTACGTTATGCCAGGAGCTTGGGATAACCCGACAAACGCTGTACCGCCACATTTCCCCTGATGGTCCACTGCGAGCTGACGGTATAAAGCTGCTCAACCGGGGATAATTTTAGCGGACGGAAAAATCTGGGGTTCCGGCGTAGAACCCCGAATAAGGAATAATCCTTAATTCATTTCAGGATTATTAATTCCATCTAAAACCTCTCGGCAATATTCTTTTTTATAGGCTTCATCATTACTTAATGACTTAACCAAAAAATCAGCATTTTTCCAACCATTATCCCAATGCGTATCGAATCCTGACTGTTCATACTTTAATGTTCTAGTTAATGAGTCTTTTATTTGTTTTTTATATTTATCAATTTTCTCATTGGTTGCCCCACAAACATCATGTGCAACACGAGCATTTGAGCCAGAAAAACCTATTGCTGAAATTGCCATCGCTTCATTTGATTTGTCGAAATCATTCGCATATGCCACAGCATTAGATAAAGCGAATATGACAAGAGCAGGTATGGTTTTTTTGTATGAAATCATCTTTCACCTCTACTCATTGATTGTTCATGGGGTCAGTTTGGATATCGAAAATTATTGTACATTAAGGCTGCTTTTTAATCAGTCTCAACTTCTTTATAGAAGGCCTGAATGCGACAAACTTGGGAAGTACTGTAGCCTGTCGCGTCTGCTGTTTCTCGGATGCTCAGTTTCTTAATCTGTCGGTAGTGCCTGATCCATCCTGCACGCTCCATCTCGCCGCTGGCGCGCACGAAGTAGGTGGCGTTGGGGTGCCGCACCAGCAGCTTGCCGATATCCAGCCTGCTCTCGACATAGTCCTGCGCCGGGGAAGGAAAGCCGCAGGCCACGCGATCGGCAAACAGCGGTAACGTTAGGGGTTCACCTGGTGAAAAAGCATACAACCTTGAATTGCTCAGCATAATCATAACCAAGCTGTATATTTATACAGTATAGCATAAACAAAACGCGAACGCGTGCAACCCCCAATCCCCCTGCGGATCGCGCTTTCCCGCGTAATATAATAATTTTCTGAGTGATTTTTTCTTACGCCTGCTAAGCGTTTCACCGCCCCTTGCACACACGTTATCCACTAAAACTGTGGATAACCTGCAGGGGGCGCCGGCAGACGTCATTCCCTGCGCGAGCGGGATCAGAATCCTGTATAATCCCCACACCTGCTAATAAGAATTCATCCCCGTCGGCGCCTCGTCACCGACGGTCACGAGAACGTTATGAATAAGCACCTACTCCTCGCAGAAACCGACGATATCGAACAGGAATGCCTGTCGCGCCACGCGGTCTGGCAGCGCAACGATCTGGCCCAGGCGCAACAGGATTGGCTGGCGGAAGAAGTGCCGGTCGCCCTGGTGTACAACGGCATTTCCCACGTGGTGATGATGGCAACGCCGAAAGATCTGGCGGCCTTCGCCATCGGTTTTTCGCTGTCCGAAGGCATCATCGCCTCCTCTGACGATATCTACGACATCCGCCAACAGCCGGCCTGCAACGGCATTGAAGTGCATGTGGAACTCTCTAGCCGCCGCTTTATGCAGCTGAAAGAGAAGCGCCGCAGCCTGGCCGGCCGCACCGGCTGCGGCGTCTGCGGGGTGGAGCAGCTGCAGGAGGTCGCCCAGCCCATCGCGCCGCTGCCCTTCACGCAACGCTTCGATTTGGCCCTGCTCGACCGGGCGTTGGCGCAGCTGCAGGAGGTGCAAACGGTGGGGAAACTGACCGGCTGCACCCACGCGGCGGCCTGGATCCAGCCAGATGGCGCGCTCAGCGGCGGGTGTGAAGACGTCGGCCGCCACGTGGCGCTCGACAAACTGCTGGGCTACCGCAGCCAACAGGCGTGGCTACAGGGGGCGGCGCTGGTGTCGAGCCGCGCCAGCTATGAAATGGTGCAAAAATCCGCCATGTGCGGCGTCGAGATCCTGTTCGCCGTTTCCGCCGCCACCCGCCTGGCGGTCGAGGTGGCCGAGCGCAGCAACCTGACGCTGGTGGGCTTCAGCAAACCGGGGCGCGCCACCGTCTATACGCACCCGCAACGGCTCTGGCAAACGACGACGGCGGCCTAACGCCGCCGGATAAGAATCGACTATTCTCAATAGCAGGACACCAGGAAGCACCCACGTCATGATAATTCGCCCGAACCAGAACTGGTTTTTTCGCCTGTTCGCCTGGCACGGTTCCGTGCTGTCAAAGATCACCTTTCGCCTGTCGCTGAACGTGCTGATGTCGATAGTGGCGGTGATCAGCTATCAATGGTACGAACAGCTCGGCGTGCATCTGACCATCGCGCCGTTCAGCCTGCTGGGCATCGCCATCGCGATTTTTCTCGGCTTTCGCAATAACGCCGGCTACAGCCGCTTTGTCGAAGCGCGCAACCTGTGGGGCTCGCTGCTGATTACCGAGCGCTCCCTGCTGCGCCAGATCAAAAGCCTGCTGCCGGACGAACCGGCGGTGCACCAGAAGGTCGCCAAGCTGCTGATCGCCTTCAGCTGGAGCCTGAAGCATCAGCTGCGCGCCACCGATCCGACCGCCGATCTGTACCACAACCTCAGCAGCAAAGAGCTGGCGGAGGTGATCGCCAGCCCGATGCCGACCAACCGCATCCTGCTGATGCTGGGCCAGGAGATCGGCAAGCTGCGCCGACGGGGGCTGCTGAGCGACATCACCTTCGAGCTGCTCGACAACAAGCTGAGCGAGCTGTCCCACGCCCTCGGCGGCTGTGAACGGCTCGCCAGCACGCCGGTGCCGTTCGCCTATACCCTGATCCTGCAGCGCACCGTTTACCTGTTCTGCAGCCTGTTGCCTTTTGCCCTGGTGACCGATCTGCATTACATGACACCGTTTGTTTCGGTGTTCATTTCCTATACCTTCTTATCCTGGGACTCACTGGCCGAAGAGCTGGAAGATCCGTTCGGCGTGTCGGCCAACCATCTGCCGTTAAACGCCATCTGCAACACCATCGAGCGCAACCTGCTGGAAATGAACGACCAAAGCCCGCTGCCGCCGCCGATGAAACCCGACGAGCACTTTAATTTGATCTGATCGATTTCACCCGAACACACTGGAGCCGAATGCAATGAATGCAAACAACAACCCGCCACAAGCCGTATTCACGCCGGTGACGCGCCATGCCATCTTCATCGTCGCCACCCTGTCGCCCGTTCCCGCCCATCTGGCGGCGGTGCGCGCCTGGTGCGGCGACATCGCCGCCGTGGTGCGTTCGGTCGGCAAACGCGCGCCGGCAGGCAACCTCACCTGCGTTTGCGGCTTCGGCTCCGAAGCCTGGGATACGCTGTTTGGCGCCCCGCGCCCTCGCCAGCTGCATCCGTTCAGCCCGATCGGCAGCGGGGAACGCGTCGCCGTCGCCACGCCCGGCGACATCCTGCTGCATATCCGCGCCGATGAAATGGATCTGTGTTTCGAACTGGCCTCGCAGTTGGTCGGCAAGCTCGGCGATGCCGTGACGGTGGTCGAAGAGGTGCACGGCTTCCGTTACTTCGATCAGCGCGCCATGATCGGCTTCGTCGACGGCACGGAGAACCCGGAGGGGCACGAAGCCTTCGACTACACGGTGATCGGCGACGAAGACGCGGCGTTCAGCGGCGGCAGCTATGTGCTGGTGCAAAAATACCTGCACGATATGCAGGGCTGGAATTCGCTCAGCGTGGAAACGCAGGAGAAGATCATCGGCCGCCATAAGCAGTCCAACATCGAACTGGATGAAGCGGTCAAACCGTCGTCATCGCACAGTTCGCTGACCACCATCACCGACGAGCAAGGCAACGAGGTGAAAATTCTGCGCGACAACATGCCGTTCGGCCGCCCCGGCCTGCGCGAATTCGGCACCTACTTTATCGGCTATGCGCGCTCCCCGCAGCCAATCGAGCAGATGCTGGAAAACATGTTTATCGGCCGCCCGGCCGGCAACTACGATCGGCTGCTCGATTTCAGCCACGCGGTGACCGGCACCCTGTTCTTCGTGCCGTCCGCCCCGCTGCTGGAAGCGCTGGCCGATCGCAGCGGCGCCGAACTGCACTGATTTTGCCTGGGCGCAGGGCCGCAGCGATCAACCTTTGGTTATCCTGCAGCCCTGCGCATCGATCACCGGCTCCCCATCCTCTTTGCTGAAAGCCCCGCGCTGCGGATCCGGCAGAATATCCAACACCACCTCCGACGGCCGGCACAGGCGCGTGCCGAGCGGTGTCACCACAATGGGTCGATTGATCAAAATCGGCTGTTGCAGCATGAAGTCAATCAGTTGCTCATCGTTCCAGCCGGTCTCATCCAGTTTCAGCTCGGCGTAGGGCTCGACGTTTTTACGCAGCAGCGCGCGCGGCGTCATCCCCATTTCGGCCAGCAGCGCAATCAACCGTTCACGGCTGGGCGGTGTTTCCAGATACAAAATCACCTCCGGCTCAACGCCGCTGTTGCGGATCAGCGCCAACGTATTGCGCGACGTGCCGCAAGCCGGGTTGTGATAAATCTTGATACTGCTCATGACGGTTTCTCCTATCAGGATCAAACGGACAGCCGCAGCGCCAGCGCAGCCAAGGTGACGAACAGGATCGGCAGCGTCATCACCAGCCCCACGCGAAAATAATAGCCCCAGGTAATGACGATGTTCTTCCTTGCCAACACATGCAGCCACAGCAACGTGGCCAGGCTGCCGATCGGGGTGATTTTGGGGCCGAGATCGCTGCCGATGACGTTGGCGTAAATCATCGCCTGCTTGATGACGCCTTCCGCGCCGCTGCCGTCGATTGACAACGCCCCCACCAGTACCGTCGGCATATTATTCATGACGGAAGAGAGAAACGCGCTCAGGAAGCCGGTGCCGAGCGTCGCCGCCCACAGCCCCTGCCGCGCCAGCGCGTCCAACACGCCGGAAAGCAGCTCGGTCAAGCCGGCATTGCGCAGCCCGTAGACCACCAGATACATGCCCAGCGAGAAAATCACGATCTGCCAGGGCGCACCGCGCAGCACTTTGCCGGTGTCGATCGCGCGCCCACGTTTCGCCACCGCCAGCAGAACCAGCGCGCCGCAGGCAGCGACCAAACTCACCGGCACGCCGAGCGGCTCCAGAGCGAAGAAGCCAATCAGCAACAGCGCCAATACCGCCCAGCCGGCTCGGAAAGTCGCACGATCGCGAATCGCTTCTTGGGGTATCGGTAAACGCGTCAACGCGTAGCGCCGCGGAATATCCTTGCGAAAGAACAGATGCAACATCACCAGTGCCGCCGCCACTGCGGCAAGGTTGACCGGCACCATCACCGCCGCATACTCCGTAAAGCCCAGCCGGAAGAAATCCGCCGAAACGATATTCACCAGATTGGACACCACCAGCGGCAGGCTGGCGGCATCGGCGATAAAGCCCGCCGCCATCACGAAAGCCAGTACCGCCGCAGGGCGAAAGCCGAGCGCCGACAGCATGGCGATCACGATTGGCGTAAGGATTAACGCAGCGCCGTCGTTCGCAAACAGCGCCGCCACCACGGCCCCCAGCAGCAGCATGTAGGTAAACAGCCATCGGCCTTTGCCGTTGCCCCAGCGCGCGACGTGCAGAGCAGTCCAGGCAAAGAAGCCGCTCTCATCCAGCAGCAGGCTGATGATGATGACGGCGATAAAGGTCGCGGTCGCATTCCAGACTATCTGCCACACCACGGGAATATCGCCGACGTGCACCACGCCGCTCAGTAATGCCAATCCCGCGCCGAACGCCGCGCTCCAGCCAATGCCCAGTCCTCTCGGTTGCCAGATAACCAAGGCCAACGTCAGAATAAAGATCGCTCCTGCCACTATCATCGCCGTCTCACCGCCTCTTCACATCTACATATTCGATTTTTCGTATGTGTTTGCGCAAATTTTTTACCGTTACGGGCAGCCTTTCGCTACACGTTGCCCCAACTCCATCATCTGTTCTGCCCGACACTGATAAGCTTGCTCAATAATCCCCGCCGCCCAAGCCGGCATATGCGGCGACAGGCGATAATATATCCACTTGCCATCGCGCCGATCGAGCAACAGCCCGCTTTCACGCAGCATCGCCAAATGCCTTGAGATTTTGGGTTGCGGCAGTACCAATGCGCCCGACAACTCGCACACGCACAGCTCGCCGGCGTGGCGCAGCAACAGCACCAGCGTCAGACGCGTCTCGTCCGACAGGTTTTTAAACAGCTTCAGCGGCGTCAATGACGTCATGTCGCACTCCCGTTAACCTTATCGTCTCCGCAAATCGCTCATGAAGATACCATCTTCATATTCGGAAAAACAAATATAAAACACAAAACGTTGTCCCCCTCGCCGAGGCATATACTTATCTTTATGCTGTTCTTGCAGGAAGGAGGCACCATGCCGCTCACATTCAAACGTTCGGAAAGGCTCTCCATCGGCACCGAAATAGAGCTGCAGCTGGTCGATGACAAGCACTACGATCTTACGGATCGGGCCGACCGGGTGGTCAGCGCGGTCGGCGACCGCCGGCGCGTCAAACATGAGCTCACCAAATCGATGGTGGAGCTGAACAGCTCGGTGCACCGCGATCTCAATGAGCTGCACGCCGAGCTGCGCGCCCTGACCCATACCGTCCGGCGCAGCGCGCAGCGCCTGGGCTGTGACGTCTGCGGCGGCGGCCGCCATCTGAGCAACGACTGGCGCAAGCAGGTCATCAGCGACAACGCGCGCTACAGGCAGCTGGCCAGCCGCTTTGGCTATCTTTCCAAGCTGGCCTGCGTGTTCGGCCAACACATCCACCTCGGCGTCAACGACGGGGACGAAGCGATGTACCTGTGCCATGCGCTGACGCCCTACTTTCCGCAGCTGATCGCACTCAGCGCATCGTCACCGCTGTACCAGGGCGTCGATACGCGCTTTGCCAGCTCCCGTTTCAGCGCGCAGAATTCCTTCCCCAACTACGGATGCCTGGAACACATCTACAGCTGGCGCGAATTCAACGCCTACTACGAACGGCTGAACGCCGCCGGCGTGATTGAAAGCATCAAGGATATTTACTGGGATGCGCGGCCCAAACCGGAGCTGGGCACGGTGGAGATCCGCATCTGCGATACGCCGCTGCGCCTCGCGCATGCCGTGCTGCTGGTCGGTTACTGCCGTCTGCTGGCTGATTTCCTGTTGCAACACCGCACGCCGATCGCGCCGGAATACGATGCCTTCACCAATTACAACAAGATCAACGCCTATCGCAGCGGTTTCGCCGCCGAATACGTCGATCCCGCGACGCTGCGCCGCAGCAGCCTGACCGCCCATATCCTGCACACTCTCGACGCGCTGAGCGGTTTCGCCGAGCGACGGGAGGATCGGGCCGTGCTACAGGCGGTCGAGCGCCATGTCCGCCAGGGCATCAGCGATTCGGAGCATATCCGCCAGATGTTGCACAACGGCCTGCCGCAGGCTCAGGTGATCAAGCGCCTGTGCGATGAGCTGTTGCAACCGGCAAGTTAAGTTTCGGCTATCGATTCCATACGCCAAAGCCGCTGTTCATTATGTGCTCTTTCGCTACAATCGTGAGCACTGACATTCATCGTATCGAGGACACCATGTACAACTTCTCCCGCTATCAGGCAAAAGAACTGGCGCTGGCTTACATGAGCGGCAAAAAACACGATCTGTCGCCGCAGGAATTTTTGCAGCAGCTGAAAAGCAGCGAGCGATCGTTTGAGCACCTGCTGAAACACGGCAGCGAAATGCCGCGTGACGTGCTGGTTAAAAGCTTCTGAACGGCCGGTTGCCGGCCACTTTCCGTTTACGCCGCCGGTGGCGAGCCTGCAGCCCGCGCATTCCCGGCCATTCATTCCCCTCCTCACCCTGCCTCAATTCGTCCTCACAGGCGAAAATTCGATAAATTCGCCCCTAAAGGCGAATTATTGACATATTCGTATCCAGGTGCGAATTTATAGTCATCCCTCTATAAACATCGGAACATGTCATGCCGACGCCAATCAGCGTAATCAGCGGCGATCTGGTCGATTCCCGCCGATCAGACACCGTCAACTACCTCAATGAGCTGCACAGCCTGCTCGATCGGCTGCGGCGCGACGGGCGGCTGCATCAGGTGGAAATCTTTCGCGGCGACGCCTTCCAGGCGCAGGCCGCCCCGGAGGACGGGCTGCTGCTGGCGGTGTATATTCGCCTCGCGCTGCGGGCGACGGGCGCCGCGCACTGGGATGCGCGCGTCGCCGTCGGGCTGGGCAGCCAACGGCCCGACGCCGCCGGCTATGGCAGCGCCTTTATCAATTCCGGCAGCGCGTTGGACGCCATGGCGAAAAATTGCCGGCTGGCTCTGAAAACCGACAACGATCGGACAAACGCCATTGTCAGCGATCTGCTGCCGATGTTAGATCATGTGATTGGCCGCCTGTCGCAGACCGAAGCGCGCATCGTCCAGGCGAGAATGTTCGCCGACAGCGGCGCTGCCGTGGCGGATCAGCTGCAAAAAGCCGCCTCCACGGTCTCCGCCGCGCTGAAACGCGCGGCCTACGAGGAAATCATGCGGTTTATTCACGCCATTAACAGGATCGTCTGACTATGGATCTGACCTATGCGCCTTTGCTGGCCTGGCTGTTACTCGTCCATCTGCTGGCGGATTTTCCGCTGCAGCCGCTGAGTTGGGTGGAAGATAAAATCCAGCATCGCGCGCGTTCACGTTTTCTGGTGTTGCACGCGTTGCTGCACGGGGTGCTGGCCGCCTGGGTGGTGGCCGGTTTCGGCCTGCTGCACGGCGGGCTTTCTTCACTTCAGGTGCTGGCCAGCCTGCTGATCATCGCCGTCAGCCACTACCTGATCGATTTACTGAAGGTCACCGCGATGAACCGCCTGAGCCCGGCCCGCAGTTTCCTGCTCGATCAGGGATTGCATCTGGCGGTAATCGCCTTGCTGTGGCTGGGGCTGACGCCGAATGCCGGTGAACTGCTCGCCGCGCTGGGGCGGCAACTGGGGCGTTGGCAAACCGGCCTGGTGCTGGTGGCCTACAGCCTGATTTATCTGCCGATGAGCCTGCTGATCGGGCAACTGCTGGCGCACTGGACGCCGCAAATGCCGCCTTCGGCCAAGGCCGACAACGACTCGCTGCTGCGCGCGGGCAAACAGATTGGCTATCTGGAGAGAACGCTGATCCTGACCTTTGTGCTGCTGGGGCAAATCCCGGCGATCGGCTTTTTGCTGGCGGCCAAATCTATCTTCCGTTTCGGCGATCTGCGCCAGAGCGACGATAAGATGCGCACCGAGTATGTGCTGCTCGGCACGCTGTTTTCCTTCACGCTGACCATCATGCTCGGCCTGCTGGTCAACAAACTGCTGTAGCGGAGCGGGGGCGAAGAATTTCGCCCCCGAAGTGAGTGCCGAAGCGGCTTACAGCCACTCGCCGAAGCGGCGGATGTAGAAACGCTTCATCAACTGCGCGACCACGCAGTAGCTGACCAGCGTAGCGGCCAACCACGGGAAGTATTCCCACGGCAGCGGCTGCAGGCCAACCAGGGCGCCGAGCGGCGAGAACGGAATGTAGATGCCGAGCGCCATCACCAACCCGGTGGTCAGCAACACCGGCAGCGCCGCGGTGCTCTGAATGAACGGGATCTTCTGGGTGCGCAGCATATGCACCACCAGCGTTTGCGACAGCAGCCCCTCAATGAACCAGCCGGACTGGAACAGCGCCTGGTGTTCCACGCTGTTGGCAGCGAACACGTACCACATCAGCGCATACGTCGTGATATCGAAGATTGACGAGGTCGGCCCAATCCACAGCATAAAGCGCCCGATGTTTTTGGAGTCCCACTTGCGCGGCTTGCGCAGGAACTCTTTGTCCATCTTGTCCCACGGCAGCGACAGCTGGGAAATATCGTACATCAGGTTTTGAATCAACAGGTGGATCGCCAGCATCGGCAGGAACGGAATGAAGGCGCTGGCCACCAGCACCGAGAACACGTTGCCGAAGTTGGAGCTGGCGGTCATGTTCAGGTACTTGATGATATTGCCGAAGGTCTCGCGCCCTTTGATCACCCCCTCTTCCAGCACCATCAGGTTCTTTTCCAACAGGATGATGTCCGCCGACTCCTTGGCGATGTCGGTGCCGGTGTCGACCGAAATGCCGACGTCGGCATCGCGCAGCGCCGGCGCATCGTTGATGCCGTCGCCGAGGAAGCCGACGGTATGGCCGTTGGCCTGCAGCATTTTCAGCACCCGCGATTTTTGCAGCGGTGTCAGCTTGGTGAAGACCGTGCGCTGCTCCACTTCGCGCGCCAGCGTTTCATCATCCATCTGTTCAATCTGCAACCCGGAGAGCGGTTCACCCGGCTCCAGCCCGACGTCGCGGCAAATCTTGCAGGTGATCACCGGGTTGTCGCCGGTCAGCACCTTCACCGTCACGCCGTTTTCCTGCAGTGCGGCGATCGCCTGCTGCGCGCTCTCCTTCGGCGGATCGAGGAAGGTCAGCAACCCTTGCACCACCATGTCGCGCTCGTCGGCCACGCTCAGCGGGTCGGCCGGGCGTTGCGCATCCAGCTCGCGCGTCGCCAGCACCAGCACGCGGAAACCGTCTTCGTTATACTCGCGGGCCAGCGCCTGCAGCGCCGCACGGCGCGCGTCGTCCAGTTCCAGCGTCTTGTCGCCTTCACGCACGTGAGTGGCGATCTCCAGCATCTCCTCTACCGCGCCCTTACAGATCAGCTGCTGCTTGCCATTTTCGTCCGCCACCACGATCGACAAGCGGCGGCGCACGAAATCGAACGGCAGCTCATCCACCTTGCTGAAACGCCCCAGGGCTTCGATCCCCGGTTTGCCGCGCCCGAAGCGGATCACCGCCTGATCCATCAGGTTCTTCATGCCGCTCTGATGGAAGCTGTTCAGCCAGGCCAGGTGCAGCACCTCGTTATCCCTGGCGCCGTTGACGTCGATATGGTGCTCGAGAATGATGCGGTCCTGGGTCAGCGTGCCGGTCTTGTCGGTGCAGAGCACGTCCATGGCGCCGAAGTTCTGAATGGCGTTCAGGCGCTTCACCACCACCTTGCGGCGCGACATGGCGATCGCCCCTTTCGCCAGGTTGGAGCTGACGATCATCGGCAGCATTTCCGGCGTCAGGCCGACCGCCACCGCCAGTGCGAACAGCGCCGCCTCGCTCCAGTCGCCTTTGGTGAAACCGTTGATCAGCAACACCACCGGCACCATCACCAGCATGAAGCGAATCAGCAGCCAGCTGACGCTGTTCACCCCGCGATCGAATGCGGTTTGCGCCCGCGAACCGACGATCGACTTGGCCAACGAGCCGAAGTAGGTGCGCCCGCCGGTCGCCACCACCACCGCCGTGGCGGTGCCGCTGGCGACGTTGGTGCCCATCAGGCAGACGTTGGAGAGCTCAAGCAGCGCGTTCTCGCTGGACACTTCCCCTTCGCTCGACTTCTGCGCCACGCTGCCCATGGCATCGTATTTTTCGATAGGGATCGCTTCGCCGGTCAATATCGCCTGGCTGATGAACAGATCGCGCGAGGCGATAAGGCGCACGTCGGCCGGCACCATGTCGCCGGCGGAGAGCTGAATGATATCCCCCGGCACCAGTTCGCGGATCGGCACTTCCAGCGTCAGCGGATGCGCGCTGTAGCTGCTGCGGCGCAGCACCGTGGCGGTGGTGCGCACCATCGACTTCAGCGCTTCCGCCGCTTTGTTGGTGCGGTATTCCTGCCAGAAACGCAGCAGCCCGCTCAGCGTGACCATGATGAGAATGATAATGACGCCGGTGAGTTCAGTTTCTTCACCGCTCTGGCGCGGCAGCCAATAATCGGTAAAGAAACTGATCGCAGCCAGCACCATCAGCACGAAGATAAACGGGTTGTTGAAAGCCTTGATCAGCTGGATCAAGGCATGCGGCGCCTTGTCGTGGGCGACCTGATTGGCGCCGAACTGCTCCAGCCGCTCATCGGCGTCGTCCTGGGTCAAACCGTTGCGGTTGCACTTCAGGTTCGCCAGCGTTTGGGCGATGCTGTTGGTCGCTTCTTCCGCAATGGCGTAGGTCACCGCGTCTTTATCACGGCGACGCGTTCTTTCATTAATCTGAGTCATAACGCTATTCTCTTATTTTCGTTCTGCGCACAGGGATATCCCGCCCGATAAACAGGTGACTCTGCGCAGAGTGGAATTTTCTAATTAGCGTGACTGAATAGCGTGATTACCCTGTCAGCCACGCAAGAATCATTTCCCTTCCGGGGTCATCGTCCATAACGCCTCCTTAATGCTCGCGTTATTCAGGCCTACCTGAATAAACACGAACATATAATCAAGTTAATAAATATTTATATCATTACTCAGACCGGTAATTCGGACGCAACGCGCCAACGAACGGCGCTCACGCTTTTTTCCAGGCTGACGCGGCAGACAATACCCTCAATTTCTTTTTGTGCGGCCGGCGTGGCGGTAATTTCCGCGCACACTTCCAATTGCCCCGGGCTGGAAATATCGGCGCTGCGCAAAGATTGCAGCCGCAAGGCGACGCCGTTCAGCGCCTGCAGAATGAGGGTACGCACCAGAATTTCATCCTGCTCGCCACAGGTCACCTGAATGCGATAGCACAGTTCCAGATCGGTCGCCTGCTGGTGCGGCTGCAGATTGATGCGCTGGGCGGCCTCGCGCAGCAGGATATTGGCGCACAGGATCACCAGCGTGGCGACCACCGCATCCCAATGCTGGCCCAGGCCGCACAGGACGCCGATCCCCGCCGAACACCACAGCGTGGCGGCGGTGTTGAGGCCGCGAATGTTCAGCCCTTCACGCATGATAACCCCGGCGCCGAGGAAGCCGATACCGGATACGATCTGCGCAGCCACGCGGCCGGCGCTGGCCGGATCGGTGGACATGGAGCTGAGAATAAAGACCGCCGCGCCGGTCGCCACCAGCGCATTGGTGCGCAGGCCGGCCATGCGTTGGCGCCACTGGCGCTCGGCGCCAATTACCGCGCCCAGGCACATCGCCAGCAATAAATTTAAAACGAAAGGAGTCATAGCCATGACTGTCCCCTTAATTAACCTCAGGAGATAAAATCATGTGCTGTTTAGCACACGCAAAATTGCGCCGAAAATAAATCAGCGAATCAGCGTACTGTGCCTGGAGGGAAAAGGCTGTGGCTGCAGAATACCATAATAACGTCCAACTCAATTCACCTGAAACCATCAGGCCTCAGGAAACGTTTTATATTCGGGTATGCACAGCTCAGGAATAACTGGAGAGGGGTGCTGCCCGCCGATAACGGCAAGCAACAAATCAGAAGAGAATTGGTCAGCTTGCCTTATTTGTTTTATTACAACTACAACTGTCCAATTGGGTTTCTCCACTGAAATTTTGGCTGAGTATAGTGACGTCGGGTAATGAAGTAAAGGCTAATTTATTAAACGAAAAATAAACTGAAATACCGCGATGATATTTCGATGTCACAAATCGGCAGCGACAGCGTTGGGCGGCAGTGCGCTTATCGGTAAACTGCTCCCCTTCATCTTTCAAGGACGCCCCCGATGAAACACCGGCTTTCCCCGCTCGCGCTCGCGCTGCTCGTCAGCTATCCCGCCGATGCCCTGCTGCTGCAGCAAGGCGACGCGCAGTTTGAACTCGATCCCGCCACGCTGCGCATTGCCGCCGGCGCTGTGCCGGTCAATCTGGCGCAGCCCGCGCAACAGGTGGAAGATCTCACCGCGTCGCCACAACGCGCCAGTTGGCGCTGGCCGCAGAGCGCGGTCAAGGTTAGCGCCCGTCTGGAAGGCGGCGATCTGCGCCTGAGCTTCAGCAGCGACCGGCCACAGCTTCTGAACTGGTATCGCCTGCCGCCACAAACAGAAACGCTGCTGTTGCCGATCGGCGAAGGCAGCCGCATTCCGCTCGACAACGCCGTCTGGCGCCATTACCTGACGGCGGAAATGACGCCGCTGGATACCAACTGGGATCTGAAGCTGCCGCTGTGGAGCCAGCAATACCAGGGCAAGGTCTACAGCTGGCTGATGTTGACGCCGTTCAGCAACAGGATCACCTTCGTCGCCGCGCAGGAAAAGCTGGAGATGCGCGCCGAGCATCAGTTCAACCGCTTCAACCAACAGCAGGCATTCGAGGTGCTGCTGCACGTCGGCGACACCCCGCTGTCCGGCGCCCGCCGCTACCGCGACTATTTGCAACAAAGCGGCCAGTTCAGCAGCCTGCGCGAGAAGATAAAGCAGGCGTCCGAAGGCGAAAAGCTGATCGGCGCCACCCATGTCTACCTGTGGGGCGATAAATTGCTGGCGGCGGAAGATGTCAAAGATTGGCCGGGGTTGCTGCACTACCTCGCCTCTCCCGCCGCCGAAGGGCTGCGGCAGAAGATGGATGCCGAGAGCAGAAAGCTCCTGCTGCAGCTGGCGGGCAAAACACCGGAGGGCTGGCAGCAACAGCCCCTGATCGACGGCATCAACCAGGCGTTGACGGCGCAAATTCCGCTGGGCGCCACGCCGGATGACGCCGACTTTCTGCAGGCGCAGCAGCGCCAGGCCGCTGCGGTTCAGGAGCGGGCGCAACAGGAACTGGGGCGCTGGCTAACCCCGGCAGACCGTTGGGGGCAAGGGCTGGCCGAACCGGTGATCGACGCGCTGCGCCAGGCCGGCTTGCCGCGCCTGTGGTTAGGCACCGATAACTGGACCGCCGCCTTCCTGCACCCGCAGGCGGTGGGCGCAGCCAAAGCGGCCGGCTATCTGATCGCCAGCTACGACTCCTACGATACCGCCATTGCGCGCGGCGTGAACGACAGCTGGCTCACTGCGCAACTGCCGACGGCGCTGCGGGAAAGTTGCGCCATCGTGCGCGCCGACGGCAGCAAGAAACCCGGCTTCGGCAAACAGGGTTACTACCTCAACCCGGGCTGCGTCCTGCCCTATTCTCAACGGCGCATGCGCGAGCTGGTGCAACTGGCCGGGTTGAACAGCCTGTTCCTCGACGTGGACGGCACCGGCATGGTCTCCGACGACTATCAGCCCGGCCACCCGACCGGCGCGGCGCAGATGGCCGAGGCGCGCAACGCCCGGCTGGCCTGGTTCAGCGCCACCCTTAAGCTGCCGCTCGGCTCGGAGGACGGCAATGCGGTGACCGCCCGCAGCCTGATGTTCGCCCACGGCATGGAAACCTGGGGATTCGGCTGGGGCGACAAGCAGATGAATCAGGATAAATCCTCGCCCTATTATCTCGGCGCCTGGTGGCCCAACGCTCAACCGGCGTTTTTCTTCCACCCCGCCAAGGTGAAGCAGCCCTACCGCACCGTCGAATTCGATCCGCGCTATCGCCTGCCGCTGTACCAAGCCGTTTTCCACGATGCGATCGTCAGCAGCCACCACTGGAATTACGACAATCTGAAGTTCAGCGACGTTCAGACCACCCGCAGTCTGCTCAGCCAGCTGTACAACACCGCGCCGATGTTCCATCTGAGCCGCGCCACCCTGGCGGCCCGCCTGCCGGCGATCAAACGCGCCGACGCCGCCTTCCGGCCGTTGCATCAGGCCCTCTGGGACAAAGCGCTGACCGACTTCCGCTGGCTCGATCGGGACGGCTGGGTGCAGCAGACGACCTTCAGCGACGGTTCGACGCTGACCGCCAACTTCAGCGCGCAGCCGTTCGCCGGCGTAGCGGCCCACAGCCTGCGCGCCAAACTGGCCGACGGCCGCACGTTCGACGTTGCGCCTTAGCAAGGTCGCCGGCGATGGGCTACGCTAGGCTATATTTCCGACGACCCGCAAGGAGTGGCTGATGACGCCTCTGATCCACACTCTGCTCGACGAGATTTGGCAAAGCCTGGGGCAACGCCCCGCGCCCTGCGACCGGTTAACCGTAAGCGGTACCGGCGCATTGCCTTCGGCTTTTCCCGTGACCGAATTGGCTACCGCCGCCTGGAGCGCCGCCGGTTTGGCCTGCGCCGAGTTGCTTCGCCGCGAGGCTGCCGATGCGCCGCAGGTCTGGATCGATCAACGCCTGGCCTCGCTCTGGTTCGGCTGGACGCTGCGCCCGCTGGGTTGGACGCTGCCTGCGGCCTGGGACGCCCTGGCCGGCGACTACGCGACGGCGGACGGCTGGATACGCCTGCACACCAATGCACCGCACCATCGGCGGGCGGTGGAACAGGTGCTGGGCCCGGCATCGGACAAAGGCGCGCTGGCGGAACGCGTGCTGGGCTGGAAAAAAAGCGAGCTGGAGGAAGCGGTGATCGAGGCCGGCGGCTGCGCGGCTCAAATGCGCTCGGCGGCCGCGTGGCGACAACATATTCAGGGCAAGAGCGTGGCGCTCGAACCGCTGATCCACGCCTCGCTGCAGCCGGAAGCACCGCCGCCGGGCTGGACGTTGCCCGTCGCCCGGCCGCTGCACGGCGTGCGGGTGCTGGATCTGACGCGCATTCTCGCCGGGCCGATCGCCACCCGTTTTCTCGCCGGTTTGGGCGCCGACGTGCTGCGCATCGATCCCTACGGTTGGGATGAGCCCGGCGTCGAGCACGAGGTAATGCTGGGCAAACGCAGCGCGCGCCTCAACCTGACCAATGCGCACGATCGCCACACGTTTGAACATCTGCTGAGGAACGCCGACGTGATCGTGCACGGCTACCGTGCCGGTGCGCTGGAGAAGTTGGGCTATGGCGCGGAGGAAAGGCGCGCGCTGGCGCCGGGCCTGATAGACGTCTGCCTGAATGCCTACGGCTGGAGCGGACCGTGGCGCACCCGGCGCGGTTTCGACAGCCTGGTGCAGATGAGCTGCGGGCTGGCGGAGGCGGGCATGGTTTGGCGCAGCGCCAGTTTGCCGGTACCGCTGCCGGTACAGGCGCTGGACCACGCCACCGGCTATTTGATGGCGGCGGCGGTGCTGACCGGTATGGGGCAGCGCCTGAGCCGCGGCACCGGCTACCACGCGCGGCTGTCGCTGGCGCGCACGGCGCAACTGCTGCTGGCGCATCCCTGTTCGGCAGATTATCGGCCGGAGCCGCTGGCGCCGGCCGGAACCGCCGACGAGAACCCGGAAACGGAACTGACTTACTGGGGCGCCGCGCAACGCCTGCGCGCCCCGTTAAGCCTGCAGGGTACGGCGCTGCAATGGGCGTTGCCGGCGACCACGCTCAGCACCTCACAGCCGGAGTGGCTACGCCGTTAAACCGCCGCCAACTGTTGCTGCAGCCACTGCAGCAAGCGTGTGACCGCCGGCGTCAGCCCGGCGGTCTGCGGCCACACCAGATAAACGTCGTCCTCGCTCAGGCGACAGGGCGCAGCCAGCGCCACCAGCCGCCCCGCGTCGATCGCATCCTGCACCAGCAGCTTTTTCGCCAGCGCGATGCCGAACCCCTGCTCCGCGGCGCGAATCAACAACCCGGCATCGTTGAACACCGCCTGTTGCCGCCCGCACCGCGAGCGCCCTTGCGCATTGAACCAGTCGCGCCACGGGCTGACGTCGTGCTCCAGCAAGGGAACGTCGCCGCCGTTCTCGAATGCCGTTCCCCACTGACGCGCCATATCCGGCGAGGCGACCGGCAGCACGTCGCCCGACGCGATGCGCTGCGCCTTCAGCCCCGCCCACTGGCCGCTGCCGATGCGGATCGCCGCATCGAACCCGCGCTGCGACAGATCCTGCAACGCCAGCGAGGCATCGATATCCAGCGCAATATCGGCGCAGGCTGCATGAAATGCCGGCAAACGCGGCAACAGCCAGTAATGGGCAAAAGACGGCAGCACGCTGATGCGCAGCGTCTGGCTCGCCGCCGAGCGCCGGGCGCGGGCGACGCCCTGCTGCAGCGCCTGCAGCGCCGGCTCTACCGCCGCCAGCAACTCTTTCCCGGCGGCATTCAGGCGCACACCGCGCCCGCGCCGTTCAAACAGCGGGTAGCCCACCGCCTGCTCCAGCAGCTGAATTTGCTGACTGACCGCGCCATGCGTCAAATGCACCTGCTGCGCCGTGGCGCGCAAATTCTCCAACCTGGCGGCGATAGCAAAGGTCGGCAAGACATGCAGCGGGAGACGTTCATTCATCATTGGTTAACCAGGCTAGCCAAAAAGGCTATTTTTCATCGATTTTGGCCCGCAGGCAAATGTTCTATGTTTACCCCATCATCCCTGACGCTTTCGGAGCCGCCATGCACCCACGTTTACAACAGGATCTTGCACAGTTTCCGCAGATCCTCGATCACACCCGCCAGTTGGCGGAAGATTTTCTGGCCGGGCTGCAGCAACGCTCAGTCTGCCCACCGCTCGCGCAACAGCAGCTGCAACCCGGTGACGATCGGCTGGCGGAAAACGGCGAAGGCGCCCTGGCGGCGCTGGATGACTTTTGGCAACGTTATCAGGCGGGCATTTCCGCCAGCGCCGGCCCGCGTTATTTTGGCTTCGTCACCGGCGGGGGCACGCCGGCGGCGATCGCGGCAGACTGGCTGGTTAGCGTGACAGACCAAAATAGCCAGCTCAGCCATGATACGATCGCTGCGGCGATCGAGCTGGCCGCGGTGACGCAGTTGAAATCCCTGCTGGGCCTGCCGGAAGCGTTCAGCGGCAGCCTGGTCAGCGGCGCCACCATGGCCAATTTCGCCGGGCTGGCCATTGGCCGGCAGTGGCTGGGGCAACAGCACGGCGTGGATATCGCCCAACAGGGCCTGGCGGCGCTCGGCCCCATCCGGGTGCTGGCGGCCAACCCGCATTCCAGCAGCGTGAAGGCGCTCAGCATGCTCGGCATCGGCCGCGACGCGCTGACGACCGTCGCCAGCCTGCCGGACTCAGAAGCCATGGATATGGCGGCGCTGGAGCGACAGCTCGCCGCCGGCGCAGGCCGTCCCACGCTGGTGCTGGCCAGCGCCGGCACGGTCAACACCGTCGCTTTCGACGATCTGCCGCGTCTGCTGGCGCTGCGGGAGCGCTACCCGTTCTGGCTGCATGTCGATGCGGCATTCGGCGGCGTGGCGGCCTGCTCGCCGCTATACGCCCCAAGGCTCGAGGGCTGGCAGCATGCCGATTCCATCACCGTCGATGCGCACAAATGGCTGAACGTGCCTTATGACAGCGCGATCCAATTTACCCGCCACCTGGATCTGCAGATGCAGGTATTTCAGAACCATTCGGCTTACCTGGAAGCGCCGACGCCGCGGCCGGACAACTATCTGCACCTGACGCCGGAAAATTCGCGCCGCTTCCGCGCCCTGCCGCTTTGGCTGACGCTGAAAGCCTATGGCCGCAGCGGCATACGGGATATCGTCGAGCGCAATGTCCGATTGGCGCAGGCGCTGGGCGCGGCGTTAGCGGCCGACGACGGCTTCCATCTGCTGGCGCCGGTGAATTTGAACGTGGTGTGTTTCGCGCTCAGTCACCCGCAAGGCGACAGCGAAGCGGCGCGCGATCGCTTTCTCGATCGCCTTAACCGGCACGGCGTGGTGCGTTGCACCCCGACGAGCTATCGCCATCAGCCGGGGATCCGCGCCGCGCTGGTCAACTGGATGACAGAGGAACAGGACATCAAACTGGCGCTGGACTCGCTGCGCCATTGCCTGGCGGAAGCGGCCTAATGCACGCGGCGCATTACTCGCGTCGGAAGGCCTGCAATTGCCGTGCTTGCCGCCCGTCATCGCCGATGTTATCCGGCGATAGCCAGGCGGCAAACGCCGCGCGCCGCGCCGGCCATTCCCCGTCGACGATCGACAGCCAGTCGGTGTCGCGTGTGCGTCCTTTGACGACGACGGCCTGGCGGAACGTGCCTTCATAGCGGAATCCCAGGCGCTCGGCGGCCTGACGTGAAGGCAGATTGAGGCTATCGCATTTCCATTCGCAACGCCGGTAACCAAGATCGTCGAACAGGTGCCGCAGCATCAGGAAGATCGCCTCGCTGCCCAGCGCACTGCGCTTCATCAGCGGCGACCAGTTGATGGTGCCCAGTTCGGCCACGCCGTTGGCGGGATCGATGCGCAAAAAAGCGCAGGTTCCTACCGCGCGCCCGTTCGCCCGATCGATCACCACCATCGTGTTTCTGTCTGCGCTGGACGCCTGCGCCTGGAGATAACGTTGGAAATCTGCGCGCGACTGCGGGCGTTCCCAAAACAGATAGGTCCAGTCGCGATCGTCCTCGGCGGTTTGATAAGCCTGATAAAGCGCATCCCCCCAGCGCTCGAGGTTAAGCGGTTCCAGGCGGCAAAACCGCCCTTGCAGTGGCGTGTGGCCGGGCATGCCTGCCGGCTGCCAATGAGGGAGGGCTTCACCTATCGGCTGCCCATACTGATTCCGTCTCACCGCGGCATCCTGTTTTTTGAAAGGTGGAGAGGCAAGTTAAAACCAACGCGGGCCAGAGACAACTCCGACCTGCCATTCCTCCCCGGGGATCGGGCAGCAGGATGATAGTTTAGAAAAATCACTCAATCACCGTTAAACATTCACGAAAACTATTTCATGTGAAATAAATATCCAGATAACTCATTGTAAAACGGTGATTTATAGCAACAATTAAGCTACACATTCCAGCCAGAATGTTAACTTCTGTTTGTTGTTATGATAAAAAAAGGCGTGCTTATCATTTGCGTGAAAAGAAAAAAACACCGCAAAATAATGATTTTTATATGTAAAAATCCAAAGCATTCAGGGCGAGTGTTTTTTCACCGTTCAAGAAACGCACTGAAAGACCTCAAAAAAACGACACATGAATTTTTTTTAAGACTTTTCCTAGCAAACTAAAATTTTGTTTCGTGACATGATGAACAGATTCACGGCAAGCAATGCAGACAGGCTCGGGCGCCAAGCGCAAATCAGGCTCAACATGCCGAAGCTGGACGAACAGCAGATCGCCCTGACTTAAGCCAAACTTATAGATTCATGCAATTAATAAGTTTAGTATGAAAATATCATTGAGTGACGTCGTGTTTATTGATAGAACACTCGCTACACTGAATTATTGCTCCATTTTGCCTTTCGGCTTTTTAGGCTTTTTCTCATATTACCGCAGTAAAACGGATTTAAGTGGGGGTGCGATATGCCAACGATCATCATGGATTCATGTAGCTATACCAGATTGGGATTAACCGACTATCTGACTTCGCATGGCGTGAAGAAACGCCATATTAATGCCATCGAGGACATTGACAGCCTGCACGAAAAATGCAGCAAGTTGAATCCCAGCCTGGTGTTTATTAACGAGGACTGCTTCATCCACGAAGCGAACGCCACCGAGCGAATAAAACGGGTGATTTCACTGCACCCGGATACGTTATTCTTCATCTTCATGGCCATTACCAACGTACATTTCGACGATTATTTATATGTTCGCAAGAACGTCATCATATCGTCAAAATCCATCAAACCAGAGACTATGAATCAGCTACTTAGTCACTATCTCGAGAGAACGTCCCTACGGGCGGAGAAATCCTCTCTGGATCAAACGCCGGTAACGCTGAGCCAGACCGAATCGAACATGTTACGCATGTGGATGTCCGGTCAAGGCACCATCCAGATATCAGACCAGATGCAAATAAAGGCCAAAACGGTCTCTTCCCACAAAGGAAACATCAAGCGGAAAATAAAGACGCACAACAAGCAGATCATTTACCACGTTGTTCGTTTGACCGATACCTTGACCAGTGGAATATTTGTCAATAGCCGTTAAACCACAGAGAACGCCCCCACTCTGTTTGCCAGCCGTTAAATACCTGGTGATAATGTCATCTGGATATCAGATGCTGGCGCCCTTAAAAGAATACCTGCTGCGTTATCCCCCGCTAGCGCAACGGGTATTTTTTTGTCATCGATAAAAAGAATCTTACCGCTATGAAATAATCTCAAAACGGACAATTTCATTAGCAAATTAATGAGATTAGCCGAAGTTACTGCCCATGCTCGCGACAGGGCTCCACAAACGTGCCGTCACGGCTGTCGATTTCATTAAAAAACCATACGCCCGCCGGGTAGTCGTCAAGAGAAACCAGATACATGGTGCCTTCGTTGAACACCTCTACGGCCAAAATGATGCCTTCACGCCGCGGGCCGCCGTCTGTTTTTACCGTCACTCGATCGTTAACCTGCATACCATTCCCCATTATTTGCGATTGCCGTCAGTGTATTACAAAACCGAGGGCGATGGACACCGCCCTAGCCCTGCCGGCCTCTGCTATCAGCGTAGCAGCCGCCTGGATTTTCACTTTCTTAACGGTTTGGCCGCAGAATCTTAAACCAGTCTCGCGTAGCCTGTCTTCAGGCGTTTCCCCCCCCAGAGAAGCGCTCGCAAATGAAGAAGTAACAAGGAACTTTTGCCCGCAGACTTGCGGGCTTTTTTTCGCACCGCCGAATTTCAGACACAAAAAAACCCGCCGCAGCGGGTTTTTTTCAATCAGCGCCAGGCGCCAATTAGATAGCGGTAACGTTAGCCGCAGATGGACCTTTCGCACCGTTCTCGATAGAGAACTGTACGTTCTGGCCTTCAGCCAGGGTCTTGAAGCCTTGATCCTGGATAGCAGAGAAGTGTACGAATACGTCTTTGCTGCCGTCTGCTGGGGTGATGAAACCAAAACCTTTAGCTTCGTTGAACCACTTCACTTGACCTTTGATCATGTTAGACATGTCTAATTCCTTCAATAATAAATGTAAGCCGCCATGGGCGAGGTAGCCGGTCATCAGTTACTTATGGAGGCACTGGAAAGGAAATTCGTCAGAGAAGGGCTATCCGGGATAACGCTTTAAATTTGAACTACTTTACTCAAAATGTCGTGCATAAATAGGTCTGTACCACAGGCCGACATCATTAACTCACGAGCGCGCGGCAATAGCAACCTTTTTCGCCGCGATGGGGCGCTAATCTCGGCTAAACGCACAGGATTTGACCCCGTCTGCCGATGGAATCGCCGCCTGGCTCGCCCGTAACGCCCAAGGCAAATGATAGTAATTCTCGTTCTGCTGTTTTATAGTTGCCTGACGAAATCATTCAGGGAGAGTCACCATGCCGAGATGGCTTACATTGCCGGCCGCCAGTGCCATTCTGCTGGCCTTTGCCGCTTGCAGCGCCCCGTTGGGCGCGCTGGAGCTGAATTATCATCCGCCTGAACCCAGTATCTCCCCCGCCCCCAAAACTGCGCCGGAGCCGGGGCCGGCCCCCAAAGCAGAAAAACCGCCGATTGCCTGGGCAGAGGCGAGAGATAAAAGCGGTTTTCGCGTCGATATCGAGTGCGATCATCCAGGCTGCAGCAAACCGCGCGCCAAACCTTATCCCGCGTATGAAGGCCCGGTGAAGAAAACCGATCGCCGCCGCCAGTCCGATCCTTATTCCACCAATCAGGATCCCGATTACAACATTCAGTTGGGCTATGAGTGGTAGCGGCGCTTTCGGAGTAATACCTATATCAGCCGCCTTTGCCGCTGCATAGAATAGCGTCAGTTCACCACTCCTCCTGGTGTTGAACACAACAAGCTGTGTTGCAAATCTTTATGCGCCTCCCTATAGGCGCTTTTTTTTGCCTCGCCCTCACAGCGTCTTCCCGATTACAGATTGCTCTCATTGCCCCGCAGAGTGATCAATGTCACAAATACGCCTCCTTGCCATTCTTATTCGGAGGTAACGTTCATGGCCACAGGATCCCTTGCCCTCCTGGCCGTCTTGGCCGGCATTGCGGGCTTCGCCCTCTATAAACATTTAAAATCTCAGAAAAAAAGCACACTCATCCGCCCGTACGATCGGTAACCAACAACGCGCTTTCACCGCGAAGGCCCGGCACAACGCACGCCGCGCCTTCGCGGGCTGTCATGCTTTCATCACAAAATTGTCACACTATGGCCATATGATAATTCGCGTTTATCCGCTCTGGCTTAACACCAAGGATTTCGCCCATGACCATAATTAAAGCTGCAAACCATCAGGAAGCAGAAAAACTCATCCGCGCCGGCACCGCCAAGAAAATCGAACTGGCCTACGATATCGGCAGCGACGACTTCTTCCAGCTTGCCAGCCTGTGGTGCGATAAAGGCGCCAAGATCTCCAAAGGAAAAGACCACTTCATCGTCTCGTTGAAAGGGTTCCGCATCCCACCTAACGATTGATGCCCTGCCGCCCATCGCGGCGGCTTCGCCCCTTCCTCGCAAAACCGCTCTATTCGACCACGCGCGCCTCATTCGATTTCGCTAAGCTAACAGCAGACTTTATTGCGGACGTTTCGCCCGATAGCCACGTCCGCCACGATGAGGAGAGTGACCATGTCAACAAATGCAGCGCTGCCCGGCACGATGAAAGCGATTGAAATCAGCCAGCCGGGCGCCCCCGAGGTTCTGGTCGTCGCTGAACGCCCGGTGCCGGTTCCGCAAGCGGGCCAACTTCTGGTGAAAATCGCCGCCGCCGGCGTTAACCGCCCCGACGTGCTGCAGCGCCAGGGGAACTATGCGCCGCCGCCCGGCGCCTCGGATATCCCCGGCCTGGAAATTGCCGGCGAAGTGGTGGCCACTGGGGAAGGCGTGACCCGCTTCGCGCCCGGCGATCGGGTTTGCGCCCTCATCGCCGGCGGCGGCTATGCCGAATACTGCACCGTGCATGAAAGCAATGCGCTGCCCGTTCCTACGGGCCTGAGCCTGACCGAGGCCGCCGCGCTGCCGGAAACCTTCTTTACCGTCTGGGTCAACGTGTTCCAGCGCGGTCACCTCAAAGCCGGCGAGACCGTGTTGATCCATGGCGGCACCTCCGGCATCGGCACGGTCGCCACCATGCTGGCGAAGGCCTTCTGCGCTCAGGTGATCACCACCGTCGGCTCCGAAGAGAAACGTCAGGCCAGCCTGGCGCTGGGCGCCGACGTGGCGATTAATTACCGCAGCGAAGACTTTGTCGCACGCACCAAAGACGCCACCAACGGTAAAGGCGCCGACGTGATCGTCGACCTGATCGCCGGCGATTATGTAGCCAAAAACTATCAGGCCGCGGCGATGGAAGGCCGCATCGTGCAAATCGGCACGCAAAACGGCGTGGTGAAAGAGCTCAATCTGATGCCGCTGCTGTTGAAACGCCTGACCCATACCGGTTCGACGCTGCGTTCGCGCAGCGTGGCGGACAAAGCGCAGATCGCCGCCGAGCTGCGCGAGAAGGTTTGGCCGCTGCTGGAGCGCGGCGTGCTGAAGCCGCAAATTTTTAAAACCTTCCCGCTTGAGCAGGCCGCCGCCGCGCATGCGCTGATGGAGTCCAGCGAGCACATCGGCAAGATCATGCTGACGTTCTGACCCCATTCCCCGCGGCCGGTGCTGCGGGGAAACCGATGCCACGCTCAGGGGATGATGCCGCGACGGCGGAACTCATCGAACAGCGAGAAAAACATGGCTTCGGTTTCGACGAACTGATGGAAACCGAAGCGCCGCGCCTTGCTGCCGTCCGCGAACATGTCATAGTCCCAGGAAAAGACGAAATCGGCGAAGCGCCAGCCGGCCACCGCGTGATAGTCCGGTTCGGCCAATTGGTGCCGCTGCACCAGCTCGCGCCACAGCGGCGCTTTGTCCGCCATCATGCTCTCCAGCGGCATCGGCAGCGGCGGCGCACATTCCAGCCCAAAGTAAGCGGCGATTTTCGGCCACATCTCGCTCCAGCGAAACAGATCGCCGTTGTTGATATTAAACGCCTGATTGGCCGCCGTCGGCTCGGTCGCCGCCCACAGCGTGGCGCGCGCCAACAGCCCGGCGTCGGTCATTTCCAGCAGGCTGTGGTAAGCGCCCGGTTTACCGGGGAAGCGCAGCGGCAACCCGAGCGCTTTGCTGATCGACGCGTAAACCGCGATGCTTAACGCCAGATTCATCGGATTGCCGAGGGAGAAGCCCCCCACCACGCTCGGGCGAATGGCGCTCCAGCGCCAGCGCTTGCCGACCTGCCGCTGCGCCAGATACTGTTGCTGCGCCACGTTAAACTCCGGCGGCATATGCCCGGCGTCGCTTTCGCGCGCCGGCGTTTTAAACGGCCCCAAATGCGCGCCATACACCTTATAGCCCTGCATCAGACTGATGTGCTCCAACGCCGGTGCGGCCGGCTCCAGCCCTTCGACGACGTGTTGCAACATCTGCAGGTTCGGCACCACCAGCCCCGCCCAGTCCGGCGCATCCTGATAGGCGGCATAGAAAACGTGGCTAATCGCGCTCAGCGGCCGCAGCGCGTCGCGCGTCGCCGCCGCATCCAGCAGATCAACCTGCAGGTGGCGCACCCCCGGCGCCGGTTGCCCACCCCGGCGCGAGACGCCCACCACTTGCCAGCCCTGGCCGGTCAGCTCCTCAATCAATCGGCGCCCAATCACGCCATTGGCGCCGATCACCAATGCCTGTCGCTTTGCATTCATCTTGCCACTCCTCGGGTTGTTGATGCCCTGAGTGTTATTGATTAGCGATGCTTGCGTTAGAGCAGTATTGGCACTAACACTTATAAGAAAAATCTATAGGCAAGATCGACATGGATAAACTGAACGCAATGAAAACCTTTATGCGGGTGGCGGAGCTGGGCAGCCTGTCGGCCGCCGCTCGCGATCTGCGTTTGACGCAGCCGGCGGTCAGTCAGCAAATCGCCGGCCTGGAGCAGCGACTGGGGGCCCAGCTGCTGTTTCGCAGCACCCGGGCGGTCACCCTGACCGATGCCGGCAGCGGTTATTATCAGCGCCTCAAACCGATTCTGGCGGCGGTCGACGAAGCGGAAGAAGCGCTGCACGGCCAGCGCCACCAGTTGCAGGGCAATCTGCGCATTCACGCCCCGACCGGGTTCGGGCAGTTGCACGTCACACCGCTGGCCATCGCTTTCCAGCGACGTCATCCGAACCTCGCCATCGAGCTGCTGCTGGACGATCGCCTCGCCGACGTGATCGGCGAAGGCATCGACGTAGCGCTGCGTTTCGGTGAACTGCATGCGCCCGGCATGGTGGCGAAACGTTTGGGCGAGCTGCAACGCCTGCTGGTGGCGTCACCGGCCTATCTGGCCAGGCATGGCGCGCCGCGTTCCCCGGCGGAGTTGGCGAAACATGCGCACATTCGTTACAGCGGCCTGAACGACGGCGATACGCTCACCCTGTTCGGCCCGCACGGCCCCGAGACGGTTGATCTGCGGCCCACGTTCCGCGCCAACAATACGCTATCGCTGCTGGCAGCCATTGAGGCTGGGGCCGGCATCGGCGGCGCTCAACGGCCTTTAATCGCCGAACAGCTGGCGACGGGGGCATTGGTGCCCGTTTTGCCGGAATACCGCTACCCGCCCATGGCGCTGCACGCGGTCTATCCCGCCTTGCGTTTTATTCCGGAGAAAGTGCGCGCCTGGGTGGCGCATCTGCAGCAGGCGTTGACGACGATCGAGGGGATCAGCGGAGTGAATGCCCCCGGCCAGACGCCGGGAGCCTAATCATTATTTGAACAGTTTACCGACCATGTCGCCCAGCTCGTTGCTGTCTTGCTGCACTTCACCGTTTGGCGAGGCGGCATCGGTGACCGTTGGCAAGAACTGTGCAATGGTGCTGGACGCCTGAGCCGGATCGATACCCAGCTTTTCAGCCAGTTGGTTGATGGCGTCGCTACCCAACGCCTGCTGTACTTGATCGCCGGTAATCGGCTGATTTTCGCCATTGCCGAGCCAGGAACCGACGATATCGCCGAACTGCCCCTGACGGAATTTGTCCAAAATAGCCTGCAGGCCGCCTTGTTGCTCGACCCACTGCATAATGGCGATGTAGTCGATGCCTTTGCCGTTGGCGCCGCCGCCCAGAATGTTACCCAATACGCTATCGAACAGACCCATGATATTCCCCTTTCAGCGAGTGCGGACTGCGCCGCGCCGCCGGATTGATTTCACGAAAAAGGGCCGCCGCGGCGACCCTGTTGAGCAATGGCTGCTTAGCCTTTGATCTTCCTGTAGACAAAAAGCACCACCAGGGCGCCGATTACCGCCACCACAAAGCTGCCCAGGTTAAAACCGTCAACGCGGCCCATACCGAAGAAGGTGCTGATATAGCCGCCGACTACGGCGCCCACGACCCCCAATATAACGGTCACAATAAAGCCGCCGCCGTCTTTGCCCGGCATAATCCACTTGGCCAGGATACCGGCGATTAAACCAAAAATGATCCAGGAAATGATGCCCATCTTTACTCTCCCTATTACCTTTTGCCTAACAGAAATCCTATTACCAGGCCCACGACGGCGCCGGCGCCTATCCCTGCCCAAGGGTTATCCTTGATGCAGGCACATGATTGCTCGAGCGCTGCCTTTACGCCGCTGCGCACTTCGCAGGCGGTGGTTTTCACGTAGTCGCTCGGTTGCTCAACACCGTTTAGATCGTCATTTTCATATGACATGTCAAATCCTTACAGACCAACCCTCTGAGAATCTCGTCACATGTTTCGCGCCAGGCGCCGTCCGCTCCACGATCTTGCTCTGGGCAACCTGCCCGCTGCCGCTCAATGCAGAGGCGTACGGCGACAAACGCATAACTTCACACTATGACTATAGTAAAAAATCAGCGGTTTACCCATTTCCGTCCGTCTGAATTTCACCGTACAAAAAACGATCTGATTTCATCCTGCTGTCATCTCGCGAGGCTAAACTTTAAACAAATCCTCCTGGAGGAAACGCCGATGTTCAATGCCCCTTTTGTCCTGATTCTCGCGCTACTGTACGCACTGGCCGCCGTTTGGGACGGTTCCGCCGCGTTATTGTTTCATTAAGGTTACATAGCAGTTGTCACTTTTGCGATGCGCTTAATTGTGTCTTTATTTTTCAATTTCGCCAGTCGTTTGAAATAGCGGCAAATATCTGCCATTCCCTCGGTAAAAATCCTATCTCTCCCCGTTTTTCGCCTGCGCTTAACTAAAGCGTAAAAAAAGCATTAATGGAAAATCCTATTTAGCTCAGAATGTTCTACCATTCGCCCTATGAAAATTTGGGTTAAGGTCCCATTGGAAAAGACAAGGAATCACAGGAAAAATGCTTTCTAACCAACGCTTTGAGCGCGAATTCTTGCGCCCTCGTTATTGGTTGCTGTGGATAGGGTTGGGAATACTCTATCTCTTGGTATTACTGCCCTACCCGCTCATTTATCGACTCGGACACGGCCTTGGCAGAATAGCCATGCGCCTGATGAAACGCCGGGTAAAAATAGCGCGCCGCAATTTAGAGCTCTGCTTCCCCGCGATGCCCGCCGCCGAGCGCGAGGCGCTGATCGTCAAAAATTTTGAGTCCGTCGGTATGGGCCTGTTCGAAGTCGGCATGGCCTGGTTCTGGCCCGACTGGCGCATCGCCCGCTGGTTCAAGGTGAGCGGCATGGAAAACATGCGGCTGGCGCGTCAGGGCGGCAAAGGCGTTCTGCTGATCGGCCTGCATTTTCTGACGCTGGAACTGGGCGCGCGCATTTTCGGCATGCAAAACCCCGGCATCGGCGTGCATCGCCCGCACAACAACAGGCTGATGGAGTGGGTACAGACCCGCGGCCGGCTGCGCTCGAATAAATTCATGCTCGATCGTAAAGATATCAAAGGCATGATCCGCAACCTGAAACAGGGCGAAATCCTGTGGTACGCGCCGGATCACGATTATGGGCCGCAAAGCAGCGTGTTCGCGCCGCTCTTCGCCGTGGAAAACGCCGCCACGACCACCGGAACCTTTATCCTGGCGCGCATGGGGCGGCCGTCGATCGTGCCTTTCGTGCCGCGCCGCCTGCCAGATGCTCAGGGCTATGAGCTGATCGTGCAGCCGCCGTTGACAGACTTCCCGCTGGATGATGAAACGCGCGCGGCGGCCAAGATGAACCGCGTGGTGGAAGAACAGGTGCTGCTGGCCCCCGATCAGTACATGTGGCTGCACCGCCGCTTTAAAACCCGCCCAGCCGGCGAGCCGTCGCTGTATTGACCGCCCTTGCGCCTTCGCCCGTCATGCCGGCGGCGAAGGCGCACTCACCTCGCACAAGCATTCTGCGCCAGGGGAACTACACTAATAAGTCACCGACGGCAATTATTGCCGCCAGCAACCATTTCTTCCTGCCCGAGGGCCGGTCGTTGCCTGTCGAGCCACAACCGAGGTCAATGTCATGCTGGTACAACCCTATCTGTTTTTCAGCGGTAACTGTGAGCAAGCGATTAACTTCTACGAACAGCAGTTGAATGCCAAAATTGAAATGGTCATGCGCTATAAAGACATGCCCGAAGAAGCCCGGCAAGACGGGCCGCAGGACGTCAATCCGGAGGCGATCATGCATGCGCGCCTGCTGATCGGCGACGGCGTACTGATGGCCTCCGACGGCTGCCCGCAAGATGACGGCAGCGGCGCTTCTCATAAAGGCTTCTCGCTGTCGCTGAACCCCAGCGATGCGGAGCAAGGACGCAAACTGTTCGACAATCTGGCGCAGGGCGGCCAGGTGACGATGCCTTACCAAGCCACCTTCTGGGCCAAAGGCTTTGGCATGCTGACCGACAAATTCGGCGTCAACTGGATGATCAACGTCGAATAACCCGTCATGGCGCCGCTAGCCATAGCGGTGCCAGTCATACGCCGCCTTGGCGAACAGCACGAACAGCAGCGCCAACAGCGCCAATCCCAACCGCCAATAGGGCGACCGGCGCCGCCGCCAGGCGAAGTAGATCATCACCGCCAGCGTCCCCAGCGTAAGGGGGTAATACACCGCCAGCGTCAGTAAAGCGATAATGATGTAATCCGACATGGCTCTTTCACTCCGCAGTATTCACCCCGCCGCTGATACGGGGTGCAAACGCCCTTTCTCGCTATCGCCACGTTAAGGGCTAGAGGTCTGGCGCATTTATGCATAAAATATAAGATTGCTCTTAACTCAAATTGAATAGTAATCAAACAACAAGGGTGACATGACTCAGCAGCAACCCATACAGGATGCCGTGCCGGCGCGCAGCGCTAAAAGCTCCCCATTATTATTTCAGGCCGGCGTGTTTGTCATCATCGTTGCCGCCACGCTGATCCTCTTTAACAGCTGGCAAATCTGGAACGCGCATCAGCGCGATCTGCGCAGCGCCGAGCATGAGTCCGCCAACCTCGCCCGCTCGCTGGCACAGCATGCCGACGATACTTTCATGCAGGTGGACGGCAACCTGCTCGATCTGACCGAACGTCTCCAAACCGACGGGTTGGGCCCATCGCAGCTAACGCGGCTGCAGCGCGTCATGCAGACGCAGGTCGGCAACCTGCCGCAGCTGCACGGGCTGTTTCTCTACGATGCGCGCGGCCGCTGGCTGGCGACCTCCTCGGGCAAATTCATCAAGAACGCCAACAACGCCGATCGCGATTACTTCAAATACCATCAAAACCGCGACGGCGGCGGCCTGTACATCGGCAAGGTGATCCGCAGCCGCACCACCGGCGATCTGATCATTCCCGTTTCGCGGCGTTTCAACAATTCGGACGGCAGCTTTGGCGGCGTGGTGCTGGCGACGCTGTACGTCGATTATTTCCGCCAGTTTTACGACAGCTTCGCCCTCAACACCGACGCCTCACTGAACCTGCTGCTGGCGGACGGCACCATCCTTTACCGCCGCCCTTACTCGGCGGCGTCGATCGGTAAAAACATCGCCAAGGGCGTGTTGTTCAGCGAAATTTTACCGCATTCGGAGTTCGGCAACGCCACCATCACCTCGCTGTACGACAAAGTGGAGCGCATCTACGGCTATTCGCGGGTCAACCGCTTTCCGCTGGTGATCGCCGCCGGGTTGTCGAAACGCGACGCGCTGGCGGACTGGCGCACCGACGCCGGTCTGTTCGCCGCGGGCGGCCTCTCGCTGCTGATGATCCTGTTGGCGATGGGCATGGTGCTACTGCGGCAAATCAAGCACAGCATGCAAACCGAAGCCGAGCTGATGCGCACCCGCGATCAGTTGACCAGCATCAACCAGATGCTCGAAGAGCTGGCGCTGCTGGACGGCCTGACCGGGCTGGCCAACCGCCGCCAGTTTGATATCGCGCTGAAGAACGAGCTGGCGCGGGCTTCGCGCAACTACCGCAGCGTGGCGCTGCTGATGCTGGATATCGACTATTTCAAACAGTACAACGACAGCTACGGCCACGTCGCCGGTGACCAGTGCCTGCAGCAGATCGGCCAAACGCTCAAAGGGTTGGCCTGCCGCAGCAACGACGTCCTGGCGCGCTACGGCGGCGAAGAGATGGGGATTATCCTGCCGGATACCGACGTGCAAGGCGCACTGATTTTCGCCGAGCGCGTTATCAACGCGGTGCGCGATCTGAAAATTCCGCATCAGGGCAACCCGCACGGCATCGTTACCATCAGCATCGGCATCTGCGCCAAAGTGCCGCATATGTATAACGATACGCCGATCAGCTTTATCAATGAGGCGGACAGTGCGTTGTATCAGGCCAAGAAAAAAGGCAAAAACTGCATTTACGGCGCTTAACCAATAATCGGGTCACCAAGATTTGGCGGCCCGATTTATTCGCCAGAAAAATGAAGTAGTTCCCTCACGAAACATTATTTCACCGGTTTACCCTGCACTCTGAACAAAATAACGGAAATAATAAGCAGTATATTTATTTTCATTACAATTCAATAAGATAAAACACGCTATTCAGCAGGCAATTTGTGCCTTTTTTGATTATTCGTGCCTATACCTTGCCTCGTTTATACCCCGTTTACTTTTCATTGGCATTGCCGGTGATACCCTTATCAGGATTATTCTATCTATCAGGAAGCCATCGCACGCTTCGGCGCATTGCGCCCTGCTGATACAGCCATAATAGAACCCACAAATTTCACGTTGCCATTGGGCGGCCTGCTGACGCCGCTCCAGCCAGCCACTGCGCAAGCCAGTGCAGCCAATCACGCGGCAACCTGAAAAGCAGGAATAAAGCGATATAGATTTGCAAGGAGATCTCATGCCTACTGGCGATATTATGCACGAACAGGCCGTCCTGACGCTGTCGTTGCGACAATGGGCGGCAGCGGAAGCATCCAGCGCGGTCAACGAACTGGAACAGGGCAAGGTGCTGTTTCTGCCCGAACTGGCCTTCACCCTGTCTGAACAGGAAATGCCGCTGCTGGATCCGACATTGGTCGACCCGAAGCGCAAAAACATCAGCTACCAACCGCTGTCCGGCAAGCTGAGCGGCGTCGCCGTCGCGGAACGCCGGCAGCAGGTTCAGCAATTGCTGGAACGCTATTACCAATCCTGCCGCCAGCTGATCGCCGGGCTGTTGCCCGAATATCAGGAGGCGCTGCACCACCCGACCGGCAGCCTGCGTTTACATCCGGTTTCCGCCTGGCGAGCGGCCAGTTCCTGGCGCAAAGACGACAGCCGGCTGCACATTGACGCCTTCCCGTCACGCCCGAACTACGGCGAACGCATTCTGCGCATTTTCACCAACATCAACCCGCACGGCGAGCATCGCCAATGGCGGGTCGGCGAGCCGTTCCCTGAGCTGGCGGCACGCTTTATGCCGCGTCTCGCTCGCTACTCCGCCTTCGGCAGTTGGCTGCAGCACCAGGTGCGCATCACCAAAACCCGCCGCAGCCATTATGACCACCTGATGCTGCAGTTGCATGACGCCATGAAGGCCGACGGTGATTATCAGCAACGGGGGCCGCAGCTGGCGCTGACGTTCTCGCCGGGCAGCAGCTGGATTTGCTTCTCTGATCAAACGCCGCATGCCGCGATGGGCGGCCAGTTTATGCTGGAACAGACCTTCCTGCTGCCGGTGAATAAGATGCAGGATCCGCAGCGTTCACCGCTGAAAGTGCTTGAACAGCTGCGCGGTCAGCCGCTGATCTGAATGATTTACCGCCGCCGGGAGCCGGCGGCGGCAAACGCGCATCACGCCTCGAAGTCCCCCTGTTGGCGCGCCACCAGCGTCAGAATGCTGTACAGCGCCACCGGCTGCTGTTGCTGATTCAACACCTGCACATCCCACACCACCACGCCGTGCGGGCGATCTTCGGCGGTTTTCTGCGGCTTGCGGATTTTCTTTTTGCAGGTCAACCGCACCTGAATGGTATCGCCGATCTTCACCGGCTCGATAAAGCGCAGATTTTCCATGCCGTAGTTGGCGATCACCGGCCCGACGGCGGCGTCAACAAACAGCCCGGCCGCGGCGGACACCACAAAGTAACCGTGCGCCACCCGCTCGCCGAACAGCGAGTCGGCGGCGCCGATCTTGTCCATGTGCGCGTAGAAATGGTCGCCGCTCAGGCAGGCGAAGTTAACGATATCCGCTTCGGTCACGGTGCGGCGCGCGGTCAACAGGCTATCGCCCAGCTGCAGCTGCTCGAAGTATTTCCGGAACGGATGCACCGGATGCTCGGCGACCGGCGCGCCGCGCACCCATTCGCCGCCGATGGCCGCCAGCATCGCCGGGCTGCCCTGGATCGCCGTGCGCTGCATATAGTGTTTCACCGCGCGCAGCCCGCCCAGCTCTTCACCGCCGCCGGCGCGCCCCGGGCCGCCGTGTACCAGCATCGGCAGCGGCGAACCGTGGCCGGTGGACTCCGCCGCCGCCCGCTCATCCAAAATCAACATGCGGCCGTGGGCGCAGGCCGCCGCGCGAATGAAGCGCGTGGCCAATGCCGGATCGGCGGTCACCAGCGAGCCCGCCAGGCTGCCCTGCCCCAGCAACGCCAGCGCGATCGCCTGTTCGGTATCCGCATACGGCATCAGCGTCGCCACCGGGCCGAAGGCCTCGGTGCCGTGCACCGCCTGATGGGTGAACGGATCGGCGCAATACAGCAGTGTCGGCGGATAAAACGCCCCGCCGCGCGCGCCGTCGCCCAGCACCTCCAGCTTATCCAGCGCCGCGCCACAGAGCGGTTCGCAGCCGTTGCGCAGCAGGAACTCCACCTTGCTTTGCACATCATCACGCTGCTCGTGGCTGACCAACGCCCCCATGCGCACCTGCTCCAGCTGTGGGTCGCCCACCGTCACCCCCGCCAGGCGCTGCAGCAAGGCCTGACGCACCGCCGCCACCTGCGCCGCCGGCACGATGATGCGGCGGATCGCGGTGCATTTCTGCCCCGCCTTGGCGGTCATTTCACGGCACACTTCTTTGATGAACAGCGCAAACTCGGGCATTTCCGGCGTCACGTCTTCCGCCAGCACGCAGCAGTTGAGCGAATCCGCCTCCATGGTGAACGCGATCGATTTATCCAGCAGGCGCGGGTGTGCCCGCAGCCGCTGCCCGGTCTGCGCCGAACCGGTGAAAGTCACCGCATCCTGGTAATCCAGGTGCGCAAACATGTCGCCGACGCCGCCGCAAACCAGCTGCAGCGCCCCTTCCGGCACCAGGCCGCTATCGACGATCAGCCTGACCATCGCCTGCGTCAGCTGCGCGGTGGCGGTGGCCGGCTTGATGATGGCCGGCATGCCCGCCAGCCAGGTCGGCGCCAGTTTCTCCAGCATGCCCCAGCACGGGAAGTTGAAGGCGTTGATGTGCAGCGCCACGCCGGGGCGTGAAGTGAGCACGTGGCGGGCGGCGAACTGCGCCTGTTTCGACAATGGGATCAGCTCGTCTTCCGGCCACAGGGTATCGTCCGGCAGCTCGCGGCCGGCCATGCCGGCATAGGCGAACAGCGTGGCGATGCCGCCCTCGATATCGACCCAGCCGTCGCTGCGCGTCGCCCCGGTTTGATAGGAAATCTGATACAGCGCCTCTTTATGCGCCAGCAGGTGTTTGGCTACCGCTTTCAGCATCTGGGCGCGCTGCTGGAACGTCATGTGCGCCAGCGCCGGGCCGCCGCGGCTGCGGGCATAGTCCAGGCTCGCCGCCAACGGCAGGCCGTCGGAGCAGACCTGGTACAGCGCTTCGCCGGTCACCGCGTGGCGGATTTCGCGCGCCTCTCCCTGCCCGTACACCCAGGCGCCAGAAAGATAACTGTGTAACTGCTGCATGTGCCCTCCGAAATTCATAAATTTTCACCATACAGCTTAATTACGTATCATATAAATGCCAGTCGAGGCCAAATCAAATTTTAACAAAAAGAGAACAAAAGGCGTTTTCAGATCGCTTAACCTGCCATAAACAAGTAATTAATCACTTTCTTTATCAAAGGAAATCAACAAAATAACAAATAACCTTGTGAGTAACCTCGCAAAACCACATTAATTACGTTTGATCTTTTTGTTATCAGTTTGTAGCCTTATGGTTAGTTAAAGTGATTCACATTTTTATGTTTAATGTGAAAAATACGAATCACCAAGAGGCAAGCATGACAACTGACGCACAGTATCAGCAGCATTTCGACGACAAGATCGCGGCGGATATCGCCATTGAGGCCAAAGACTGGATGCCGGACGCCTACCGTCAGAACCTGATTCGGCAGATTGGCCAACACGCCCACTCGGAAGTCATCGGCATGCTGCCGGAAGCCAACTGGCTGACGCGCGCCCCCACGCTGCGCCGCAAAGCGGTGCTGCTGGCCAAAGTGCAAGATGAGGCCGGCCACGGTCTGTACCTCTACAGCGCCGCCGAAACCCTCGGCTGTTCGCGCCAGGACATCTACCAAAAGATGCTCGACGGCAAGATGAAGTACTCCTCTATCTTCAATTACCCCACGCTCAACTGGGCGGATATCGGCGTGATCGGCTGGCTGGTCGACGGCGCCGCCATAGTCAACCAGGTGGCGCTGTGCCGCGCGTCCTACGGCCCCTATGCGCGGGCGATGGTGAAGATCTGCAAAGAGGAAAGCTTCCATCAGCGCCAAGGCTACGAGGCGGTAATGGCGATGGCCAACGGCAGCGACACGCAGCGCGCCATGCTGCAGGACGCCATCGATCGCTTCTGGTGGCCGGTGCTGATGATGTTTGGCCCGAGCGACGCCGACTCCCCCCACAGCGCCCAGAGCATGGCGTGGAAGATCAAACGCCACAGCAACGATGAGCTGCGGCAGAAGTTCGTCGACAACACCGTGCCGCAGCTTGAAGCGCTGGGCATGACGGCGCCGGATCCGGAGCTGCGCTGGGACACCGCCGCCGGCCACTATCGTTTCGGCGAAATCGACTGGAGCGAGCTGCATGAGGTGATCAAAGGGCGCGGCCAATGCAACCACGAACGCCTGCAGGCCAAACGCCGCGCCTGGGAAGACGGCGCCTGGGTGCGCGACGGCGCCATGGCCCACGCCGCGAAAAACGCCGCCTCCGCCGCATAGCCAACATAAGGAACCGAGATCATGAGCCACGTTGAATGGCCGCTGTATGAAGTGTTTATCCGCAGCAAACAAGGGCTGGCGCATCGCCACGTCGGCAGCCTGCACGCCGCCGACGACCAAATGGCGCTGGAAAACGCCCGCGACGCCTACACGCGCCGCAACGAAGGCTGCTCGATCTGGGTGGTGCAATCGCACCATCTGATCGCCTCGCAGCCGGAAGATCGCGGCGCGTTCTTCGATCCGTCCGAAGACAAGATCTACCGTCATCCGACGTTTTACACCATTCCCGACGGCATCAAGAACATGTAGAGGCGACCATGACGGTTAACGATCCGCGCATCAGCTATTTACTCCGCCAGGGCGACACGCCACTGATCCTCGCCCAGCGCCTGTGCGCCTGGTGCGGCCACGCGCCCGAGTTGGAAATCGATCTGGCGCTGGCCAACATCGGGCTCGATCTGCTCGGCCAGGCGCGCAACTTCCTGGGCTACGCCGCCGAACTGGCCGGCCCGCCCTGCAGCGAAGACAGCCTGGCCTTCGGGCGCGACGAGCGCCAGTTTCATAACCTGCTGTTGGCGGAGCAGCCGAACGGCGGTTTCAACGACACGCTGGTGCGTCAGTTCCTGCTCGATGCCTACCACGTACAGCTGCACCAGGCGCTGAGCCGCAGCCGCGACGCGCAGATCGCCGCCATCGCCGCCAAGTCGCTGAAGGAGGCCGATTACCACCTGCGCTTCAGCCACGGCTGGATGATCCGCCTTGGCGACGGCAACGACGTCAGCCACCGCAAGATCCAGCAATCGCTGGATAACCTGTGGCGCTTCACCGCCGAGCTGTTCCACGCCGACGCGCTAGAGCTGGAACTGGCGGAACAAGGCATCGCCGTCGATCCCCGCGAACTGCAGGCCCCCTGGCAAGCGCAGGTGGAAGAGACGCTGCGCCAGGCGACGCTGGCGCTGCCTGCCGAGCAGGCGTTCCGGCACGGCGGCAAGCAAGGCCGGCACAGCGAACACCTCGGCCCGCTGCTGGCGGAAATGCAGTTCCTGCAGCGCGCCTATCCAAACGGGCAATGGTAGGAGGCCGCGATGAACGTCACCCGTTTGCAACCCGCCGAAATTCCGCAGATTTGGCACTGCCTGCAGCAGATCAGCGATCCCGAGCTGCCGGTGCTGTCGATCACCGATTTGGGCATGGTGCGCGACGTGGCGCGCGACGGCGCGGGCTGGCGCGTGACCTTCACCCCGACGTACTCCGGCTGCCCGGCCACCGAATTTCTGCTCAACGCCATCGAGCAGCGGCTGGCGGCCGCCGGCTTCAGCCCGGTGCAGGTGGACATTCGCCTCAGCCCGGCCTGGACCACCGACTGGATGAACGCCGACGCCCGCGAGCGGCTGCGGCAATACGGCGTAGCGCCCCCGCAGGGCCACACCTGCGATCGGCCGCACGCCCACGGCCCGGTAGCCTGCCCGCGCTGCGGCAGCACCCACAGCGAGAAGATCAGCGAGTTCGGCTCCACCGCCTGTAAAGCGCTGTACCGCTGCTGCGACTGCCGGGAACCGTTCGATTATTTCAAATGCATATAGGAGCGCTGACACCATGACGGTCTTTCATCGCCTGAACGTCGCCGCCATCGAGCGCGAAACGCCGGACGCCGTAGCCATCACCCTGCGGGTGCCCGAAGAGCTGCAAAACCAATACCGCTATACCCCCGGCCAGCACCTGACGCTCAAGGCGTTGGTCAACGGCGAAGAGTTGCGGCGTTGCTATTCCATCTGCAGTTCGCCGCAGGAAGGCCTGCTGCAGATCGGCGTGAAGGCGATTGATCAGGGGCGCTTCTCCGGCTTCGTCAACCGCATGCTGAAGGTCGGCGACGCGCTGGAGGTGATGGTGCCGCAGGGGCGCTTCGGCTACCAGCCGCAGGCAGAGCGCCACGGCAACTACCTGGCGATCGCCGCCGGCTCCGGCATCACGCCGATGCTGTCGATCATCAAGGCGACGCTGCAGCTCGAACCGGGCAGCAGCTTCACCCTGATCTACGGCAACCGCAACAGCCGTTCGATGATGTTCAAAGAGGCGCTGTCGGATCTGAAAAACCGCTACCCGCAGCGTTTTCAGCCGCTGTACCTGTTCAGCCAGGAAAGTCTCGACAGCCCGCTGCTCAGCGGCCGTATCGACCGCGAACGCCTCGCGGCGATCGGCGGCGCGCTGCTGGATTTCCGCGACTATGACCACGCCTTTATCTGCGGGCCGGAATCGATGATGAACGACGCGCAAACCGTGCTGGAACAGGCCGGCGTCCCGGCCAACCACATCCACAGCGAGCGCTTCAACACCAGCGGTTTGGCCGCCCGCCCGCGCCACAGCGGCGATCGCAACGCCACCCGGGTGGCGATCCTGCTCGACGGCCGCCGGTTGGATATCGAGATCGGCGAACAGGACGACAGCATTCTCGACGCCGCGCTGCGCCAGGGCGCCGACCTGCCCTATGCCTGCAAAGGCGGCGTCTGCGCCACCTGCAAATGCCGTCTGAAGGCCGGCAAGGTGGAGATGGGCGTCAACTATAGCCTGGAGCCGGATCAGCTGGCTGCGGGCTACGTATTGAGCTGCCAGTCGTGGCCGAAAGGCGACGGCGTGGTGTTGGACTTCGACGTCTAGGAGCCGCGATGGACACCCCCTTTATTTTGCATCAGCAGCAGCACCGCGTGGTCACGCTGACGCTGCATCGCCCGGAGGCGCGCAACGCCCTGAGCACGCCGTGCCTGGAACAGCTGGTTGCACGGCTGGAGCAGGCCGACGCCGACAGCGGCGTGGGCGCCGTGGTGATCGCCGGTGCGGCGCGCTTCTTCGCCGCCGGCGCCGATCTGCGCGAACTGCAACAGCAGGATCTGCCGGCCGCGCTGGCGGATCGCCGTCCGCAGCTGTGGCAGCGTCTGGCGCAGTTCAGCAAGCCGCTGCTGGCGGCGGTGAACGGTTATGCCCTGGGCGCCGGCTGTGAGCTGGCGCTGGCCTGCGACATCGTCATCGGTGGCGAAAGCGCCCGCTTCGGCCTGCCGGAGATCACCCTCGGCCTGATGCCGGGCGCCGGGGGCACCCAGCGCCTGATCCGCTGCGTCGGCAAGTCGCGCGCCAGCCAGATGGTGCTGACCGGCGAGCCTATCGACGCCCGCACCGCGCTGCAGGCCGGTCTTATCAGCGAAGTGTGCGTCGATGCCCTGACGCTGGAACGCACGCAGCAGATTGCCGATCGCATCAGCCGTCAGGCGCCGCTGGCGCTGCGCGCCGCCAAACAGGCGCTGAAACAGGCCGAGGAAACCGGTCTCAGCCAGGGGCTGGCGATGGAGCGTCAGCAGTTCGTCACCCTGGCCGCCACCGACGATCGCCGCGAAGGCATCGCCGCCTTTTTCGAAAAACGTACGCCAAACTATCAGGGGCGCTGATTTATGGATAACGCATTGATTCTCAGCCATCTCGACGCCGGCGTGTTGACGCTGACCCTCAACCGGCCGGATCGGCTCAACAGCTTTAACGACGAGATGCATCGCCAGCTGAGCGAAGCGCTGACGCAAGCCGAGCGCGACGACAGCGTGCGCTGCCTGCTGATCGCCGGCGCCGGGCGCGGTTTCTGCGCCGGGCAGGATCTCAACGATCGCAACGTCAGCGCCGATCAACAGGCGCCGGATCTCGGTCTGTCGGTCGAACGTTTCTACAACCCCCTGATCCGTCGCCTGACCGCCCTGCCGAAGCCGGTGGTGTGCGCGGTCAACGGCGTGGCGGCCGGCGCCGGCGCCGCGCTGGCCCTGGCGTGCGATATCGTCATCGCCGCCGACAATGCCAGCTTCATTCAGTCGTTCTGCCGTCTGGGGCTGGTACCTGACTCCGGCGGCAGCTGGTTCCTGCCGCGGCTGGCCGGCCACGCCCGCGCGATGGGCATGGCCATGCTGGGTGACAAAATCAGCGCCCAACAGGCGCTGGCGTGGGGCATGATCTGGCAGGTGGTGCCGGCGGATGAATTGGCCGACCACACGCAAACGCTGGCGCGCCATCTGGCTACCCAGCCGACCTATGGCCTGGGGCTGATCAAAAAAGCCCTCTACAGCTCGGCCACCAACAGCCTCGATCAGCAGCTCGATCTGGAGCGCGATCTGCAACGCCTGGGCGGTCGCAGCGACGACTATCGCGAAGGCGTCAGCGCGTTCTTTGCCAAACGCACGCCCAACTTCAGCGGGAAATAGCCATGAATGCGCCCCTTCTTAACGGCCAGGTGGCGGTGATCGGCGCCGGCACCATGGGCATCGGCATCGCCCAGGTGGCCGCCGCCGCCGGCCATCCGGTGCGGCTGTTCGATATCGCGCCCGCCGCCGCCCAGCACGCGATCGACGATCTCGCTCGCCGCCTGCGCCAGCGGGTAGACGGCGGCAAGGCCGACGCCGCGCCCACCGAAGCGCTGCTGGCGCGCCTCGAACGCGCCGACTCGCTCGAGCAGCTGGCCGACTGCACGCTGGTGATTGAAGCGGTGGCGGAAAATTTGGCGATTAAGCAGAGCCTGTTCCGCGATCTGGAGGCGATCTGCTCGCCCACGACGCTGTTCGTAAGCAATACCTCTTCGCTGTCGATCACCGCCATCGCCGGCGCGCTGCAACATCCGCAGCGCATGGCCGGGCTGCACTTCTTCAACCCGGCGCCGCTGATGAAGCTGGTGGAGATCGTCAGCGGCCTGGAGACCGGCGCCGAGACCCTCGCCGCGCTGCAGGCCCTGGCGCAGCGCTGGGGTAAACAAAGCGTCGTATGCCGCTCGACGCCGGGATTTATCGTCAACCGCGTGGCGCGGCCGTTCTATGCCGAAACCCTGCGCGCGCTGGAGGAACGGGTGGCCGACGCCGCCACGCTGGACGCGGTATTGCGCGACGCCGGCGGTTTCGCCATGGGCCCGCTGCAGTTGACCGATCTGATCGGCCAGGACGTCAATTACGCCGTGACCGAATCGGTGTATCAGGCCTTCTATCAGGATCCGCGCTTCACGCCCTCACTGGTGCAGCAGGAACTGGTGGCGGCCAGGCGCCTCGGCCGCAAGTCCGGCCGCGGTTTCTACCGCTACGACGCACCGCGATCCGCCGCCGCGATCGCCTTTGCGCCTCTGGCGCAGGCCGCATTGCCGCAACGCGTTACGCTGCACGGCGACTGGTCTTCGCTGGCCGATTTGGCGGAACTGTTGATCGAAAATGCGGGGGCGATCAAACAACCCGGCCAGACCAGCCCGCACGTCACGATCGACGACGTTACACTGATGTTAACCAATGGTAAAACCGCCGGCCAGCTGGCCGACGAACGTGGAACGCCCGTGGTGCTGTTCGATCTCTGTGCCGACTATGCGCACGCCTCCGCCATCGCCATCAGCTGCGCGGCGCAAAACGATGCGCAACACAATGCCAAAGCGATTCGCCTGCTGCAGTCCCTTGGCAAGCAGGTCATTCAACTGCCGGATTACCCCGGCCTGCTGACGATGCGCACCCTGGCCATGCTGGCCAACGAAGCGCTCGACGTGGTGAACAAAGGCGTCGCCAGCGCCGAAGATACCGATCTGGCGATGCTGCGCGGCGTCAACTATCCGCGCGGCCCGCTGGCCTGGGGCGCCGCGCTCGGCTGGTGCCACATTCTGGCGACGCTGGAAAACCTGCAACGCTATTACGGCGAAGCGCGCTATCGCCCGATGCCGTTGCTGCGCCGCTACGCTTCCCCCGCCTCTTTCCCAGGAGCCGAACGATGAACGCCAATACGCCGCGCGCGCTGGCTCAGCGCTGCGCCGAACAGATGTTCCAGCAAGATACCTGCGCTCAGGCGATGGGAATGCACATCGACGCCGTCGACGCCGGATACGCTCAGGTCAGCATGACCGTCGGCCCGCAGATGCTCAACGGCCACCAGACCTGCCACGGCGGCCAGCTGTTCAGCCTGGCGGACACCGCCTTCGCCTACGCCTGCAACAGCCAGGGGTTGGCGGCGGTGGCCTCCGGCTGCAGCATCGACTTCGTCCGCCCGGCGCTGGCCGGCGACCGCCTTACCGCCAGCGCGGCGGTGCGCCATCAGGGCAAAGCCACCGGGCTGTATGACGTCGAAATCGTTAACCAACTGGGCAAAACCGTCGCCTGGTTCCGCGGCCGCGCGCACCGCCTCGGCCACAGCATTTTAGGAGATCAGGCATGAATCAGGCATTTATCTGCGACGGCGTGCGCACCCCGATCGGCCGCTATGGCGGCGCGCTGGCCCAGGTGCGCGCCGACGACCTGGCCGCCCTGCCGCTGCGCGTGCTGTTGGAACGCCATCCGCAGGTGGATTGGGCGCAGCTGGACGACGTGATCCTCGGCTGCGCCAACCAGGCAGGGGAAGACAACCGCAACCTGGCGCGCATGGCGCTGCTGCTGGCCGGCGTGCCGGTCGGCGTTTCCGGCACCACGGTGAACCGCCTGTGCGGTTCGGGCCTGGATGCGCTGGCGATGGCGGCGCGCAGCATCAAGGCCGGCGACGCCGGGCTGCTGCTGGCGGGCGGCGCGGAATCGATGACCCGTGCGCCGCTGGTGATGGGCAAGGCCGACAGCGCCTTCAGCCGCCAGGCGCAGCTGTACGACACCACCCTCGGCTGGCGCTTCGTCAATCCGCGGATGCAGGCCGAGTTCGGCACCGATTCGATGCCGGAGACCGCCGAAAACGTCGCGGCACAGTTCAACATCAGCCGCGCCGATCAGGACGCCTTTGCGCTGCGCAGCCAGCAGCGCGCCGCCCGGGCGCAGGCGCTGGGCCACCTGGCGCAGGAGATAGCCCCCGTCAGCCTCAGCGGCAAAAAAGGCGCGGTGACGCTGTTTAGCCAGGATGAACACCCGCGCCCCGACACTACCCTCGAGCAGCTGCAGGCGCTGAAAACCCCGTTCCGTCAGCCCGGCAGCGTCACCGCCGGCAACGCCTCAGGCCTGAACGACGGTGCGGCGGCGCTGATCGTCGCCTCCGAAGCGATGGCGGCGCGCCAGGGGCTGACGCCGCGCGCGCGCATCGTTGCCACCGCCACCTGCGGCGTAGAGCCGCGGCTGATGGGCATCGGCCCTCTGCCGGCCACCCGCAAGGTGCTGGAAATCGCCGGGCTGAGCCTGGCGCAGATGGACGTTATCGAACTGAACGAAGCGTTCGCCGCCCAGGCGTTGGCGGTGATGCGCCAGCTTGGCCTGCCGGACGATGCCCCGCAGGTCAACCCCAACGGCGGCGCGATCGCTCTGGGGCATCCGCTGGGCATGAGCGGCGCGCGCCTGGCGCTGGCCTCCCTGTTTGAACTGGAACGGCGAGCCGGCCGCTACGCGCTTTGCACCATGTGCATCGGCGTCGGCCAGGGCATCGCCATGATCATTGAGCGTGTCTGACCCCTGAGGCTAACCATGACAATAAATCCACAGCCCCTCGAAACGATCGAATTCGCCTCGCGCGATGAGATTGAAGCGTTGCAGTTGGCGCGTCTGAAGTGGACGCTGCACCACGCCTACGACAATGTGCCGATGTACAAACGCAAATTCGACCAGGCCGGCGTGCACCCCGACGATCTCAAACAGCTGAGCGATCTGGCGCGCTTCCCCTACACCACCAAGCAGGATCTGCGCGACAACTACCCGTTCGACACCTTCGCGGTGCCGATGGAACAGGTGGTGCGCATCCACGCCTCCTCGGGCACCACCGGCCGCCCGACGGTGGTGGGTTACACCCAGCGCGACATCGATAACTGGGCCGATATCGTCGCCCGCTGTCTGCGCGCCGGCGGCGCCACCGCCAAAGACAAGGTGCACGTCGCCTACGGTTACGGCCTGTTCACCGGCGGCCTGGGCGCGCACTACGGCGCGGAGCGACTCGGCGCGACGGTGATCCCGATGTCCGGCGGCCAGACGGAACGCCAGGCGCAGCTGATCCTCGATTTCAAACCCGACATCATCATGGTGACGCCGTCCTATTGCCTGACGCTGATCGACGAGCTGGAACGCAAAATGGGCGGCGATGCGCGCGGCTGCTCGCTGCGGCTCGGCGTGTTCGGCGCCGAACCCTGGACCGAAGCCCTGCGCCACGAAATCGAAACCCGCATGGGCATCAAGGCGCTGGACATTTACGGCCTGTCGGAAGTGATGGGGCCGGGCGTGGCGATGGAGTGCCTGGAAAGCGGCGGCGGCCCCACCATTTGGGAAGACCACTTCCTGCCGGAGATCATCTGCCCGGAAACCGGCGTCGCCCTGCCGGACGGCGAGCACGGCGAACTGGTGTTCACCACCCTGACCAAAGAGGCGCTGCCGGTGATCCGCTACCGCACCCGCGATCTCACCCGGCTGCTGCCGGGCGACGCACGCCAGATGCGCCGCATGGGCAAAATCACCGGCCGCTCCGACGACATGCTGATCATCCGTGGTGTCAACGTCTTCCCGTCGCAGGTGGAAGAGCAGATCATGCAGTTCGAGCAGCTGTCGCCGCACTATCAGCTGCAGGTCAGCCGCAGCGGGCACCTGGACACGCTGGCGGTGCGCGTCGAGCTGAAAGAATCGGCGCTCAGCCTCAGCCACCAGCAGCGTTGCGACATCTGCCACCAGCTGCGCCACCACATCAAATCGATCGTGGGCGTCAGCACCGACGTCAGCATCGCCAACTGCGGCGATATTCCGCGATCGGAAGGCAAAGCGCAGCGCGTGGTCGATCTGCGGCCGCGCTGAGGCGCACGACGTCACGGATGACGCCGCCCCAAATTAGGCGTAATGTTATGGCTCATCGAAGGCTAACCCATGGAAAAATATGGAACATAAACTGGATGAGTTCATTCGCCATGCCGTCGACGCGCAGCCGATCAGCGGCACCTCGCTGATCATTTCGCTGTACGGCGACGCGCTCAGCCACCGCGGCGGCGAAGTGTGGCTCGGCAGCCTGAGCGCGCTGCTGGAGGCCTTCGGCTTCGGCGATCGCTTCGTGCGCACCTCGGTGTTCCGCCTGCAAAAAGAAGGGTGGCTGGCGGTGGAGAAAATAGGCCGCCGCAGCTTCTACCGCGTGACCGAGCAAGGGATGCGCCAGTTCCGCCACGCCGAATCGAAAATCTATCTGCGCGAGCAGCCCGCCTGGGACGGCAAGTGGGAGCTGTTGCTGCTGGAAAGCGCCGAAAAAAACGCGCGCGCGCGGCTGAAAAAAGAGCTGGGCTGGCTCGGGTTCGGGCAAATCGCCAGCAACCTGATGGCCGCTCCCACCCATGCGCAAACCGACGTGACGGCGCTGCTCGGCGAGCTGAACGCCAGTGAGCAGGTGATTTATTTCCGCGCCGATTATCCCTACAACCGCTCCGAGCAAACCCTGCAGAAATTGGTGGCCGACTGCTGGTCGCTGAGCGAGGTGGCGGCCGGCTATCACGAGTTTATCGTCTCCTTCCGGCCGCTGATGGCGCTGCTGCGCGAAGTCGATCCGGCGGCGCTGACGCCGCTGCGCTGTTTCCAGATTAAGCTATTATTGATTCACTTCTTCCGTCGCGTGGTGTTGAAAGATCCGCTGCTGCCGGACGCGCTGTTGCCCGCGCAGTGGGAGGGCCAGATCGCCCGCAATCTGTGCATCAATCTCTATCAGCAGGTCGATCGCGCCGCGACGGAGTACGTCAGCGCGCTGGCGGAAACCACCATCGGCGCCCTGCCCGCGCCGGCTGCCGGCTACTATCGGCGCTTCGGCGGCCTGCCGCGCGACCCTACATTTTAAGGAACTCACGCTATGCCTGTGTATCAGATTGACGGCCTGACGCCGGTCGTCGACCCCAGCAGTTATGTGCACCCGACGGCGGTGCTGATCGGCGACGTGATCGTCGGCAAACACGTGTACATCGGCCCGAATGCCAGCCTGCGCGGCGATTTTGGCCGCCTGGTGATCTGCGACGGCGCCAACATTCAGGATAACTGCGTGATGCACGGCTTCCCGCAGCAGGACACGGTGGTGGAAGAAGACGGCCATATCGGCCACGGCGCCATCCTGCACGGCTGCCGCATTCGCCGCAATGCGATGGTGGGCATGAATGCGGTGGTGATGGACGGTGCGGAAATCGGCGAGAACACCATCGTCGGCGCGATGGCGTTCGTCAAAGCCGCGGCGACTCTCGAAGCCAACAAGCTGGTGGTCGGCAGCCCGGCGCGCGTGCTGCGCGATCTGACCGAGCAAGAACTGGCCTGGAAGATCGCCGGCACCCGCGAATATCAGGATCTGGTTCAGCGCTGCAAATCCTCGCTGCGCGAAGTGGCGCCGCTGACCGAAATCGAACCGGGCCGCCAGCGCCTGAGCTTCGGCGACCACCTGATCCCGAAAAGCCAGCTGTAATCCCCGGGGCTGAGGCGCGCCTCAGCCCCTCTCTCGCATTACTCCACCTCCGGCGCCTTGAACGGCGACGGCACCGCCGCGCGGCGGCTTTGGAAGCGGTAGGCCGCCACCAGCAGCAAGGTGAACGGAATACCGAACCACAGCGTCATGCGGAAGAATTCGGTAAACGCGGTCGAGATCATCAGCGCCGCCATCAGCCCGGCGCCCAGCAAGGTGGTATAGGGGAACCCCCACATGCGGAATTTCAGGTGGGTCTGCCGGTGCCGGCGGCGGAAGAACAGGTGGGTGACGAAAATCATCAGCCAGGTAAAGCAGGCGCCATACACCGAAATGGACATCATGGCGGCGAACGAGGTTTCCGGCGCCACCAGGCTCAGCACGATAGACACCACGATGCCGATGCACGACATCGCCAACGCATTGACCGGAATGCCGCGCCGACTGACGCGCCCCAATGCCGCCGGCGCCTGCCCGGCGCGCGACAGCGAGAACATCATGCGGGTGGTGATATACAGCTGGCTGTTCATCGCCGACAGCGCCGCCACCAGCACGATAAAGTTGAAAATACCGGCGGCGGCGGGCAGATGGATGACGTTCATCGCCATCAGGAACGGGCTTTCGCCGGTGCCGGACTGGCGCCAGGGCACGATGGCCAGCATCAGGGCGATCGACAGCATGTAGAAGATGAACAGCCGCACGAGGGTGCCCTTGAACGCCGCCTTCACCGCAATCACCGGATTTTTCGCCTCGCCGGCGGCCACCGCGATCATTTCAATGCTCAGGTAGCTGAAGATAGACACGATCGTTGCGAACCACATGCCCTTGACGCCAAACGGCATGAAGCCGCCGGCGGTCAGGTTGCGCAGGCCGTAGGACGGGTTGCCCGAGAACGCCAGCATGCCGAGACCGATCAGAATGAACGCCACGATCGCCGTCACTTTGACGGTGGACAGCGCGTATTCCACCTGGCCGAACGACTTCACGCCGATCACATTGACGACGATCACCGCCGCCGAGAACAGCAGCACCCACGGCCAGGTCGGCGTCGCCGGGAACCAGAACTGCATGTACATGCCGATGGCGGTAACTTCGGTGCCCACCGCCAGCACCACGCAAGACCAGTAGGAATAACGCACCAGAAAACCGAACAGCGGGCCGAGATAGAATTCGGCGTAGTCGCCGAACGAGCCGGGCGTCGGGTGTTCGGAGGTCATTTCCGCCAGGCTGCCCATCAACAGCAGCGCAATAACGCCGCCGATCAGGTAGCTCAGCAATACCGCCGGCCCCGCCATCTGAATGGCGTAGGCGCTGCCGAGAAACAGCCCGGTGCCGATGGCGCCGCCGATCGCCAGCATCGACATCTGCCCGGCGGTAAGATGCTTGTTCAACCCGCCCTGACGGCGGGCAATATGCTCAAAATCATTCATCTGTGGCATGGCTGGGTTCCCGGGCGAAGTTAGACGGTACGGGTGACGTCGAGAATGGCGGCGGTCACGTAGTCGATATTGCCGGGGTTGAGCCCCGGCAAGCACATGCGGCCGGGCGAAAATCATGCTGCCGGTCGTAATAGAGGCCAATGCCTAAATTCACTTTTTGCGGATTGGGATCCTGCAAATAGACTCCCATCAGCGATGGAACAGAATCGGCCGCGGAAGGTGCAATCTGTTTAAACATGACGCATCCTTAACTCGTTATTGAATTAATATGAAAACGGACTTAATGAGAAATTAAATCAGGCGATGGCGCTGACGGTAATTTCTATTTTCATTCCCGGCACCACCAATTTTTCGACAATAACCGTGGAGCGATTGGGATAAGGATAATTAAAGTATTTCCGGTAAATATCATCGAGCAATTTAACGTCGTTAACGTCGGTGAGATAAACCATTACCTGCAGCACCTTATCGCTGTGGCTGCCCGCCGCCTTCAGCGTCTGGGCCAGGTTGTCGAAGGTTAACGCAATCTGTTGCTCAGGCGCGCCGGTCTCGATGCTGCCGTCCACCCGCACCGGGCCGTGGGCGGTAAACAGCATGCCGCCGCCCCGGGTAGCCCAGGAAAAAGGCTGGCCGATCTCCGGCAGCCCGGTTTCTACGATCTCGCGCATGTCAGTGGTTCCCGTGGTGGTCAAGTTGGCGAAGCAGCGCGCCGTCGGCGGCGAACAACGCATCCAGAATGGTGAAATGATTGGCGCCGGGCACCGCGACCAGATCGGCCGACAGCCCGCCTTGGCGCAGCGCCGCGTGATAGTGCTGCGACTGGCCGATCAGTTCCGGCAGCTCATCAGCGCCGTAATACAACGTGAGCGGCTTACTGCGCGCCGGCAACCGGCGCGCCGGGCTGAGCGTTTCAATCTGCCGCGCGGTCAGCTGCAGCGCCCGGTTGACATAGCTCTCTTGCAGCGGCGCCAGTTCGAACAGGCCGCTGACGGGAAAGACCGCATCCACCAACGCATGCCGCTGCCAAAACGCCGCCAGATGCCCGCCGGCGGAATGGCCGCACAGATGCACCGGATGGGCATAGTGCGGCGGCAGACGGCGCTGAATAGCATCAAGCGCCGCCCCCACCTGGCGACAAATGGCGTCAAGATTAACCGCCGGCGCCAGCGCATATTCCACCAGCACCACGTCAAAACCCAACGCCAACGGCCCGGCGGCGATAAAGGCGAAATCCGCCTTATCGCAGCATTGCCAATAGCCGCCGTGAATAAAAATTAACGTGCCCTGGTGCTGCTTTGCAGAATAAAGCCAATCAATCGTCTCACGTTCGCTTTCGCCATACGCAATATTCTTTTCATGCTTAGCCTGATGATAAATAGCCGCGCTGCGAGTTTGAAATGAAGTCAAAATAGCGTCTTCATTATCCACCGTGGCGCCGTTGTCATAGCTCCCCGCAAGTTGTTTCATATATTAAACTTCGTTTATTATTTAAAATATGAATTAACTATTAGCACCGGCAACATTATTGTCAAGATGGGCGCATCAGCAATGCGCGCCCGGTAAAATAAAATGAGACAGGCGGCGAAAAAGTTTAACCCATGAAACTTTTCGCGCTTATTTTCCCCGCCCATCCGGCTGAATTTGCGGCAATGCGCTGAGCCGTTCAAACGCATAATCCCAAAAGGCGCGCACCTTCAGCGGCATGCGCTGCGCCTGCTGCGCCACCAGCTGTACCGGCATCGGCAACGGTTCATGGTCCGCCAGCAGCCGCACCAGCGTGCCGGCGGCCAGATCGTCCGCCACCTGATACGAGAGCAGCCGGGCGATGCCCTTGCCGGCGCGCACCGCCAGCAGCTGCGCCTCCACGTCGTTGAGCAACAGCCGGGGAGCCAAGCGCACGCGCTCGCCGTTTTCCTGCGGGCCGAAGCGCCATTCGCGCAGCGACGGCCGCTGGGTGCCAACGATGGTGGCGTGCTCCGCCAGCTGCGCCGGTGAGCGCGGCTCGCCGCAGCGCGCCAGGTAAGCCGGGCTGGCGACCGTCACCCGGCTGACCTGCCCCAGCCGCCGCGCCACGCGGGAAGAGTCCTGCAGATGACCGATGCGCACCGCGATATCCAATCCTTCGTCGATCAGATCGAGATTGCGATCGTTCAACACCATTTCGATCTGCATCTGCGGATAGTCATCGAGAAACGCCATCACCACTGGCGCCACGTAGCGGCGGCCGAACTGCACCGGCGAGGTGACGCGCAGCAAGCCGCTCAGCTGCGCTTCGGCGGTATCCTGCACCACCGCCTGATAATCCTGCAGCAGCTGTTGCGCGCGCTCCAGCAACCGCACGCCCGCTTCGGTAGGCGCCAGCCGCCGGGTGGTGCGTTCCACCAGTCGGGTGCCGAAACGCTGTTCCAGCGCGGCGATCGCCCGGGTGATCGCCGGCGCCGAGCGCCGCAGTTTGCGCCCGGCCGCCGCCAGGCTGCCCTGCTGCACCACCGCCACGAAGATGGCCAACTCGTCTAACCGATCCATAGACTCTTCCGAAAAATGAAATTATCAATTTCCACATTGCCGGATTCCGTTCATTCGCCGCAAGAGTATGCTGAAAAAAAACAGTGAGGAGAAACGCCATGTCCACCATCACCCTCTACGGCACCCCGCTTTCCGGCCACGTTCACCGCGTGGCGTTGCTGCTGCGCATGCTGGCGCTGCCCTATGAATGGGTAGAAGCCTCGGCGGAAGTACGCCAGAGCGCGGCCTTTCGCCGGCTCAACCCGTTCGGCCAGATCCCGGTCTTGCAGGACGGCGATCTGACGCTGGCCGACAGCAACGCCATTCTGGTCTATCTGGTGAAGCGCTATGCGCCGAACAGCCACTGGCTGCCGGAACAGCCGGCGGCGGCGGCGCGAGTGCAGGCCTGGCTTTCCAAAGCCGCCGGTGAAGTGCGCTACGGCCCGGCCTCCTGCCGGCTGATCGCCCAGTTCGCGGTGCCGGAAGATTATCAGGCGGCGCGGGCAATCAGCGATCGTTTTCTGCCGCAGATGGAGCAGCACCTGAGCGAGCGCGGCTATCTGGCCGGCGAACAGGCGACCATCGCCGATCTGGCCTGCTACAGCTATGTGGCGGTCGCGGCCGAAGGCGGCATTTCGCTGGCGCCTTACCCCGCCATACGCCGCTGGGTGGCGAGCATCGCGGCGCTTCCCGGCTTCTTCGCCATGCCGGCCCTGCCGGAACCGGCGGCGAGCTGACGCCATGATCCCGCAACGGTTCCACCCCGATGAGCTGCGCGCGCAAACGCTGGCCGGTTTCGATCGCGTGGGCGGCGGCATCTACCCCGCGATGCCGGATCAGCACCGCGCTTTTTTCGCCGCGTTGCCCTACCTGTTCGTCGCCACGCTGGACGAACAGGGCTGGCCCATCGCCACCCTGTTCAGCGGCCCGCCCGGGTTTTTGCGCACGCCGGACGACACGCACCTGCGCATCAGCGCGCCGCGCCGCAGCGACGATCCCGCCCAGGCGCTGTTGCTGCCCGGCAAACCGGTCGGCGCGCTCGGGCTCGACTTCAGCAACCGGCGGCGCAACCGCGCCAACGGCACCGTCGGCCGCACCGACAAAAACCGGGTGGAGATCGTCGTTCACCAAAGCTTCGGCAACTGCCCGCAGTACATTCAGCGCCGCGAACTCTACCCGGTGGAGAGCCGGCCACAGCCGGTTGAGCATTTAGCTTCGCTCGATGCGGCGGCGCAGGCGCTGATCCGCACCGCGGACACCAGCTTCGTCGCCAGCGGCGCGCACCTGGAACTGGCGCAGGGCGGCGTCGATATTTCCCATCGCGGCGGCCGCCCCGGCTTTATCCATCTGGCAGGCGACACGCTGTGGATGCCGGACTTTCGCGGCAACCGCTATATGAATACGTTGGGCAACCTGCTGGCCGAACCGCGGGCGGCGCTGCTGTTCATCGATTTTGAGCGCGGCGACGTGCTGCATCTGCAGGGAAAAACGCAGATCCTCTGGCAGGCGGAAGGACATCCCGGCGTTGAAGGGGCGGAACGCTATTGGCGGTTTGACGTTCACCGCGCCTGGCGCTTTGCGGCGGCGCTGCCGTGGCGGGGACGCGATCTGGAGTATTCACCGGCGACGCTGGCGACCGGAGTGTGGCACCGCTGAAATGAAAAGCCCCGCTGCGGCGGGGCTGAATCGGGAAATTACAGGCTGTGTTCGGCCGCCGCTGCGGCCTGATAAAGCTGACGAAAATAACTCAACCGCGCAAAGAACAGGCGGCTTTGCTGTTCCGACATATTGCCGGCCACCTGCCCGGCGTCAATCTGCCGCCCTTGCCATTCCATCAGGGCGATACTCGACGCCAAAAAATCCATTTCGCTGCCGTAGGCCGCGAGATGTCTGTCCACTGATTTCATCATTCGCACACTCCTTTTAATCACATCGAAAAGGGTCATATGCCTGCTCTTTCAGTATCGGCCCGGCGGCGGATATTTTTTGTACAGAAGGTGCGCATGAAGAAAACGCTCATCTTGTCGCCACGCTGGCAAACGGCGACGGCAAAGTTTGCTAGGGTAAAGGGTAGCCGTATGGGATAGACCATTCTGTTGAACTCAGCAAAGGAAGAGACCAATGAGCACCAGCATCAGCGCTACCCTCAAGGACCCCACGCTGTTCCGCGAGGCCAATTACATCGACGGGCAATGGTTGCCGGCCAAAGCAGGCCACGCGATCGCCATCCATAACCCCGCCAACGGCGAGCTGGTTGGCCATGTGCCGGCCTTCGGTGCCGAAGAAACCGCGCGCGCCATCGCCGCCGCCAAGAAGGCGCTGCCCGCCTGGCGTGCGCTGACCGCCAAAGAACGCGCCGGCAAACTGCGGCGGCTGTTTAAGCTGATGATGGAAAATCAGGAGGATCTGGCGCGCATCATGACGGCGGAACAGGGCAAACCGCTGGCCGAAAGCCGCGGTGAGATCGCCTATGCCGCCTCCTTTATCGAATGGTTCGCCGAGGAAGGCAAGCGGGTCTACGGCGACACCATTCCGCAGCCTCAGGCGGGCCGCCGCATCATCGTGCAGAAAGAGCCGATAGGCGTGTTCGCCGCCATCACTCCGTGGAACTTCCCGGCGGCGATGATCACCCGCAAAGCCGGCCCCGGCTGGGCGGCGGGCTGTACCGGGGTGATCCGTCCCGCCAGCCAGACCCCGTTCTCGGCGCTGGCGATCGCCGTGCTGGCGGAGCGCGCCGGGCTGCCCGCCGGGGTGTGCAACGTGATCACCGGCCCCAGTAAAGGCATCGGCGGCGAGCTCACCGCCAACCCGGACGTGCGTAAACTCTCCTTCACCGGCAGCACCGAAGTCGGCGCGCAGCTGCTGGCCCAGTGTGCGCCCACCATCAAGAAAACCAGTATGGAGCTGGGCGGCAACGCGCCGTTTATCGTGTTCGACGACGCCGATCTGGACGCCGCCGTGGCCGGCGCGGTCGCCTCGAAATACCGCAACGCCGGCCAGACCTGCGTCTGCACCAACCGTTTTCTGGTGCAGGACGGCGTGTACGACGCCTTCACCGCCAAACTGAAAGCCGCCGTCGCCAAGCTGAAAGTCGGCAACGGCCTGGATGACGGCGTCACCATCGGCCCCTTGATTAACCCGGACGCGGTGGAGAAAGTGCGCGAGCACATCGCCGACGCCGTCGAGCACGGCGCCTCGGTGCTGCTGGGCGGCAAGCCTGACGCGCTGGGCGGCAATTTCTTCACCCCGACCATCCTGACCGACGTACCGCGCACGGCGAAAATCTTCCGCGAGGAAACGTTCGGCCCGGTGGCGCCCCTGATCCGCTTCAACCAGGAAGCGGAAGCCATCGAACTGGCCAACGACACGCCGTTCGGCCTGGCCGCTTACTTCTACAGCCGCGACATCGGCCGGGTGATGCGCGTGGCCGAAGCGCTGGAGTACGGCATCGTCGGCATCAACGAAGGGCTGATTTCCACCGAGGTGGCGCCGTTCGGCGGCATGAAGCACTCCGGTTTGGGCCGCGAAGGCTCAAAATACGGCATCGAGGACTATCTCGAGATCAAATACCTGTGCCTTGGCGGTTTGGGCGCTTGATGCGATCGGCCTCCGCGTCTGCGGGGGCCCTGTCTGGCGGATCCGGAAAGCCTTTGCTACCTTTAGGCCTCTCGTTCGAACGGTTAAAAGGAATTTCCAGTATGCAACCTCTCGTGGTACAGCTGCCCGGCTTTTACGTCGCCGGCCAAACGGTCAGAACCACCAATCAGGACGAAACCCGGCCCGAGACGGCAAAAATCCCGGCGCTGTGGTCAGACTTTTTCGCCACCTCGCCCGCCACGCCGGTCTATGGGGTCTACTCCAACTACGCCTCTGACGCCGGCGGGCCGTTTGACGTCACCGCCGGCAGCGCGGCAGAGAGCGGTTTGCACATCCAACCCGGCCGCTATCTGGTGTTCCAGGCCCGTGGCGCCATGCCGGAGGCGGTTATCGCAGGCTGGCAAGCCATCTGGGCCTATTTCGAGCAACACCCGGAAATCGAACGCCGCTTCCTGACCGACTTCGAAGCCTATACCGGCCCCGAGGCGGTCGATATCCATATCGGCTGCCGCTAACGTAACAGTGAGATCGACGATGATCACCTTCTCCCCCGCCATTCCGATCCTGCGCATTTTTGCGGTCGACAAGGCCAAAGAGTTTTATCTGGACTTTCTCGGCTTCACGCTGGAGTGGGAGCACCGTTTCAGCGAAGATCTGCCGCTGTACATGCAGGTGACCCGCGCCGGATTGACGCTGCACCTGAGCGAACACTATGGCGACAGCACGCCCGGCGCCGCTATTTTCATCCCGGTGCACGATATCGACGCGCTGCACCGGGAGCTCACGGCCAAAAACTACCGCTATGCTCGGCCGGGGTTGGAGGTTGTCGACTGGGGCAAAGAGCTGAACCTGACCGATCCGTTCGGCAACCGCCTGCGGTTTTGCGAGCAGAGCCACGAGGCCTGAGCGGCCTTATTGCCGGTACTCCGCCTCGCTGACCGCCTCCAGCCAGGTCACCGGGCTGCCGTCCACCGCTTCGGCGATGGCGATATGGGTCATGGCGGTGTCCGGCGTCGCGCCGTGCCAGTGTTTGACGCCTGCCGGGATCCAGACGATATCGCCGGGGTGCATTTCCTGCGTGGTCTCGCCCCACATTTGGATCCACCCGCGCCCCTGGGTGACGATCAGCGTCTGGCCGAGCGGATGGGTATGCCAGGCCGTGCGGGCGCCGGGTTCAAAGGTGACGGTCGCGCCGCCCACCCTGGCCGGCGCGTCACCGGCGAACGGCGCGTCGATGCGTACCTGCCCGGTAAAATATTCTGCCGAACCGCGCTGTGATGGGATCGAACCGCTGCGTTGTATTTTCATCTGTCGTGTCCTCCGCGCCGGCTCTCACCGCCGGTGCTGATCGTCATGAGTCAGTGATGCCAAGATAGCGCCATGCTTTTCCGGCGACTAGCGGGTAAAATGCGCAAGGAGCTATGAGCTCAATTCATAAATCTACGCGCGACAGTGCGCTCATCTTCCTCTTCGGTGCCGGTATGTTGAAAGAAAACTTTAACGATCTGATCGCTTTCCTGATGGTGGCCAGGGAGCGCAGCTTCACCAAAGCGGCGGCGCAGCTTGGGGTTTCCCAATCGGCGCTCAGCCACGCCATTCGCGGGCTGGAAGAGCGCCTGGCGCTGCGTTTGCTCACGCGCACCACCCGCAGCGTCGCCCCCACCGAGGCCGGTGAGCGGCTGCTCAACAGCATTGGCCCGCGCTTGGCGGAGATTGAAAGCGAGCTGAACGCGCTGGGTGAAATGCGCGATCGGCCCGCCGGCAACATCCGCATCACCGCCGGCGAACACGCGGTGGATGCGGTGCTGTGGCCGGTGCTGCGCACTTTTCTCGTCGATTACCCGGATATCAACGTGGAAATCACCGTCGACAACAGCCTGACCGACATCGTCGCCGGGCGTTTCGACGCCGGCATCCGGCTGGGAGAACAGGTGGCGAAGGACATGGTGGCGGTGCGCATCGGGCCGGACATGCGCATGGTGCCCGTCGCCTCCCCTGACTATTTCTCCCGTTACGGCCTCCCTGCCACGCCGCAAGCGCTGCAAAACCATCGCTGCATCAATATGCGGCTCCCCACCCTCGGCGGGCTGTATGCCTGGGAATTTGCCCGCGATGGCCGGGAGATTAAAGTGCGGGTGGAGGGGCAACTGACCTTCAACAGCCTGCGCCAGCGGATCGACGCCGCGCAGCTCGGCCTCGGCATCGCCTTCGTGCCGGAAGATACCGTCGCCGAGCCGCTGGCCGACGGCCGGCTGCAGATGGCGCTGGACGACTGGTGCCCGCCGTTTCCCGGCTATTACCTCTATTATCCGAGCCGCAGGCAGCACACCACCGCCTTTGCGCTGCTGATTGAGGCGCTGCGGCGCGGGGCTTAACGCCCGACGTTTTTCTGCAGATGCGCCGGGTAGCGATCGCCGATCACGTCGATCGCGCAGAGCGCGCGCTCAATCTCGCCCAGTTCGTCCGCCGCCAACGCGACCGCCGCCGCCGCGAGGTTTTCTTCCAGCCGGTGACGCTTGGTGGTTCCCGGGATCGGCACGATCCACGGCTGCTGCGCCAGCAGCCAGGCCAGAGCGATCTGCGCCGGCGTCACGCCCTTGCGCTGCGCTATCTGCCCCAGCACATCCACCAGCGCCTGGTTGGCCCGGCGCGCCTCGGCGCTGAAGCGCGGCACCACGTTGCGAAAATCGCCGCTGTCGAAAGAGGTGTTCTCGGTAATGGCGCCGGTGAGAAAGCCCTTGCCGAGCGGGCTGAACGGCACCAGACCGATGCCCAGCTCTGCCAGCGTCGGCAAGATTTCACGCTCCGGCTCGCGCCACCACAGCGAATATTCGCTTTGCAGCGCCGTGACCGGCTGCACCGCGTGAGCTCGCCGAATGGTTTGCGCTCCGGCTTCCGACAGGCCGAAATACTTTACTTTCCCTTCGCGAATCAGTTGCTGCACCGTACCGGCCACCTCCTCGATAGGCACCTCGGGATCGACGCGATGTTGATACAGCAGATCGATGGCCTCTACCCGCAGGCGCTTCAGCGAACCGTCCACCGCCCGGCGAATATGCTCCGGACGGCTGTTCAACACCTGTTGCCCCGCCGGCTGCGACAGATCGAAACCAAACTTGGTGGCGATAACGACCCGCTCGCGCACCGGCGCCAGCGCTTCGCCCAACAATTCCTCGTTCGTGAACGGACCATAAATCTCGGCGGTATCGAAGAACGTCACGCCTTCGTCGACCGCGGCACGGATCAGATCGATCGCCTGTCGTTTGTCGGTGGCCGGGCCATAGCCAAAACTCAGCCCCATGCAGCCCAACCCCAACGCCGAGACTTCCAGCCCTTCGCGCCCCAATTTGCGTGTTTGCATCTTCACTCTCCCGCTGATTGATACCGGCGCCGCCTGACGCGGCGCCGCTCCGGTGTGATGACTGTAAAACACGGTTGGCACCATGACTATGGGGCGAAATACGCTTGGGCTTATGAGCCAGGTTCATGAATCAAACGTCATCGTTGAGCGCTTGGCCGATCGCCTCCTCACACAGCAGGATGTTATGGTGATGACAAGCCAGCGGGATGACCCTCAGCCGCTCACAGACCGCGCCTAGCCCATTATCCGCCACCGCCAGCAGCGGCGCCGTGACCGCCTCCGGCAACTGCGGGTTCCTCTCCGTCGCCTTAAACAGCGTCACCTTGGTGGTCTGCAGCCTGCGGCTCAGACTCCCCTCAGACAGCCGTCGCTCCGCCTGCCCTGCGGCCATGGCGCGTGTCGCCGCCTCGCCCTCGATGCCCAACGCCGGCAACAGCTGCTCCAAAGGCAACTCCGCCGTGGCCTGCCGGTAGAAGCTGTCCAGCAGATACAGTTGCACGTTACGGCAGCCGCGCGCCTCCAGCCGGGCGGCAATCTCCAGCGCGATAATGCCCCCCAGCGACCAACCGAGAATGCGCACCGGCCCGGCGCCTTGCAGCAGGCCGGCGGCGATCATGTCGTTCAGATACCGTTCGGCCAGATCGCCGAGCGAGTCGATGGCCGGTTGATGGTAAAGGTTATGGTTGTCGACGCCGTAACAGTTGAATCGCCCCTGCAACGGCTGAGCGAAAGCGTGAAACGCTTCCGCCCCCACCAGCGCCGGGTGGATCATCCATACGACGGGCGCGCCCTCTGCCCAACGGTTAAGCGGCAAGACCAGGCGGCGTTCGTTGGCGGCCAGCAGGTTTTTCAGGGTGCGGCTTTGCAACAGCTGCACCACCGGCACCGGCGCGGCCATCAGTTCCCCCATGCCGACACACAGGGAAATGGCCTTGATCGAGGTGCCGCCCAGCAGGAAGAAATCGTCCGTCATGCCGACCTGCCCGCACTGCAGCGCCGCCTGCCACAGCGCGCACAGCTGCTGTTCCAGCTCGTTCGCGGGAGCGACATAGGCCTGCGGTTCGCTCGCCGCCGGCGCAGGCAACGCCTTGCGATCCAGTTTGCCGCTGGAGTTATATGGCAGAGCGTCCAGCCGCATCAGCGCCGCAGGCAGCATGTACAACGGCAGTTGCCCGCTCATAAAGGCCAGCAGCGCCGATTCATCCAGCGGCGCCTCGCTGACGTAATACAGCGCCAGGCGCTGCCGATGCGCCTCCGACAGCACGACGGCGCAGCAGGATTTGATCGCGCCGAACGCCAGCGCACATTGCTCGACCTCGCCCAGCTCAACGCGGTAGCCGTTGATTTTCACCTGAAAATCCATACGGCCGAGGAACTCCAGGTTGCCGTCCGGCAAATAGCGGCCGGCGTCGCCGGTGCGATAAAGCCGCTCCCCCAGCTCCGGATGGTAGATGAATTTCTCTTCGGTCAGCGACGGATTGCGGTAATAGCCGCGCGCCACGCCGATCCCACCGATGTATTGCTCTCCCGGCAAGCAGGGCGGCAGCACGCGCAGATGACGATCCAGCACGTAAAAGCGCTGATGCGCCATCGCCTGGCCGTAAGGCACGCTGGGCGCCAGGATCGGCGTTTCCGGGATGTCGTACAGGATCGACCAAATGGAGCTCTCGGTCGCGCCCCCGGCGCTGACGATCCGGCACCCTGGCCGCCATTGGCGAATACGCGCCGGCAGTTGGCGGGAGATCACCTCGCCCACCAGCACCACATTGCGCAGCTGCGGCCACTGCGCCTGCGACGCGGCGGACTCCAACTGCTCCACCAGCAGCGTCATCACTGAAGGCGCGGAATTCCAGAAGGTTACGCCCTGGGTCATCAACAGCCGATGCCAGGCCTCAGGCTGGTAGCGTTCGGTTTCGGACGGCATCACTATGGCGCCCCCCACCGACAGCAGGCCGAAAATATCGAACACCGAAATGTCGAAACTCAACGCGCTGAGCGCCAACCCGCGATCGTCCGCGCCGAGTTCCAGCTGGTGCAACGTATCGATGATGCTGTTCACCGCGCCGCGATGTTCTATCGCCACCCCTTTCGGCGCGCCGGTAGAGCCGGAGGTGAAGATCACATAGGCCAACGCGGAAGGTGCCGGCAAAACAGCCTCGCCCGGCGGAGCCGGCGGCAACCCCATGACGGCCCCCTGCGGATCGATCGTCAACAGCCTGGCCTCGCCGCTGGCCCCCCACTCCCGGCTGCTCAGAATCACCCGGGTCTGCGACTGCGCGACGATATCGAGGCGGCGGCGTTCCGGCCAGGCGCCGTCCAGCGGCAAATAGGCCTTGCCGGCCATCAGGATCGCCAGCACCGCAATGATTTGCGCCCGCCCTTTGTCCACCATCACTGCGATGGTCTCGGCGCGCATGTCCGCGTGCTCACGCAGCTGCAGCGACAGCGTCAGCGCGCGCCGATACAGCTCACCGTAGCTCAGTTCGCCCCATTCATCGACGATCGCCAGCCGTTGCGGATGGCGCTCGGCCTGACGGATGAAATCATGATGGATGGCGCGCTCAAAATCGTAGGCCGGCGGACAGGATTGATGGAAGGCGCGTTGCCGCGCCATTTCACTCTCCGAGACCAGCGCCAACTGGCTGACGCGCTGCTCCCCGTGATTGACGATCTGCGTGAGGATGGTCAGATAATACTCGCCCAACAGCGCCAGCGTGGCCGATGAGAACAATGCGGTGGCATAGTTGAAGATCGCCCTGCCGCCCTGCGGCGCCGGCTGTATGCTCAGCGTCAAATCGAATTTGGCCGCCTGGTAGTGCGCCAGCAGATCCTGCGGCGCCAGCCAGGTCGGCGCATCCCCCTCTTCCTCCAGCGCGAACAGCGCCTGGAACAGCGGATGGCGCGACAGATCGCGCGGCACCTGCAGCAGCTCGATCAGCTGATCCAACGGCAAATTCTGATGCCGTTGCGCCTGCAGCACGCCGTCAAAGACCCGGTTTACATAGTCGTTCAGCGACGCCGCATCGTCGATCTGCGAACGCAGCGGCAGCGTGTTGACGAAGAATCCGATCGCCGAGCGGGTCTCCGCCACCGGCCGGTTGGCGACCGGCGTGCCGACCAGAATGTCTTGCTGGCCGCTGAAGTAACCGAGCAGCAGGTTAAAGGCCGCGAGATACAGCGCAAACGGCGTGACGCCCTGGCGCCGGGCGAACTGCGCCGCCTGCGCCACCAGCGCCTCCGGCAGCGCGATGACGTGGTTGGCGCCGCGATGATCGAAGCGGGCCGGCCGCACGAAATCGAGCGGCATTTCCAGCGCCTGCCACCCATCCAGCGCTTGTCGCCAATACGCCTTCGCCTCATCCGCCTGAGCGGATTCCAGCCAGCGCCGTTGCCAGACGGCATAGTCGCCATAGTGCAACGGCAACGCCGCCAGCCCGGCCTCTTGCCCTTGCCGCTGCGCCTGATACAGCACGTCCAGCTCCTGCAACAGCACCGGCTGCGACCAGCCGTCAAACGCCAGGTGATGCACCAGAATCAGGCTGTAAGTCACCCACCCGCCATCCGGCTGCGCCACCCGGTAAACGGCTGCCCTGATCGGCAATTCCGCCCCCAGCGCGAACGGCCGGTCGATATCCTGCCGCAGCCTGTCCGGCCATTGCGCCGCCGCCAGCGTCACGCGCGCCAGCGAAAGCGTCAGTTCACAGGCACGGGCGACGGCGCTTTGGGATGGCATCTGGACAATCAGGCTGTGCAAGACCTGATGCCGGGCGACCACCGCCTGCAAACTGCGCTCGTAAGCCGCCAGGCACACCTCGTCGCCGAGACGGAACAGCATCGGCACGTGGTAGAGATTGCCGCCTCCGTTCAAATTCTCGATAAACCACAGCTGCAGCTGTGAAGAAGAGAGCGGATACTCGCGCTGCCGCAGCGGCGGGATCGACACCGGCGCGGCGCCCTGCTCCTGTTGCGGCAACGCGCGGCACAGCGAGCGGATCGTCGGGAAGCGCCCCAGCTCGCTCAGCGTGACCTCGCGCGCCAGCCGCCGGCCGATCTGATAACAGGCCTGAATAGCCAGAAGAGAGTTGCCCCCCAGCGAGAAGAAATTGTCCTCCACGCCGATATCCTGCCGCTGCAGCAAATCGCGCCACACCGCCAGACAAGCGTTCTCCCATTCGCCCTGCGCCGCGACGAACTCACGCACCGCCCTTTCCGGCTGCGGCAAGGCCTGTCGGGCTATCTTGCCGTTTTCGGTCAGCGGCAGCTGCGCCAGCTGCATCAGCGCCTGCGGCACCATGTACGGAGGCAGTTGGCTGCTCAAGTGCTGAGCCAGCGCCTGGGGGGCGATCGTCTCATCGGCAACGTAATACGCGGCCAGGCAGGGCTGCGGTTGCGTGACGAGCACGCAGCAACAGGCGGTCACGCCCGGATAGGCGAGCGCGGCATGTTCTATCTCCCCCAGTTCGATGCGATAGCCGTTCAGTTTGATCTGCTGATCGAGGCGCCCCATAAACTCCACGTTGCCATCCTCCAGCCATCGGCCCGCATCGCCGGTGCGATACACCCGCTCCTGCAGCTCGTCATGCCAGAAGAAACTCTCGGCGGTGCGTTGCGGATCGCCGTAATACCCGCGCGCCAGGCCTTCCCCCGCCAGATAGATTTCGCCTCGGACACCCGGCGCGGCGGGCCGCCGCCCGGCATCCAGGATATAGCAACGCTGGTGCGGCAACGGTTTGCCGTAAGGAATGCTGACCGACCGAATTTTCTGACCGCGCGGCACCTCGTACAGCATGGTGAAGATCGCCGCCTCCGTAGCGCCGCCGGCGCTGCAAAAACGGCCGTGCGGCGTCCAGGCCAAGCAGCGTTCCGGCAGTGAGGTGGCGATCCAGTCGCCCCCCACCATCACCGCCCGCAGCGCCGGTGCCGGCCCGGCCGTCAACCCCGCCCCGTTCACATAATCCAGCAACAGCTCCATCAGCGCCGGTGCGCTCAGCCATTGCGTCACCCGATGGGTCATCATCAGCTGATACCAGGCCTGCGGATTGGTCCGATCCCGCTCGGCTGGCATTACGACCGCGCCGCCGGCGCTCAACGGGCTGAAAATGTCGAAGATCGCCAGATCGAAGCTCAACGCGCTGAGGGCCAGGCTGCGATCCCGCTCGTTGAGGCCGAAATACCGCCGCACGCCTTCCAGCATATTCACCGCGCTGCGATGTTCGATCGCCACGCCTTTCGGTGTGCCGGTCGATCCCGAGGTGAAAATGATATAGGCCAGGCTGTCGGGCCCAGCGTCCAGCGCCGGCAGGCGCTGTTCCGGCAGCGGCAGCTGCGCCGCCAGCCCTGCGGCATTCAGTTCGATCAGATTGATCTCGTCGCAGGCCCAGGGCGCATCGCTGAGCAGCGTATTGATGCCGGCCTGCGCCATCACGTTCAGCCGCCGCTGCGGTGGCCATGCCGCCTCCATCGGCAAAAACGCCTTGCCGCACATCAGCGCCGCCAACAGGGCTACCGGTTGCCGGCGCCCCTTGTCGGCGATGACGGCGATGGCGTCACCGGTCATCCGCCCTTGCACGCGCAGCTGAGTGGCAAGCGTCAGCGCCGCCGCGTGCAGCTCGCCGTAAGTCATCTCGCCCTGCTCGTCGACAACCGCCACGGCCTGCGGATTGCGCCGCGCATGCTGCACGAAGTCCTGTTGCAGGCTGCGTTCAAACGCATAGCCGAAGGCAGACACCGCTGGCAGCGCCTGGCTCTGCGGTTGCAGACGGATATTTTCCAGCGGCCAGTCGTCGTGGTGCGCCATCTGCTGCAACACGGCGAGATAGTAGCCGGCCAACCGATCCATCGACGCTTTGCTGAACAGCGCCGAAGCGAAGTTGAAGCGCGCGCGCATCTGCTCCCCCTGCGGCGTCAGCGTGAGCGTGAGATCAAACTTGGCGGTGCGTTCATAAGCGCTTAGGTCGACCACCGACAGCCAGTCCGGGCGCGCCTGCGCGCCGCCCTCGCTCTCCAACGCGAACATGACCTGGAACAGCGGATGGCGCGAAAAATCGCGCGGCAGCGCCAGGTCGTCCACCAGCGCTTCCAGCGACAGCGTCTGATGCTGCTGCGCCTGCAGCGTCGTGGCCGCGACCTGCCGCACAAACTCCACGACGCGATGGCGCGGGTCGATCTGCCGGCGCAAAGGCAGCGTATTGACGAAGAACCCGATCAGATTCTCCAGTTCAGGGCGGCTGCGGTTGGCCAACGGCGTGCCGACCATGACATCGTTCTGGCCGCTGTAGCGGGACAGCAGCAACATGAACCCCGCCAGCATCACCGCATGCAGCGTCACCCCCTCTCTGCGCGCCAGCGCATCCAGCGCCTTCACCAGCGCCGCCGGCAACGGTACTTCGCTGTTGTCGCCGCGCTCGTCGAAGACCGCCGGCCGCAAAAAGTCCAACGGCAGCGAGAGTTGCTGGCAACCTGCCAGCGCCTGCCGCCAAAAGGCCAATTCGTCCGCCCGGCGCTGCACATTTTCCGGCGCTTGTTGCCAGCGCGCATAGTCGAGGTATTGCAACGCCGGCTCTGTCGCCTCACGCCACGTTCCCCGATAGCGCGCGTCCAATTCCTGCAGCAGCACCTCAAGCGACCAGCCGTCAAAGACGATGTGATGGAACACCAACAGGCAAACGGTCGTTTCCCGCTCCGCCGCATCGTGGTAACGGTAGCGCGTGGCGCGCAGCGGCAGCTCGCGCGTCAAATCCATCGGCTGGCTGCAGGCTTGCGTCAGCTCGGCGTCAAATTCATCGGCGCTCTGCGCCAGCACAGGCACCGGCAGCGCGGTATCGCTGACCCACTGGCTGGCTTCGCCCCGATCATTCTGGCGAATCAGGCTGCGCAAGATCTGGTGGCGCTCGACGATCGCCTGCAGGCACTCCACAAAACGTTCGTCATCGATATCCGGCGACAGCCGCAGCAGCACCGGCGACAGATAATGCGTGGCGTCCACCGACAGTTGCTGAACAAACCACAGCCGCGACTGCTGAAGCGACAGCGGCGCCTCCCGCAGCCCGCCGGGGAGGATCGGCAGCTCGTCCGGCGGCGCCTGACGCTGGGCAGCGATGTGCTCGCTCAGCGCGGCCACCGTCGGGTGCTGATTCAACGTTAGCACCGAGATCTTCGCCCCCGGCAGTTTATTCACTTCGTGGCACAGCCTGATCGCCATCATGGAGTTGCCGCCGAGGCGGAAGAAGTTGTCATCCACGCCGACATCGCCCCCCAGCAGCCGATTGAACAGTGCCGACAGGCGAATCTCCAGCGGCGAACACGGCCGGCGAAACGCCGTTTGCGGCTCGATCGGTAGCGGTTCCGGCAATGCCCGGTAATCGACCTTGCGGCTCACCGTCAGCGGCAGCGCCGCCAGCGCCCGCATCGCCGAGGGCAACATGTAGTGCGGCAGCTGCGCCGCCAGCCGTTGCAAGATGTCGCCGGCCTCCGGCTCCGCGCCAGGTTGCGGCACATACCAGGCCGCCAGCTGATCCGCCGTGCCGGGACGCAGGCTCACCACCGCCTCGGCCACCTCAGGCAGCGCGCGCAGCTGCATTTCTATCTCGCCCAATTCGATGCGATAGCCGTTGATCTTGATTTGCTGATCGTGCCGTCCGAGGTACTCCAGACTGCCGTCGGCCAAGCGCCGCACTCTGTCGCCGGTGCGGTACAGGCGCCGGTACGGCTCACGCAGTTCAAAAGGATTGGCGGTGAACGCGGCCTCCGTCAACGTCGGCAGGTTCAGGTATCCGCGCGCCAGACCGACGCCGGCCAGGCACAGTTCGCCTTCCGCCCCCAACGGCAGCAAGTTATCGTGCTCGTCAACCACATAGCAACGCATGTTGGCGATGGCGTGGCCGATATTGCGCGCGCCGTTGCGGCGATAAATATTCAGGCTGGCGCTGACCGAAGCTTCGGTCGGGCCATACATGTTGGCGACCTGCATGCCGCGGGCCAGGTAATGGTCGAGCGCTTCCTGCGCGCTCGCCTCGCCGCCGGTCGCGAGATAGCGCACCGAAGCCGGCAATTCAGGGAAGGTGCCAAGCAGCGCCGGCGGCAAGAAGCAGGCCTCGATGCACCAGGCCGCCATCTGTTCGCACAACAACGCGGGATCTCGTCGCTGCGCTTCGCTCGCGATGAACAGCCGGTGGCCGTTGCCCAGGGCCATGAACACCTCAAAGACGTGCGCGTCAAAGGCCAGCGAGGCGAACTGCAGGCAGTTGAGCGCATCCGGCTCATTACGCAACAAGCGCTGCGTATGGCCAAGCACCATGTTGGCCGCCCCCCGGTGTTCGCACAGCGTGCCCTTCGGCCGCCCGCTGGTGCCGGAGGTGTAAATCACGTAGGCCAACTGCCGGGCGTCCACACGCGGCAAGCTCGCGGCGTCCGCGTCGGCGAGCGGTTCATCCGCCGACAGGCAAAGATCGCCCGGCGCCAATCGCTGCGCCGCGGCCTGCAACGCGCTTTCGGTCAGGACGATCGGGCTGTTCACCTCTTGTAGGATATAATCCAGCCGCTGCGCCGGCGCGGCGGGATCCAGCGGCACATAGGCACCGCCCGCCTTCATGATGGCCAGCATCGCCACCACCGCCTCCGCGCTGCGCTGCAGATACAGCGGGATCAGCGTCTCCGGCGGCATGGCCACGCCGCGCAGCCGTTGATACTCCGCCCGCAGCCGCAGCGCCAGACGATCGCTGCGCTGCGCCAGCTGGCGGTAGCTGAGCGATCCTTTGGCGTCGGTCACGGCGATGCGTTCCGGGTGACGGCGCGCCTGGCGGGCCAGGCCGTCGAGCAGCGTCGCTTCCGCGTCGGCCGTTGCAGTCCCGCTCTCCCAGGCGTCGCGGCAGCGCAAAACCTGTTGCGCCGTCAGCTGCGGCCAAGCGGCAATCGGCGCGTCCGGTTCGGTTAACGCGCGCTGCAATAGCCAAAGATACTGCTCCGCCATCTCCGCCATCTGGGTCGCGTCGAACAGATCGGGGCGGTAGCGCAGGCGAAACTCAAAGGCCTGCTCGGTGGGCTGATACTCCAGCAGCAGTTCCGAACCGGCCAGATCGACATTGAACCGATGATTGACGCCAATGCGACACCCCTCGAGCGCCAGCGGCGCATCTTTAAGGTAAGCCTGGGTAAAGTTGACGTTCAGCTGACGCACCGGACTGAGGCTCAGCATGTCATAAACCGGTAATTGGCTGTGCCGCAGCTTGCCAGCCACCTTGAGCGCTTTGCTGTAGGCCAGCGTCGCGCGGTACAGCTGATTGAACGTGGCTCCCGGGGCGAGGGTCAAGGGAAACACCGCAGTGTTGACCTGTGCGCCGAAGAACAGCGCCTCGCCGCCCTCCGGCGCGATGGGATAACCGATATGCACCGTTTCCTGCGCAGATTGTCGGGCGATCAGCAGCGCCCACAGCGTTTTGAAGATCAGGAAAGGATTGGCATACCTGACGCCGGATTTCAGCGCTTGCCACTCAGCGAACGGCAACGCAAAGCGCACTTCGCCGGCGCCGGGCGCTTCGGCCGCTGCGCCGGGGAGATAAGGCAACGCCACGCGCGGGGCGCATTCGGCCAGTATGTCGCCCCAGAATGACGCGGAACCGAACTCGTGTTTCAACGCCGCGATATCCGCCTCATAGCGCCGGTACAATGTGCTGATGTCCGTTTCATCCGCCTGCGGCGGCGTCACCGCCGTGCCGCGATTGTAATAGGCGGAAACGGCGCTGTAGAACTCCTGTCCGGACAGGCCGTCGATCAGGATGTGATGAACGACAATGATCAGGTTATAGCGCTGCGGAGCCAGCTCAATCAGGTAGAAGCGGCACAGCGGCCCTTCCCGGAGATCGAACGGCGTGTTGATTAACTTACCGACATCGCAATCGGCATCGAGCGTTTCCAGCGCAATTTTTTTCGCCGACCTTACCCAGCGTAATTGCGAGGCGCTGTCATCCAGAACGTGGTGAAACAGAATATAGTCACGGCAAACCCCGTCGATCGCCGCGCGCAGTCGGCCGACGTCCAATTCTCCCTCAATCGTCTGATCCAGCACCAGGTTGTACTCGCAGGAGTGTGGATTGAGCATGTACTCATTCCAAAATGTGTGGGTATAGGGTGAAGCGATAAGCGCGTCCATAAATCAATTCCCTTTTAATATATTCCGTAAATATATAAATAGATACTTATGCATGACATAAATACCGTAAGCGTTATACGATTGAGCTGTTAACTGAAAACCTAAAAAACATAAGAGGGAATATTATTTTATTTTTATAAAAAATAAAGTCACAAAAACACAAATAAATAAATACCATAAAAACCAAATAGATAGAATTTATTTTCA